>JAQXZJ010000001.1 GCA_029227155.1 Erysipelotrichaceae bacterium
AGAAAGGATTGTGTTTACATCCATTCACTAAAACTAAGAAAGACAAATAAAGCTAGAGAGAATTGTTCAACGAACAATTCTTTTTTTATATTTATGAATTCATTTCAATGGAAGGCAAATATCAATTTCCATATAGCCATCATCACCTATATTTCGATAGATATCAAGTATCGGCCTATCGTCCAATTGATTTCCTGTCTTTGATAACCATCTACAGAACACTTCTTGATATACCATAAAAAAACTGCGGAAATCCTTTAAAAGGATACACTGCATATTTTCCTCCATCAAAAATATGTGTAAGAATACTTGTATCCTCTTTCAACACAGGATGATCCGGTGAAATTGTCTAGCACAGTTCATACATACATCGATTTTCATCCGTGATTGATGGATCATCAATCGTACATTCAATATAAAGCGTATCTTCTGAAGATAGATGCTCGTTCTTTTTTATAAATTGAGACCTTTCTTCTGGTAGATTATTATAATTACCCTTCTTACACTCATACACAACCATAAAACTATCCAGATGTTCTACCGTGATTAGTTTTTCTGATTCTTCTAATTCATCAAATAAGATTCTATGTGAAAAAGAACTCTCTTCTACCATTTGTTCACTAATTTTTCTAAAATTAGCTGGGCATAAATTCAAATGTTTCTTAAATGCTGTCGCAAAATTTGAAGAAGAACATCCATAATCTACAGCAATTTCTGTAATGCTTTTATCTTTCTCTACTTTAAGTCTCCAAGCTCTTCTTTCAAGACGAATACGTTTTATGAACTGATGTAATGCTTCATCCGTATCTTCTTTAAACATTCGCATAAGATGATATTTTGAATAAGAACAATGTCTAGCTACATCATCTACAGTATAGAAATGGTAACATATAGATTCTTCTAAATTCGTGCTATCTGTAACATATATCTTGACTCTCCTCTTACAGGAGAGTGTATTATTTACTATGATAAGGCAAGGAGGTACATGTTATGTTAGAACCAATTAAAATTAGAGGCTTAAAACAGAATAATCTGAAAAACATTTCTCTTGATATTCCCAAAAATAAAATCGTTGTTTTTACTGGTGTATCAGGATCTGGTAAATCAAGCATTGTTTTTGATACGATTGCTGCAGAAAGTCAACGCCAGATGAATGAAACATATACTGCTTGGGTAAGAGGAAGATTACCAAAGTACGAAAAACCAAATGTGGAATTGATCGATCATCTAAATTCTTCTGTTATCATTGATCAATCTCGACTAGGTGGAAATGCTCGTTCAACCGTTGGTACAATAAGCGATATGTATTCTCTTTTACGTTTACTGTTTTCAAGAATTGGAACACCATCCATTGGTCCTGCATCCTATTTTTCTTTCAACAATCCAAACGGTATGTGCCCAACATGTTCCGGTATTGGTAAAATTATGGATCTGGATATTGCTAATGTAATTGAGTCCGAAAAAACATATGATGAGGGATTCTTCAAGCTACCAGCTTTTAACCACGGTAATTACTATTGGAAGATATATAGAAAGCCAGAGTATTTTCGCACAGATGTAAAGTGGAAAGATTTGACAGTAGAAGAGCAGAATATTCTACTATATGGTAGTAGAACAAAAGGTGGAGAGCGTTCGGATAAAAAGCTTGAAGGTATTTATAACCAGTTCAAGCGGCTTCTTCTTATGAAAAGTGCTGAAGAATAAACAGATCATACCTTAAAAAAACTATCAAGATTTTTATATGAATGTGAGTGCCCTGATTGTAAAGGAAAGCGTCTTAATCCTACTGCTCTATCTTGTAAAATCAATGGATACAATATTTACGATATGTGTGAAATGGAGTTTTCTGAACTACGCAAGGTGCTTGATGACATCCATGATGAACGTGCAACATCAATTATTGAACAACTAAAGGCTTCCCTTGATCGAATGATAGATATTGGTTTGCCTTATCTATTTATGAATAGAGAAAGTTCAACACTTTCAGGTGGGGAAGCACAACGTCTTAAACTGGTGCGATATATGGGCAGTTCTCTATGTGGAATGATCTATATCTTTGATGAGCCAAGCACAGGTATGCATCCAAGAGATGTTCATAGAATGTCAAGACTCTTAAAAAATTTACGTGATAAAGGAAATACCGTGCTTGTTGTTGAACACGATAAAGATATTATCAGTATCGCAGATGAGGTCATTGATATTGGCCCTTTAGCTGGTAAAAATGGCGGACAGGTCTTATTTCAAGGAAGCTATGAAGATTTGTTAATTAGTGGCACAATTACTGGCAATGCTCTTTCATCAGAGATTAAGGTAAAAGAAAATGTACGTCAGCCAAAGGGCTTTCTTCCTATTCGAAACGCCAATCTTCACAACCTAAAATATGTTAATGTAGATATTCCACTGGGTATTATGACTGTTGTAACAGGAGTTGCAGGAAGTGGAAAAACTTCTTTGATTCGTGAGGTTTTTGCTAAACAATATGAACAACAAGTTGTACTGATTGATCAAAGTGCAATCACTGCTACAGGTCGCTCAACAGTATGTACCTTCCTTGGCTTCTTTGATGAAATCAGAAATGTGTTTGCGAGTGAAACTGGTGCAGATAAAAGTTTATTTACCTTCAATGGCAAAGGTGCTTGCCCTCATTGTAAAGGACGAGGAACAATCACTACTGAACTTGTATTCATGGAACCTGTAACAACCGTCTGTGAATATTGTAATGGTATCCGTTATAGCGATGAAGCACTAAAATATACAGTCAAGGGAAAAACGATTGTTGATGTATTAAAGATGAGTGTTGAAGATGCTGTCCCTTTCTTTGCCAATAACGCCAAGATTTCCTCTGTGCTAAATGCATTAATAGAAGTCGGCCTTTCCTATATCACGCTTGGACAGCCACTATCTACCTTCTCTGGAGGGGAACGCCAAAGAGTGAAGCTTGCACAGAACATTAGGAAGAAAGGTAATATCTACATTCTTGATGAGCCAACAACTGGTTTACATTTAGCAGATATAGAAAAGGTTGTGAATATACTTGAATCCTTTGTTGATCGTGGCAATACCGTTATTGTCATTGAACATAACACAGATGTTATGAAACTAGCAGACTACATTATAGATATTGGTCCAGATGGAGGAACAAAGGGTGGTGAGGTTGTATTCACAGGTACACCTAAAGAAATGATTACCAACAGCAATACGATTACTGCAAAATATTTGAGAAAACACTAAAAGAACAAATCCAATTCATGAAACTTCTTTTCTATATTTATATAAATATATAGTATAATAAAGGTAAATATAAATACGGAGGAAAAATCATGATTGGATTAATCGTAACAGGACATGGAAACTTTGCGACAGGAATTACAAGTTCCTTAAAGTTAATCGGTGGAGAACCTACTGATTATCGTGCTGTTGACTTTACAATTGAAATGTCAACAGATGACTTAGAAGCAAAACTACTAACTGCAATGGATGAGCTTTCTCATTGTAGTGCAGTTTTGGTACTAAGCGACTTAATTGGTGGATCACCATTTAAAACAGCTGCAATTATCTCTGCTAGTAGAGAAAATGTTCAAGTTATTGGTGGTACAAACTTAGGAATGTTGCTAGAAACCAGCATGTCTCGCTTTGCTATTGAAGATTTAGATCAATTAGCAAACATTGCTTTAGAAGCTGGTAAAACAAGCGTCGCAAAATTTTCTTTAGCACCTGTTGAAGAACCCTCAAGCGATGAAGAAGACGGAATTTAAAGGAAGTTCATATGAACTTCTTTTTTGTGGTTGCCCACTCTTAATACGACAATTCTTAAAAAAAGAAATTTTATGCCTTTTTATGTAATATAATAGGAAAAATAATCCAAAATTATGAAAAAATTGGAATTTTTTGATGTTTTCTTTTTTTATTAGTGATATATTGCTATCATGGAGTTGATTTTATGGCAAGACTTGCGAATGGATTTTTAAAATTAGAAATGTTATTGTTAAAAATTATAAGTGTTGACGATTGCTATGGTTACCAATTGGTTCAAGATCTAGCAATGTTAACCGATGATTTTTTGCATCTAAAAGAAGGAACCATGTATCCGATCTTATACAGGTTGCTTGGAGATGGTTACATCAGTGACTATAAAGTTCTAGTTGGTAAACGTTTAACACGCGTTTACTATCGTATTACGCCTAAAGGATTAGAATACCTACAACAGCTTGAACAAGAATATCGAAAATCAATTATGAAAATTAATAATGTATTAGAATGGAACGGACAGCAAAATGAAGCAAGCAACGAAAAAATGTCCAAATGAAAAAGGAGTTCAATAAAACTCCTTTTTCTATCCTCCAATTGTTACTTTCAAACCCTTTGACTGGGCATAGGAAATAACCTCATCAAGAAGATCGTCTGATACTTCTTTGTTATCTTTGATTGGATATTCAACTGATAACTTCTGATATTTACCCATACCATAGGTATGATATTTCAAAAAATCTACTTGAATCACCTGATCTAAAGAAGCAACAAAATCAATTCTCTTTTTGATGTCTTCCATTTGATCATTATAACCCGGAACAATTACCATCCGAATAATCATTGGTACTTGTTCTGATATTTTTTTGGCATTCTCTAAAATAACTTGATTACTAACATCGGTACAAGCCATGTGAATTTGTTCATCAAATGCCTTGATATCATATAAAATAATATCTACATATTCTAATAGAGCATTTAGTTTTTCACTATTTAATAAACCAGCAGTATCTAGGCAAATATGAATCTGATGTTTTTTTAATTCTCTCATCACTTCTACAAGGAAATCTGCCTGCAAACCTGCTTCTCCACCAGAAAAGGTTACTCCACCATGTCCAAATTCATAAAATTCCTTATCCCTCAATAACTTCTGAACCAATTCATCAACCGTCATCTCTTTGCCAATTAATTCATAGGCATTATAAGGACATACAGGTACCATTTCTGTTAAATCAATCTTGTCTCGATCAATGATACAACCATCCTTTGTTAATTGGATTGCCCCATGGCTTTGCATCACACAAGTACCACATTTTTTGCACTTTTCTTTAAAATAGAACACTCGTTTTTTTGACAACATATTTTCAGGATTTGCACACCATTTACACTTTAGGTTACAACCCATCATAAATACTGTTGTTCTTAACCCCGGTCCATCTTTTGTTGAATAACTTTGGATTTTTGAAATTAAACCACATTCCATTACAACACCATTTCAGTTCTTGCAATAATTGCATCCTGTGCTTCTGGCATTAATGTTGAGAACAAAGCACAATAACCGGCAACACGCACCATCAAATCTGGATAATCTTCTGGATGTTCTTTTGCTGCGCGTAATGTTTTAGAATCCACAATATTAAACTGGTTATGGAAAATGTTCTTTACTTTACATGCTTCCATAAAGTAAGTAAACTTCTCTAAGTTTTCATCTCCTTCTAAACTGGTTGGAGAGAAACGCATATTTAATAATTGTCCACCAGCCATTCTCTTATTTGGTAATTTAGACACAGAGTTAATAACTGCTGTAGGACCTTCTTTATCTGCAGATAAGCATGGAGAACATCCTTCATTTAATGGCATAGTAGCTAAACGTCCATCTGGTGTTGCACCGACATCAAATCCATTTGGCACATAAGAAGTAATGTTACTGGTTGACATTGTATAGGTACATCCCACTGGTCCACGGTTAAAGCGATCTGTCTTTAAGCCTGGTAGTAAGTCTAGATATGATTCGTATACATCTTTAACAATCATATCTACATAATCATCATCATTACCAAACTTTGGTGCACCTTGGCATAGTTTTCTAATTCTTGCTCCTTCTAATCCTTCGAAGTTATGATCCATTGCATCTTGTAATTGTTGAAGCGTTAATACATGATCATCAAAGACTAATTTCTTAATCGCTGCTAAACTATCACCTACTACAGAAGGGCCAATATTACTTGAACTTACAAAGTCATATTCAGATCCACCATTTTTCAGTGTCTTTCCTCTTTCTAAGCAACAGTTAACGGTACAAGAAGCAAACGCATCCGCATCATGTACTTTTAAAGAACGGTCACAAACTAAGTCACAAGCAATTGCCAAATCCGTATAGTATGCTAACAGGCGTTTCCAAGCATCAAATACTTCTTCATAGGATTCATAAGTAATCTCTGAACCTTCTTTACCATTTAGTTTCACTAGTTGAATCTTACTTACTGGATCCATACCATTATGCATCACTAGTTCTATAATTTTTCCAAAGTTAACATAAGTCATTCCTGTTGCACGATGTCCCCATTTACCAGGAATTCCTGTTTCTACACAACCGATAGAAGAATAATCTCTAGCAACCTCTTCTTCTAATCCTAATGACATCATCGCATCAATACAAACATCATCATAGAATATAGATGGCATACCAAATCCCTTACGAATCAGTTTTGCAACATCTCTCATAAATTCATGACTTGTATTTTTATGAATTCTAGCACTTAGGTTTGGTTCAGGTAAACCAGTTAGCGCCATAGCTTCTAAGCACAAATAAGAGATATCATTTGTACCATCTTTTCCTTCAGGCGTAACTCCACCAACCATTAAATTTGAATACAATGGATATCCGCCACTATATTGTGTATGATCCCATGGACGAATCTTATTTAAACTATTCGTCATAATAAAGAAATGAGCAATGATTTCTAATGCTTTTTCTTTACTGATTTTTCCTGATTTTAAATCTTTTTCATAATATGGATATACAAACTGATCAAATCTACCAAAAGAGAAACTATGTCCATTACTTTCAATCATCATCAACAAGTGAACCAAATAAACCAGTTCCACTGCTTCTAAGAAACTGGTTGCACCACTAGTTGCTAAATGAGAGAACATCACACTCATTTCTTCTAATTCTTTTTTCCGGTTTTCATCCGTTTCTTTTTCTGCTTCTTCTTTTGCTAATTTAGCAAATCGATTACAATACAACATTGCTCCATCCATAGCGATAATAGCCGCATGATAGAAATCCTGTTGTTCCGTCGTTAAATTGCTCTGATTTAATTTTTCTTTCGCAATATTTTGCATTCCGATAAAACCTTGTTCTAAAACAAAATCATAGTTTGGAATGATATGTCCATCACCAGACATGCTGATTCCACCACGATGCAATACATTTTGTTTTTCTGCTAAACGGTTTTCTTTTGATAAATTCTTTAATACTTCATCTTTGTGTGTTTTTCCATACCAGTAAGGTGCAATATTCCGTAAGCGTTGTTTTGTTTCCTCTGTGATTTGGAAACTATCTCCACTTCTTTTATCAAACTCATCTAATTCCTCAATAATCCAGTCAATTGAATATTCTGGGAAAATAGGAGCCGCAAAATTACAGCTTGCCTGATTTCCTACTATAACCATATCTGGTTCAATATATATATCCATTTGTTCCAAAATGTCACGAAATGCTTTTGCTCTTTTTAAAACAAAAGAATCATTTTCATACTTTTTATAAGATTCCGTAATAATTTCTGCACGTTGTGGACATAAAGTAGCCACACGATGATACATTTTATCACGAGCCTTTTCAATTCTATCAAAGTTACAATCATTATTTTTGGGTACAAAACTAAGTAATCCGTTCATATATCTCTCTCCTTTTATCACTTTCATTATAATCTTTTTTTGCGATATTGTTAGTCATAAATGTTTGTTTCTGTTAATCGAACATCGAGATATCAAAAACGAACATCTCATGATGTTCGTTTCTTAATCTTTGGACTTACTATTACATGAATTCCTTTTTGCTTTAATTCTTCAACTATCTTATGATCTAAATTAGAATCTACAATAACCCCATCAAACTCTTCTAAATTACCATGTTTTGCCAAAAAACGTTGTTGGAATTTGGTATGATCCACTAATAGATATCTTTCTTTTGCTTGAGCAAAAATTGCTGATTTTACTTGAGCATCATTATCACTAGGAACCGTAATACCATAATCAACATCTACTCCTTGAGTCGACAGAAATGCTTTATCAATTGTATAATTCTTAACATAGGATACGGTTGAAGAACTGA
This sequence comes from Erysipelotrichaceae bacterium, assembly GCA_029227155.1. Classification (GTDB taxonomy): domain Bacteria; phylum Bacillota_I; class Bacilli_A; order Erysipelotrichales; family Erysipelotrichaceae; genus RGIG4607. The sequence continues at coordinate 8,087 of JAQXZJ010000001.1, forward strand.
TGGTGCCTTCACTAATCGGGTCATATTCACCAGGTAAAAGAATCAGCCTCATTTTGCTAAAATTATCAATTTGTGATAATACTTTCCATGAATTGGTAATCACCGTAATTTCCTTATTCATTAAAAAACGTACCAATTCTAGTGTTGTTGTTCCACAATCTATGTAGATACAATCACCGTTTTGAATTCTCTTACTTGCTTCATAAGCAATTTCAATTTTACTTTGTTGAGAATATCCTGTTTTTAAACCAAAAGATGGTTCATGTGATACTCCCTCATTCAAAACTGCTCCACCATAATTTGTTGTTAGTATCCCTTGTTGTTCTAATTTCTTCAAGTCTCGACGAATCGTCATTGGTGTCACATGAAACATTTGACTTAAGGCATTCACTTCTAGCGTCTTTTCTTGTTTGATTTTTTCAAATATCTGAAGTCTTCTTTCGATTGCATTCATAGCTTCACCCATGATCAAATGAGATTGAATTTTCTTTTCTAACGTGTAACTGTAACCTTACTTAAGCCCACTGGGAAATCAGGATTGTATCCTCTTTCGATGGCGATTAAACATGCGAATAATTGTGAGTAAATAGCACAACCATATACTCCTAAAATACCATCACATTCTTCGGGCAAACGGATTGCATGATCCGCTTGTACAGCTAAATCTTCCCGATTCGTTACTAATAATGTATAAATATTCTTTTCTGATCTTAATTTATTATGTAATTCCATTGTGGAATCATTAGTCATTGTATCAGCCGCATAGAAAATATTTTGCATAAAACGATTCGTATTTGAGATTGGTCCGTGATAATAATCGGAACATGCATAACATCTAGCATCTAAGTAGGCACTTTCAATGATTTTCAATTCTGCTTCATTTGCTAAAGCATATAATAAACCTCTAGCATATAAAGTAATATGAGTAGCATTCCGATACATTGGTAAAATACCACGAATTTGTTCTTCGATACCATAGCATTTTTCAATCACAGCTGGTGCTTGCTCTAATGCTTGCTTTAATTCTTCATTATCGGAAATTTTAGCGACCAAACCTAATAATAACGTCATCTGCGTCATATATGATTTACATGCTGTAAAGCTCTTTTCTTCCCCACATTCTAGATTCATATAATAATCTTTAATCGTTGACATCAAGCATTCTCTTACATTTGTAATACTTACTGCAATTCCACCTTGATCTTGACAACGTTTTAATACTTCGTAAACATCTTGTGCTTCTCCACATTGAGAAATACCAATTACTAAGCAATTCGAATAATCGCTCTTTCCTTGATATTGAGTAACAATTGAAGGAGTTGCGATCGATGCAATCATATCCGTATAGATTTCAAAAGCATAACGTCCTACTAGATTTGCATGATCACTAGAACCACGTCCTACCAACACGACTTGTTTAATATTTCTTCTTTTTACTTCATTTGCGATCTTCTCTAATGTTGCATCATTTAACCGTAAACAATCTGCCACATGACGATGCTGATCATGAATTTCCCGATACATATTGGATTCCTTAATACTTGCCATCTTGATTACCTCCCTCATGACTCTTTCAACGGATGTCCAATCCCTCCGGACAGTAAGCATACTTCACTCGCATATTGACTTGCTTGTTCCATCGCTTCCACTATCCATTCTTGTTTTATTTTATCGTGTTTCTTCCATCCTTGCTTAAGCAAATAAACAATGAATGCTGTAATATAAGCATCCCCTGCACCCATTGTATCAACCGTCTTTACTTGATTCACTTTTCCAAAATAGAATTGATCATCAACATAAAGAATTGGATCCATTGATCCTCTAGTAAACAACATAGGGATCTGCCATTCAAATCTTTGAACAAAACTTTGAATTTGTTCTAGCGAACAAGCACTCATCGAAAATTGTGCAAAATCAACAAATGGAACAACCTGCTCAAAATATTCTTTCGTACGATATTTCTCTTTTTCCCCAAAATCATAGACAACTACACCATTCACTTGATTTAGCTTGTACATTTGATCTGCAATTTTAGCATTACAGCTCGTAAAGATTACATCAAAGGTTTGTAAGTAATCAATATCCTGTTCTTGTAGTTGAATTACATTCGCCCAATTGTCTTGAATATCTACTTTAATAAACTGTCTTTCGGAATCAACGATATTTTGAATACATTTTTTTGTACTACTATTAGCAATCACATTACACTTTGACAGTTCTATATGATATTGATTAAAAATAGATACTATATGCTTTCCATAGACATCATCCGCTAGATTCCCTAAAAAAGCACTATCACAGCCTAATTTACTCGCATTTACAGCAACATTTGCTGCATTTCCACCAGGATAAGAGATTTTTAAATTCTCATAAACATCATAGACATAATCACACAAACTGATCGTTTTCATTAGTATTTCACCGTTCGATAATAGCGACGAATATCTAAAGAATGGTTCGTGATCACTTCCATATTTTTTGAAATTCTTTGTAAAATAGCATTCATCACTACGCAAGACAACAAAGGTCTAAATTCATCAGAAATATGTGAATATACATAATCTTTGCAATCAAACACATTAACTTTATCACTATATTCACGAATAAATCTTTCAACTCTTAGATCTAGTTCTCTCGTCTTGCCTTCCGTAATTAGTAATGTTACACAAACATCTTTTTCTATTAGTTCTAGTGTCCCATGGAAAAATTCTGGGCTTGAAACGGATTTGGTGCGAATCCATTGGCTCTCTTCTAATACACACATTGCATATGCATAACAAACAGGCCATAAATCTCCTGAAGCAATCCAAATACTATATGGTTCTTTATAATAATTCTTACAGTAAGCAATTGCCTGTTCATCCGCTTGTTTTCTTACCGATACTAAGACCTCTGGTAAATATCTCAATTCATCCGCAAATTTTGGATACTGCTCAAAACATCCTCGATTATATAAAATCCTTCCCACCAACAAATACATAATGAGTTCTTGTGGTCTACCATCTTTATATATAACACTATAATCAGAAAGTTCTTCTAGAATTGAATCCTCTTTCCCAATGATCGAAACAATGGTACACCCTTTTTCTTTTACATATTTAGCAGCCGCAACTGTTTCCTTGGTATCACCAGACTTACTAGCCATGAACACTAAAGAATGACTGCATAACTGATTGTGTCCTGTGTATACCAGAGTACTTGCTAAAACAGAGTAGACTGGTATACTACTCATTTCGTTTATTATTTGTTCAAATGGTTCCATCATCGCCTGCGAACCACCAACAGAAGAAATAAAAATATTTTCAAATCCATTCTTACACACTTGATCTGCAATATTTTCAATCCTTTCTCTTTGGTTGTAAATATATGCTCCATTTTCTAGCATCTTTTTTTCATCGAAATTAATCATATTTCCTCCTTAAAGAATAAGGCTCCATTAAGGAGCCTTTTGAAATCAAATTACATCCAGCCAAGGAATGCTAACAAGATAGAGATAACGATAATACCTAAGATAATAGCTAAAACGTTAGCTCTCTTCTTAGAGAATAACCAGTAAACTACAAATACTGCACACAATGGCAATAAGTTTGGAAGGACACCATCAAAGATACCTTGTACTGTGTCACCAGCTAAACCATAAGTTAATTCTTCAGAGAATCCTAAAGAAATATAAGAAGGAATTAATCCACCAACTACCATTACACCTAAGATACCAGCAGCTTTTGTTAAATATTTACTTTGCTCAGAAATCTTAGAAACGGCTTTAGCACCAATTGAGTAACCTAATTGTGCAAACCAAATACGTGAAAATGCAGCTACAGCCCAAATAGCAATGTATAGGATAGGTCCTAATACAGAACCATCTTGTGCTAACGAACAGCAGATAGCAGCAGAAATTGGCAATAATGTGAACCAGAAAATAGCATCACCTAAACCAGCGAATGGTCCGAACAAACCGTTACGGATACCTTCGATTAATTTACGATCTTCACCATGTTCTTCCATTGAAAGGATAAGACCCATCAAGAAAGTAGCCATATGAGGTTCTGTGTTAATGAATTCCATGTTATAAGTCATGAATTCTTTTGTATCTTCTACAGAATCACCATAGATCTTTTTGAAAGCAGGAAGCATGCCCAATGTAAATCCAGGAGCTTGCATACGTTCAAAACTGAATGATGCTTGTTCCAACATGGAAAGCATTGCCATATTGTTAATATCTTTTTTTGTTAATGTGCCTCTTGGTTTTCCAGCTTTTGTTAAATTAGATGCCATCTTCTTCACCTCCAACACTTGCAGTACTTACTTTTGCTAAAACATCATCCGCTTTTTTGTTATGAGCATAGTCAATATAAGCCAATGCAATACCAACAACAGCGATAGGTAATACGTTTGGTAAATCTAAGAATGTTGCCATAATGAATCCTAAGAAGAAGTAAGCAACATTGTCTTTGTTTAATGTTACCATCAACAATAATCCTAATCCGACAGCAGGTAATACTCCACCAGCTACTTCGAATCCATGAACTAGCCATGTTGGGAATGTATTAACGAATGCTTGGATAGGCGCTTGCAATGCAAATGCACATAAGAATACAAGTAATGCAACAACGCCAGCTTTAACAAACCAACCAGTTAAAACGATACGATTGAAACTTGAAACATCAGCTTTTGCAGCATATTCATCACATTTATGAGCAATTCCTGTATAAGCAGTATTGAAGAAAATACCAACCCATTGAGCCAATAATGCAAATGGTAATGATAATCCCAATGCAGCTTCTGGAGATTGTCCAGTAGTATAAGCAAGAACAGTAGTCATCATACCAGCCATCAATGGATCTGGAGGTACGGTACCACCAACTGTTAATAATCCTAAATAAGATAATTCAGCAACAGCTCCACAAGCAACGCCAAGTGAAACATCACCCAATGCGATACCAGCAAAGAATGCTACTACCATAGGTCTAAACCAATAGAATACTTCAAGTCCACCATCAAGAGCACAGATGAATCCTACTAATGCTAGCAATAGACCTTGGATTAATGTAATTTCCATATAAGAAATCCTCCTCTTTTCCCTTTAATTTAATTATACTGTGTACTTTTTGTCTCCTGGCGTAATTTGAATATAAACATGTACGCCATTTTTTTTCATTTCTTCAAAATCAGCCATATCTTGATCATCTACATAAACATGAGCTTCATGAAGAATTCTCTTTCCAGGTTTTACGTGCATATTTCCGACATTAACTTCTTTAATAGGCACACCACCCTGAATCAATTTCAGCATAGCCGCAGGTGTTTTACAAACTACGAAAATGAGTTGTTTTGCACTTGCTTTGTGAATGATTTCAATAGTTTTCTCAATTGTGAAGAAGCGAATCCCGATGCCAACAGAATCTGCAGTCATTTTCATAACCATCTTTTGTACTTCATCCGTTGCACATTCATCGTCTGCTACAACAATCAAATTCGCTTTACTCGCACCGGCCCATTGATTACCTACTTGTCCATGAACAAGGCGGTTGTCAATACGAGCAAGAACGATATTGGGTTCTGCCATTTGATCACCTCTCCTTAATATTGTTGTAAGCGCTTAACAATTTTATTATATGATGAATTATTTTTCTGTCAACAATTTTACTTAATTTCACACATTAAATTCACATTTTTTTGTTTCTTTCTGTTATTTCGACAGAACAAAAATTGATACAAAAATAATCATAAAATTTATAATTAACCTCTATCAAAACAAAAAGAACCAACTATATACGATTCCAATTTGTATCAACAGGATCAACGGCATCCCTAAAACAAAATGCCAATGTTTCGTCTTATGATGAAAATAGTACATCCCCAACCAACTACCAATACTGCCTCCAATGATACTAATGAAAAATAGATTTTTCTCCGCAATCCGCCGTCCATGAACTTTTGCCTGATGCTTATCCCATCCCATAATACAAAAACCAATTCCATTGATCAGTATCAAATATAACCCAATAATCTTTTCCATCCAACATCCTCCGCTCTCTATTAACTCGATGCTAAGATTAGACTTCATTTTTGTTCATCTAAAACTAGACTACTTCAATCATACAACACCCACATAAGAACTTTCCAGATATTTCACTAGGACTTGCCATAACGTGTTATAATATCAATATGGAGGTACTTCCTTATGATAAAAAAGAAAAAGAAACATACATTGAGAAACATCGCTTTAGCATCAGGAACAAGTATGATTTTTGCTTATATTGGAACACAAATCAACGAAGCAAGCAAACGCTATGAATTAAAACAGTTAACATACGAACAAGACAATTATCGTTTAGAGAAAATAGAACGGAAACAAGAGGTGGCACAACCAACTCAGCTTTATCATGAATTCAATATCATCGATACCAATACCTTATGCTCGATCGGTACTTGTAAGATTTATATGGGACAAGAAGCTCATTCTTATTACGAAGGCCATATCGAAGTACGCTTACTCGAAAGATCTTTTGCAAAAGCTTTACCAGCTATTTATAAAATGTTAATCGAAGTTGCAAGAAAACGATTAATGAGTCATATTTATTTAGTCTGTGATAAAAAAGATAAAGACAGTAAATTATTATTTGAACTCGTTGGTGCAAAGTTCAATAAAACAATTAACATTCCTGTAGAATATCCTACTTACTCGAAACATCATAAAACAGCTGAACAATACAAAGTAGAGTTAAACTAGGGAGAGTTATCTCTCTTTTTTCAAGAAACGGAGAATTGAATATGCATTATGTAATCAGTGATATTCATGGAGAATATGACAAGTATCTCCAATTATTAGAAAAAATTGATTTAAAAGATCAGGATACCCTTTATATTTTAGGAGATATCGTCGATCGAGGACCTCACCCAATCCGTGTTCTTTTAGACATGATGGAAAGAGATAATGTAATTCCTATCATTGGAAACCATGAATATATGGCTGCTTGTAATATGAAATTCTTATTAACTGAAATTACCGAAGACAGCATAAAACAGTTAGAACAAGAGAAACAACTAAAACAGTTCTCACTATGGATGCAAAATGGAGGGCAAACAACACTCAATGAGTTTATGCAACTTTCTTTAGAACAAAAGAAAGAAGTCTATGAATATCTCATCGATTTCATGTTGTATGAAAACATTGAAGTGAATCAGAAAGAATATGTGTTAGTTCATGCAGGATTATCAAACTTTTCTCCTTTGCGCCCACTTGATGACTATGAATTATACGAAATGATTTTTAAAAGAGCCGATTACACGAAAGTCTATTTTGATGATAAATATTTGATCACAGGTCATACCCCTACTATGATCATCAATAACCACGATCATCCTGGATCAATTTATACCAAAAATAATCACATCGCCATTGATTGCGGTTGTGTATTTGGCGGAAAACTTGCTGCCTATTGTTTGGAAACAGCAGAAGAATTTTACATATAATAAAAGCAAGACATTTGATGTAAAGACAAAAAAATAGGATTCCTATAATAGGAAGCTATTGTTTTTTTTATTGATATTCTAAATAACTTTTACTATAGTAAAGTAAAATAAGGAGATGAAATCATGTTATCACTCATTCGCTTTAATCTTCATGAAAGAAAAATATTTGAAGATTATCTTAATGATCAAGCACAGAAAGGATATGCACTGCAATGGTTTAATCGTTACTTAATAGCATATAAGAAAACAAATCAAATTCATAATTATGCTGTTGTATATTCTACACAAAAACAAGATGATATTCCTATTGCAAGTGATAAACGATTTACTGTTTATGATGGTGATCGTGTCAGTTCACCTCTATCAGATGACCCTAGTACGATCAACTCTGCTATTAAATCAACTCAACAAAATCTCATACTGCTACATGTTTTGATTCCTATCGTAATTTTAATTACAGCCGCCTGTTATTTATATTCACAACAATTTGTACTCATCGATGTAATCAGTCATAACGAAACACTATTGTTATACCTGTTTCAATTATTATTGATTCCAATATCATTATTTGTTAACCGTATTTCGTTTATTCATCCTGAGCATTTGAAACAATCGATTCGTAGAATAAAGATTCGAACTTGGATTCAATTATTTAGCATGATCATTCTTTATTTCTCTTCTTTTTTCCTTTGTTATCTATTTGTAAAAGAAGAGGAACTTATTAGTTTAATCATGGTTAGCTTCCCAATTATTATCTTATTGGTAAATGTGGTTCCAAAAGTGTTGAAACAAAACAAAGGAGTGGCTGGCTTATTTATCGTTTCTTCCCTTGTCATTATTAGCTTGATGTGTTGTATGAAAGCCTTTGACGATGCTGTCTATCTCAATCCTTTTTATAAGTATGATCCTCATCACCCTAATTTCTTTTCTGAACAAATTACAGGGAAAGTAGAAAGTAGTTACTATCAACATGCAGAATCTTTCCTTTTGCGTCATGATACAAACTATATCAGTTTAGAGCCAAAAGAAGAATGTCCAATCGATTACGATTGTAACATCAATCCCGAATACTTATATATCGAATACTTTGAACCAAAAGTAGAGTTATTACGACCTCTTGCTACTCAAACATTAGATTCATATTATCAATTTAGTCATAACACCATTCTTGATGTTGAGGTTTACCAAAGAATTGAAGATGAACCAATCTATGACAAATTATATGTTTTTCATAAAGGAAACCGTTATCTATATATCAATACTTTTTCAACTTTAGAACAAGAACAAATAACAAAGATGATCAAAGAATTAGGATGGTAAAAAAGGAGGAATAAAATGATTTACATCTATAATGCAGGCCCATTATTTACTGAGGCAGACATCCAACAACGATTAAAAGAAGGTGCTCTATTGAGAGAAGCTCTCTCTACTGCTACTGAAGAGTTTTTTGTAGCAAACCCAATCGAATTACCATTTGACAATACCAAGATCCTTACTTCACAGGAAATTTTTGTGGAAGACTATTCCCATGTAAACAAAGCAAATGTATTTTTCTTTGAACTTGCTAGTAACGATGCTGGTACTTATGTAGAACTAGGAAATGCGATTGAAAAATTAATGAATGGCAAACCACTCAAAATTTATCCTGTTTTTAACGATTTGCGTTTACAAAGAAATGGAGCAAGCGGAATCGAATGTCCAATCGGATTTAACTCCTATTTAGTTGGTTGCTTAACAAGCAATCATATAACCATATTTTCTAGTTTCCATGATGCTTTAGAGGCATTTAAACAAGATTTTCATTTATAGCAGATTGAGTAAAGGGCACGCAAAATTGCGTGCCCACTTTAATGGTTATTAACAAGTCGTTTACAACATATATAAAAAGTAATAGCTACTGAAAGTACGATCAAGGCAATTGGTAGAAAAACACATGCAAATGCTAAATAAAACCAGTGGAAGATTATTATAATAATGATAATTGCGAATGAGAATGATAACTCTTTTCTCATTTTCTCTAGTTTGTTACTTAGATAAGCATATTCTTTGTTTTTATTGCATCAAAATAATCTTTGCATACTTTCATAAACAATTAAAGTTGATAATACTAAGCTCAACAAACAAGGGAGTACGATATTGATAGATATTTTCTTTAATTCCATGTATATATCTCCTATGTCTTATAATTGTTTCAATAATTCTTGATAAACTCGCTTCTGTATCTTTTCACTTTCATTTACGATCGTATCTGCTTTTTGTGACCACTTCTCTATTGATTCATCATCAGTTAAATTGATACGAACATTTAGATATGCCCCATGAATGGCTGCATCTAAACAAAGAATCGAACATCCAATATCACTTAAGGCATTTTTATTGCCATATGGCAACATTTTTTCAGCCAATCTCATAGCTGACAAAGCATTTTCCATCATTCGATAGGGAGACTCTATCGCTTGTTCCATAGCTTCAGCTATTGCTTGTTGGCGTACTTCTTTTTCTATATCTGTTTCTTTCGGTAAGCCATAAGCTTTCATGACTTCTTGATAAGCAACACAATCCAAGTCAATTCCATGAACCAAGGAATCTTTATATTGAGTTAACGCTTCAAAACAAGATTCAAATTCTTTTTGTGTCTCTTCATCTAAAGCCAAATACTTCTTCTTTCCAATGCTTAGATAACCATACATTCTAGTCAAAGAAACACCCAATGCACCTACAAGGCTAGAAACACTACCACCACCAGGTGCAGCACTGTTTTTATCTACTTCAGCTAAAAAATCTAATACACTTTGTTCTACTAACATTAGACAATCCGTATTCCTTTCTTATAAACGGCCGTGATAGGGTTTGCCATCATATGAGCAATCACTTCATCAAAACTATCTACATTCATAATTACAAAATCAGCTTGTTTGCCAACTTCTAATGAACCAATGCGATCCTCACGATCAATGGCTTTTGCGGCATTGATTGTCATCATGCTTAGTACCTCATTTGGCGTCAAGTGACATCCACGAGAAGCAATTCGAGCCATCCATAAGCTATCTGTGCAAGGACATGAACCTGGATTATAATCATTCGATAATGCAATCATCAAGCCTTTTTCTTTCATTAAAGGAACATTCGCATATGGTTTTCCTAAGTTAAAAGATGTAGCTGGCAAAATCACAGTAACAATTCCATTTTCTTTTAATTGATCCATACTTTTAGCATTAGTCACCATACAATGTTCAACACTGGTAGCACCTAAAGCACAAGCCACCTCTGTACCACCAATATCTTCCATCTCATCAATATGAATCTTGATTTTCAAACCAGCTTCTTTTCCTGCTTGTAAAATATACATAGATTGTTCTGCATCAAATATTCCTTTTTCCAAGAAACAATCCATATATTCCGCAAGATCCTCTTTAACTACAACTGGTAATACCTCCTTTATCATTTCACCTAAATAAGCATACGCTTCTTTTCCTTGTTCCAAAGCGTGTGCAGGCATAAATGTTGAAACCAATTCAATCGGTACATTCTTTTGTAGTTCTTTCACAACTCGTAACTGTTTCAATTCTGTCTCATAATTTAAGCCATAACCACTTTTTGCTTCTAAAGTAGTAACACCACAAGACATGAATTCTTGAATCGCTTTTTCAGCTTTCTTGTACAATTCCGTAAACGAAGCATCTCGAGTCGCTTTTACCGTTGAATGAATCCCTCCACCAGCCTGATAGATTTCTAGATAACTGGCACCTTGAATCTTCATCGCATACTCATTTACACGATTTCCACCAAACACTAAATGACTATGTGCATCAATCAATCCCGGTATCATAATTTGATTCTTTACATCAACTACTGTTTCATCGGTAATCTTTAAGTCTTTCATATATCCTATTTCGCAAATGATACCATCCGCTACTTTTAGATAGGCATCTTCATAGATACCGACTTCGTTTAACGCTTGTTGTACACGAACGCCACCCTCAAGACTGTATAACTTAGAAATATTGATATAAACTACTTTATTTGACATAATATTCAATCACTTTCTCTTTAGAGAACCCATGAACTTGTAGATTCTTTACTACAACATCAATGATTTCATCCATCGATAAATCAACATCATCTTTTGAAGGCTTTTGTAAATAATATGCCGCAATATCTTTTATACAATCTAAAGATACTAAGCCAATAAACTCGCTACCACATACTTCTACTCCAAAACGTTTTGCTTCCATTTTTACCGCTTCATAAGCCCGATAAACGGAAGTCATATGATAATCCGTTACATTCATTGTTACCTGTACATGATCATCTAATGATGCAGGTCCTGCTTGAATACAACGATATCCACCATTAGAATAGCGAATCATCCGTGCTATTGCCGCTGCTACTTTACGATCTTCTGTCTTTAGATCAATATTGTATGCAACTAATAATGGACGACATCCTACAGCTGTAACTCCAGCAGTTGGATGTACTTCATAGCCGAAATCAGGAGTCCAATATGGATCCTGTAGTTTCTCTTTCATACCCTCAAATTCACCTTTACGAATGTCCGGTAAATTTTTACATTGTTCCCTCTTTGCACTTAAATTGTACAAAAAGACAGGAATGTTGCATGCTTCATATATTTCTTTGGCACACGCTTCACTTAAAGCAATGGTTTCTTCTATGCTCATATCCTGAATTGGGATAAATGGTACTACATCCGTAGCTCCCATACGCTTATGTTCCCCATGATGTTTTGTCATATCAATCACTTCAGAAGCAATCTTACATGATTGTACCATCGCCCGTTTCACTGCCTCAGGTTCTCCTATAACGGTAACAACTGTACGATTATAATTGATATCTGGTTCAACATTAACTAATTCCACACCTTCAATTTCTTTAAAAGGTGATATTATTTTTTCAATTCCACAAGTATCTTCACTAATGGAATAATTTGGCACACACTCAACAATTTTTGTCATTTATTCTACCTCTTTATCCACTAATGCTCGAATCATTTCCATATCTGCCAAGTATGGCATCGTAATAGCATCTGTATCTTTCATCAAACGATTATATTCTTCAACCGTTTCTAGAGAATGTGGATTACCTGCCCAACTACGACGAGCAACACCACCCATAACATCCCACAACATTGCTTGATACAAAATATCATCTACACGTTTAGAACCATCTAAAACCAAACCGAAGCCACCATTGATTGCCTTACCAATACCAACACCGCCACCATTATGCAAAGCCACAAGACTCATACCACGAGCCGCATTTCCTGCAAAACACTGCGTTGCCATATCTGCCATAAATTGACTACCATCTTTAATATTAGATGTTTCTCTAAAAGGAGAATCCGTACCTGATACATCATGATGATCACGTCCCATCATAACCGGACCAATGACACCTTTACGTACCATTTCATTAAATTTCAATCCGATATTCATTCTACCAAAAGCATCCTGATATAAAATACGAGCTTTTGTACCAACCACTAAATTGTTCGCTTTCGCATCCTTGATCCATTTCCAGTTATCATAATCCTGATAACGACGATCTTTATCAATACAGCTCATTGCCAATTCATCTGTTTTGTCTAAATCCTCTTGTTTACCACTCAAACAAACCCATCTGAAAGGACCATAGCCATAATCAAACAAATGAGGGCCTAAAATATCCTCTACATAACTTGGGAAGATAAAGCCATCTTTATCATCTGCCCCATTCTTACTAATTTCCAGCACACCACTATCAAAAACAGACTTCATAAAGCTATTTCCATAATCAAAGAAATAGGTTCCTCTATCATGTAGTGTAGAAATAGCCTCGAAATGACAACGTAAACTCTTATTAACTAACAATCTAAATGTATTACGATCTTCTTTTAATAAACGGGTACGTTCTTCAAAATTAATTCCTTGTGGACAATATCCTCCATCATATACTTCATGACAACTTGTCTGATCCGATAATAAATCAATCTTAATATTCTTCTCAATTGCATATTCCAGTAAATCTACAACATTTCCATGATATGCAATTGCTCTTGCTTGTTTATTTTCTTGATAATATGCTGCTTTCTTAAATGCTTCTTCCTTAGTTGTTACTACTTCATCCACCCAACCTTGGTCAAAACGAGTTTGAATCCGAGACATATCGACTTCCGCAATAATCGCTACTCCATTGGCAATCTTCGCAGCCTTTCCTTGTGCTCCAGACATACCACCTAAGCCACTGGATACAAACAACAAATAATTCATATCATTATGTTCAGGATGTAACATTCTAGCCGCATTCAATAACGTAGAATAGGTACCATGCACAATTCCCTGTGGCCCAATATAAAGCCAACCACCTGCTGTCATTTGTCCATAATTGGCAACACCTAAAGCCGCAAAACGCTTAAAGTTCTCTAAATTATCAACTTCACCAACCATCAAACCATTCGTAATAATGACTCTAGGAGCACTTTTTGGTGAGTGGAACAACCCTAATGGATGACCAGACTCCATAACCAATGTTTGTTCATCCGTTAATTGTTCTAAATATTTCTTAATCAATTGATACTGCATCCAGTTTTGACATACTTGTCCTGTTTCTCCATAAGTGACTAATTCATATGGATACAAAGCTGTTTCAAAATCCAGATTGTTATCAATCATGACTTGCATTGCTTTTCCTTCAATACAATTTCCTTTATATTCATCAATTGGCTTTCCATAAATACGTCCTTCTGGTCGAAAACGATATCCATAAATACGACCACGTGTCATTAATTCATCTAAAAACTCTGCAGCCATTTCTTCATGATATTCTTCTGGAATATAACGCAATGCATTACGAATCGCTAAGGCAATATCACTCTTAGATAGTTTCGCTTCCCGTTTTGGAGCTCTACGAATCCCTTTTATAAATTCAGGTTTTTTACTTGGTACATCAATTAACATCATATTCTACACCTCCTGTAAATTCACATATTCACTGACACAATTAACTAAAGTTTCATTTATGATCAAATCTGCTACTTTATGAATATTTGGATACATCACCACATCTTCATCAATATAATCAACGACCCTGCGGACACAATCATATACACATTGTGTTCCTTTTCCTAATGTATCATGTTCTAAAATATCCACACCTTGGCATGCGGCCAATAGTTCCATCGCAATCACGTTTTGAGCATTTCTTAAAATCTTACGAGCTTTCATTGCCCCAATGGTTCCCATAGAAACATGATCTTCTTGATTCGCACTAGAAGGAATAGAATCCACACTGGAAGGATGTGCCAATACTTTGTTTTCAGACACTAGTGCTGCTGCAGAGTATTGTACGATCATAAATCCTGAATGCAATCCACCATGATTCGTTAAGAAAGCAGGCAATCCATGGCTAATTGCTGGATTCACTAATTTTTCTAATCTACGTTCAGATATATTAGCAATTTCACTTAAGGCAATCCCTAAATAATCAAATGCTAGTGCAACACTTTCTCCATGGAAATTCCCTCCACTAATTGCATCTCCATCTTCTACAAACAAGATTGGGTTATCTGTCACAGAATTGATTTCAATTTCTAGTTTATCTTTCACATGAGCAATCGCATCTTTACAAGCTCCATGCACTTGTGGAGTACAACGCAAGGAATAGGCATCCTGTACCCGTGCTTCTCCTTGTCGTGTAATATTCTCACTATTCTCTAATAGATGTAAAACATTTTCTGCTGTATGAATCTGTCCTTGATGAGGACGCACTCTATGTACGCGTAAATCAAATGCATCAATGATCCCATGCAGTGCTTCCATCGACATCGCTACCGCCATATCTGCACATTTACTCAATTGTAAGGCATCATATAAAGTCAATACTCCAACCGCACACATAGCTTGTGTTCCATTGATTAAAGCCAAGCCTTCTTTAGCAATTAAGGATACCGGAGTAATCCCTGCATGTTCCATCGCTTCTTTACCTGAAACACGCTTACCATCCACAAACGCTTCTCCTTCACCAATCAATACCAAAGCTAAATGAGCCAAAGGACACAAATCCCCAGAAGCACCCAGACTACCTTTTTCATAGACTAATGGGTATACATCCTTGTTTAACATCTCTAATAATGTTTCAAAAGTTGATAAACGAATTCCTGAATATCCTTGAGCTAAACTATTTAATCGTAGTAACATAATAGCTCTTACTACTTCTTCTTCCAAAATATCTCCAACACCACAAGCATGTGACATAATTAGATTTCTCTGTAACATGCCGGTATCTTCTTTTGAAATATAGGTGTCCGCAAATTTACCAAAACCAGTAGTAATACCATAACTTACGCGTTCTTCCTCTACATAGCGTTGCACCATTTTTTCTGCTTCTAGAATTCTCTGTCTTGCCTCCATAGACAAAACAACACGAGCACGATCTCGTGCAACTTGTTTTACTTGGTCAATCGTTAAATGATGACCATCCATACAAATTTCCATTTCATTCACTCTCCATTTATGTTATTATACCTTGAATATGTTGCCATAACATAGACTTTTTAAATAAAATTAGCAGAATATTGATGATTGCTAGTATAATAACATTAAAATATGAGGAGGATGACTATGAAACGTTATTACGTTATTTTTGAAGGTCGTGTGCAACACGTTGGTTTTCGTTCTAGGTGTTATCAAATTGCCATTGAACACGGATGTACCGGTTATGTTAGGAACATGTCCAATGGTATGGTAGAAATGCAGATACAGGGAGAACCCTTACAGATTGAAAATGTCTTATTGAAGATCGAAAAAGGGAATCAATTCATTCGGGTAGATAACGTATCACGAAAAGAAATCGCTCTTCAAAATGAAAAGCGATTCCTGATTTTATAATTAGTTTAATTTTACCATCCGTATTTATCTGTTCCCCATGGTTTCACATCAACTTCTTGCTTTGGCATCACTAATTGATTATCCATGATATCATGTTGAATTACTAAGCCAGGTCCCATTGCACAATGAGAACCTACTTTTACCCCAGGATAGAACGTATTACAGATTCCTGTTCTGGTGTAATCACCAATTGCGACCATATTGGTATTTTTTGTAATATAACGTTTTCCTTTTACTTTTTGACTTACTTTTTGATCATCAAATTTCAAAATACCACAAACACATCCAGCCGCTACATCTACATAATTACCAATGACACCATACATTTCACTAGCATGTACCTGTGCAACTCCTTTAAATGTTACTCCAGCAAATTCAGCCGCAAAACCAATTTTATTTTTTGGACCAATTACAGTTTCAGCATTGATCTTACAATGGTCCGTTACTACCGAACCATTACCAATCACGCAATTTGGATAAAGAATCGCACCATCTTCAACCTTTACATCATCACCAATTTCACAATTCCCTTTAATGATGACATGATCACCAATCACGCTATTCTTACCTAATTTGATCTTACCACGAATGATTGCTGATTCTGAGATTTTTGCTGATGGATCAATTTCATCTTCTGTTCTTGTTGCCACATGTTTCTGACAATACCATTGATTTGCATCTAATATATTCCATGGGAAATCTAAATCAATGACATCATGGCTGACAACAGCATGAATGTTTATGCCTTGTTCAAGTGCCATTTGCATTGTATTTTCCAAATGATAATCATGATCAGGCATTTGTCCACAATTGATAGAATCAAATCCCATTCTGGTAATAGCAATCAATTGTAATACTTCTTTTCTTAATATATATAATCCAGCAAGACGGTGATTTGCATAAGTTCCTCTAGGGTGTCCATAAATCGTCACTAATTCACCATCTACAACATTTGCACATAAGTAATCCTGAGAATGAAGTTCTTCACTCACCGGTTGAACCAAAGCGGCATTACCATCCATTAATAAAACTTCATGAACCGTTTTTTGATCAGTCACGATATCTCCATAGTAAATCAAACAATCTTCCTGTGTTTCCTGAGCCAACGTGTCGATCAAGCTCATAGAAAATACATAACGAACTTTTGTACCAACTAATTCTGCAACTACATCTTGTGCCTGTTCCTGTAAAACAACAACGATTTCTGATACTTCTTCCTGTTCTAATTGTTCAACAATTCGCCGAATATTTGCAACATTGCCGATTGGTAAACAACATTTTTGTCTATGTGTAGTAAAAGGGAACATTTTTGTTCCCTTACCACCAGCTAATAATATTGCCTTCATTATTTCCAATAACCGTAGTACTTGTCAAACAACTCGTTGTTGTAGTCATCAGCACCATCGACATTTGAACTCTTGAATACAGGAGGTTGATATCCATCTTTTACCATACGGTCAATAACCGTAACGATCAATGCTTGTGCCATTGCAATTCCTGTAGCATCACTTGTAGGACCTGTAGGAACATCAAAGTTATCTACATAGAAACATGCATCGCCTTTGTCTGCACAGTTATCCAACGTTACATCTGCAACTTCAAATAAACGTTTACCAGAAGAATGACGTGAAGTTACTTGTTTACTATGACGTAAAGATGTCATAGCAATAACTTTAGCACCTTTTGCTTTAGCAGCTAATGCCATTTCTACTGGGACATTGTTACGACCTGAGTTAGAAATAATCATGATCGTATCTTTTTCATCAATTTTATATAAATCTACTAAAGCTGTTGAATAACCATCTAAACGTTCCAACCAAGTAGATTTATTTGGCATTTCATGCAACATCAATTCTGGAGGTAAAATTCCTTTTACATAACCTAATCCACCAGCACGGATGTAAATTTCTTCCGCAACCATGTGAGAATGTCCTGAACCAAATACATAGAAACGTCCACCATTTTCACAGCTATTTGCGACCAATTCTGCTGCTTTTTCGATGTTCGGTGTTTGTTTTTCAACAATTTCATCCATCTTCTCTTGTAAAAATGCAAAATACTTCTTTGTTACTGACATAATGTTTTCCCTCTCTCTTTCATTTCTTTTATTAATAGTTCTCCAACACCTTTTTCAAATGGAGAACACATTGCCTCATAGAATCCTTTATCATAAGAATGTTCATCCGCAAGATATAGATAATATCCATTTCCATATCCAAATACTTCAATACCTTCCTGTTTCAAAGGAACGCCTAAAGTACTAAATAATTCACCTGGAGCAACCGCAATCTTAATTCCACCAAGAACCATCATCGTAAACTTCACATCTTCAGACTCTATTCCCTGTAGAGCTTTTGCTAAATTTACGGCTGTACTTGCTCCTTCAGCATAAGAAGCAATGACTCTTAATTGTCCTGCATCTAAATTTTGTTTCTTTGCTTCTTCTAACTGTTTTAAATATTTTTCTAATTGTGCTTGCTCTTCTTCTACTGGACGAACTTTCTTAATTGGTAATGTTATAGTATATTGATGCATTTGCACATCCTTTAATTCTCCTTGATAAACAGGATGAGCCAATGCTTCTTCAATTCCTTGAATAATACGCTTACAATAAATTTCAACTTGTTCGAAACTGCTAGATTCTCTAGTAAATCGAGTACTAATATCACCACAACAGCTATTGATAAACATAACCATGTCGTAATCGAGATCCCGTTCTACTGCATAAGGAAAGTCTGCTGTTACTTGCAAGTTATTTGGTCCAGTAACCGTTGGATGGCAAGCATAGTTATATAATAAAACTTGTTTTCCATCTTTCCGTTCAAAACGATAAACTAACAAAGAATCATCTCCTGGTAAGCTTGCATCATGTCTTTCTTTTCCAACATTTTCAATCTTACCTCTAGCAATCGTTACATTGGTTTCAACCAAATCATTTGCTGCATGATGAACTGCAACGGAAATTGCATCAGCAATATGATTTACTAGTTGTTCATCATAAGGCCCAAAAATTTCTTGTAATTGAGAAAATAATCCGGTAGCAGTATTAATGACACCGCCAGGTCCTGCATGTGTATGTGTTGCCGTAATCACGATATGTTCTTTATCGATTCCTAAATCTTTGATTCTTTCCCATACTTCGTTGACCAATGCATAATCTAAACCTACTAAATCACATTGTGCTAGTACATAACGTACTCCATTTTCTTCTAATAATAAGCAGCGAGTGTATAAATCATCATGAACTTCATTCGCAATTCGCTTAATTTCATATCCACGCAAACGGAATGGAACTTCTGGTGTGATGCACTGCCGATCAAACCCTAATGATACCATCAAATTTCCCTCCTATGATTTATATTTTACCCTTTTTTTATTACATGTCAATACAACTTGTATATACATGTTGAATTTTTTATAACACATGATATAATTAGCACAAAAGAGGAAAATTTTATGCAAAAAAAGAGTAAGACGCAAACAGTTAAAGATTACATTCTATCCCATATTGAAAGTGGAGTATATCAAGTTGGACAAATGATTGACTCTGAATTAGTACTAGCAGATCGATTACAAGTTTCAAGAGTTACCGTACGAGATGCGATTCGTGATCTGGTGGAAGAAAATATTCTAGAGAAAGAACATGGTAGAGGTACGTTTGTTTTAAAACAACCAAAATTTAAAGGCTTTCGTTGTGGTATCGGGTTTACAGAAGAAATCTTACGCAATCAAATGCAC
This sequence comes from Erysipelotrichaceae bacterium, assembly GCA_029227155.1. Taxonomy (GTDB): domain Bacteria; phylum Bacillota_I; class Bacilli_A; order Erysipelotrichales; family Erysipelotrichaceae; genus RGIG4607. The sequence continues at coordinate 28,183 of JAQXZJ010000001.1, forward strand.
CCTTCCGCAAAACATGTAGAAGTAATCGAAACTGTTGCTGATGAAGAAGTCGCTGAATCATTACAAATACCTGTGCATTCTCCTGTATGGAATGTATCTCGTTTACGTCTTGCTGATGATCATCCTGTTGCTGTGGAATATGAATTTTTCTCAAAAGCCATCGTTCCCGAATTAACTTTAGAAGCTGCTCAATCTTCCATATATAGATATATTCATCAATTCGGCATTGATTTCTCATATGTTGATCAAACAATAGATGCAGCAAGCGCAAATGAAATACTAGCTGATTTATTAGAAGTTGAAATTGGTACACCACTGGTTCGCATGTATATTGTCGCCCATTTAAAAAATGGCACCCCATTTAACTGTGGTACCACTTATTATCGTACTGATCACTTTAAATTAACACAAACGGTCTATCAGAAGTAAATCTTCTAAGATCGTTTTTTATTTCCGTATTTGATAGTAATAAGCTACTGATTCATAATTTCCACGGAAAAGCAAAACATCATGACGAATTCCTTCATATTGCATACCTGCTTTTTGCATTACTCTACCACTAGCAGGATTCGATAAGAAATGCCCTGCTTGCAGTTTATGATAATCCGTTGTCTTCCATAAATAATCTAATAAACATGTTAATATTTCCGTCGCAAATCCCCAATTCCAATATTCAGGATCGATCATATAACCGATTTCCAAAGTACTAGAGTCATCACGCGCAACAAAACAATTAAATACGCCAACTGGATGATCTTGATATTGAACTAACCAAATATAAGGAATCTTATCCAAACTATTCAACCAATTATGAAGTTTCTCTTTTTCTCTTAATGAATCACACACATAGGAACAATTCACTCTTGGATCATTAAAGACCCGAAAAAGAAATTCTTCATCTTCTACCGATAGTCTGCGTAATTGCAATCGTTCGCTCTTTAATACTGCTTGTTTCATTATCCCTCAATATATGTATCAAAAGACTGTAAATTCACCATCCAATGATATGCCTGCACATCCGTTGATGTTGTATATGGATCTAATGCAATAGATGCAAGACCAAAGGTTAACAAATCAAGAATACCAGCAGCGATATACCATAAAATGAAAGAAAAATCTAAAACCAATAGTTCCGCTTTATGACCAAACGTTATTTGTTTGCTCAATTGTAAAATCTCTTTAGAACTTAATTCTGGATGTTCTTCTAAAAGATAATCTACAAAACGATATTCATATGCTTTAATAATTCCTGGAACAATTAATAATAAGGACCATAAGAAAATATATACTGTTTGCAATATTTTTGTGATAACGATTTTTTTATAGTTGGATTTAAATCCACTCATGATATCAAAATGATCCAATTCATCATAACTTGCATATTTATAACTATTCGCAACCCCATAACGAACTACATTTCCTACAAGAATAGAGAACACAAATAACAGCATACCTAAAAGTGAAATCAGAGATGCCGCATACGCCCCATTCCCTAAATTAAATTTAAAAATGAACAACTTCAAATAGTATGTCTGCATATTTGTCACAAAATCTACTTGAGCATCTACACTAATAAATCCCAAAGTAAGGATTAATCCAATGATAGAAACTCCAAATAAATTCCAATAGTATTTTTTTAAAATTTCTTTTGCTCTACTTTTTAATTCTGCACGATTCATATAATATCCTTTCTAGTAAAATGATTTACTTACTTTTTCTGCTTCATTTTCTTTCATAATAATATCAATCGCTTCCGCTACAGAATTAACTGTATATTTAGCATATTTTTTAACCTGATCAGTAGCAGTGCTCATTGCAAAACTGTTAGGTGTCGCAAAGAACATTGAAATATCATTCTGGTTATCACCTACTACCGCAACTTCATGTTCCTTCAGATTATAAATCTTCATCATACTACGAACACCATGACCTTTATTGATTCCTGGACGCATTAATTCAATATAATGATCACCAGAAGCATAAATATCAAAGTAACGGTCAAATTTATCTCTTAAATAATCAATCCATTCATGAAGACGACTTGCATCCCTAATATTAACAGATAGACAAGTAATATCCGGCATCTTTCGATCGTTTAGCCAATCTAGCAAATCACGATCACTTAATCCACCAATGGTACCTTCTTCAATCAACGTTTTAAATTCTCCTAAACACCAAGAATCATGATGTCCTAAGATATAGGTAAAACTCAAATCAACTCCTATCACTTCTAAATCATTGCGATACTTTTCCTTTGTTAATTCTTCTACCACTTCACGAACAATATG
>JAQXZJ010000002.1 GCA_029227155.1 Erysipelotrichaceae bacterium
TTCATACAGTCGTTTGATGCGATGCTTTGGTTTTCCACTTCTTGATAATTCGTGGTTTTCTCCCTTAAATCCCACTAACTTAGTTTCTACCCCTCTGCATTTAATAGCAGTATAAAATTGCAAAGCTTCTGGGAATGTACAACGATAATCTTCCGTTGAATGAATGAACAATAACGGTGTCTGTACATTATTTACATATTTTAATGGAGACATTGACCACAATTCATCATGACATTGGTAAAGATCGGTAAATTGCATTTCATATGGGAAGTCAATACCATAATCAGATGCGGTCACTTCCGTAATCCAGTTAGAAATAGAACGTTGTGTAGCAGCAGCTTTGAAACGATGGGTCTGCGTAACGATCCAGTTGGTCATATAGCCTCCGTAAGATCCTCCTGTTACACCAACTTTATCTTGATCGATATTTGGATACCGTTTGAAAACTTCGTCTGTGAAATCCATCAAATCTTCGTAATCAATTCCACCCCACCATCTTCTTAAATCCGCAAACTGATTTCCTCTTCCATCACCACCTCTTGGATTACAATAGAAGACGACATATCCTAAATTCACCCAATATTGCATTTCATGATAGAAAATTTCACCATATGCGCATTTTGGTCCCCCGTGAATATCTAAAATTGCTGGATATTTCTGATTCGGATCAAAGTTTTCAGGTAATAATACCCAACCATAAATATCCGTCTTTTTCTTCACTGTAATTGGCATTGGAGAAGACACATAGAAGTCAGAAAGATCATTGAAACTGGTCATTCTTTTTAATTCTTGATCTTTCAAACAATAGATATCCTGTAAGTTCTGATCCTTCATTGCTATCAAATAGATACGATCTTTTCCAATCGCAAAATCATCGACTGTACCGGTAAAATTCGTTAATGGAACGAGTTGATGATTTTCGTATTTGAACAAACTAGAATTTCCTTCTACGGTTGAAATAAAATAGGAAATTCCATCAACCTTAGCATAATTCTTTAATTTACCAAATCGGCAATCAGTACCAACAGAATTATAAAGAGAAAGATCACTATCGAATACCAACTGCATTTGACCTTGTCTTAATTCATAAAACTTAGGATTTTCAATCCATCCAACTTCTTTTCCAAATGTTCCAACAACTGTTAATGATTCTTTATTAAAGAAAACACGATATATCAACATTCTTTCGTTATAAAGAACCTGTGTTGAATCATTTTTTACATCATAATCATAGATCCAAGAAAATTTAGATTTTACATCCGTAAAATCTACACCAGAATATATGATATGTCCATCATGAAAATCAAAAGATTCTACATCCATTGTAGATGAAGTAATCCGTTTTAACTGCAATGTTTTTTTATTACATATAAACAAAGCCGTTCGATTCCCATTGATTACACCAGCACCATTATAAACAAATGGATATTCATCAAATTCTAGATAATCTTCATTTTCTTTCTTCTGATGATGATATTCTTGTTTCTTTGATTCATCATATAAATAATAGTCAGCTGCCTTAGTATCAATCGTTGCCGAAATCAAATACGTTTCTTCATCATAAGACTGAATCGAATCAACTGCAATAGGAAGAGTAAATGTAGTTTCTATTTTTGAGGTCTCTAATGATATACGATGAAACGTCGTTTGAATTCTATCTTCCTTTGGTTCATCACAAGAAACCATTAAAAATTCATTGTCCATCAAATAGAATGGTGAACGTTTGCAATAATCCACTAAAGTTGTCATTTCCTTTGTATGGATATCATACATTTGTATTCTCTGTTGATAATCACTTTTATCATCATTCACTACTGTATCAACAAATAATAATTTTGATTGACACGATGTTAGGCTAAGATTGGATAAAAAGTGATATTGACAGAAATCATCAATTTGTATTTTTTTCATTCCCTATTACCTCTTATCGTTTTGATTTCCCCGCGATGACCCGCTAAATAATAAACGGATCCATCTTTATAAATCACTGATTCTTCCGTCATCATATGAATATCACGGCCATAACGTTCTACATACTCTACAGTTGTTAATTCTAATGCATATCCCGTCGAATCATGAATTACTAAATCTCCTCGTACAGGAATTGGATTTTGATTGGAATAT
>JAQXZJ010000003.1 GCA_029227155.1 Erysipelotrichaceae bacterium
GAAGTTTGTGCCAAATCAAGCGGCATCCATTACATTTGATGATGGATTTCATGTGAATGTACGTTTGGTGGATTGTGTGGGGTATGTGATTTCAGAAGCTAAAGGTTATCGGGATGAAGATGGAGAACGAATGATTCGTACCCCTTGGCTTGAAGAAGCGATTCCTTTTCATGAAGCAGCAAAAATCGGAACCCAAAAGGTGATTCAGGATCATTCTACGATTGGTATTGTAATTACTACAGATGGAAGTATTGTGGATTTGTCTAGGGAGGCGTATGTAGATGCGGAAAATGAAGCGATTGAGGAATTAAAGGCAATTGGGAAGCCATTTATCATTATTGTCAATTCGAAACAGCCACAAGGGGCGATTGCGGAAGGAATCGTAAATAAATTAAAGGATAAACATGGGGTTCCTGTATTAGCATTGGCATGTAATCAATTAAAAGAAGAAGATGTTTTAGCAATTTTGAAAGAAGCATTATATGAATTTCCAATTTCAGAAGTTAAAATGAATATTCCACGATGGATCATGGTATTAAAAGAAGAGCATTGGTTGAAATCTAGTATTCAGAATTCGATTAAGTCGAGTATGAAATCAGTTAATAAATTAAGAGAATTAGAAAATATTGTTCAGGTTTTGATGGAGAATGAATATATTCATCATGCGAACATGAATAATTTAGATCCTGGGAAAGGCAATGTAGAAGTTGAGATTGATGTAGAGAATCAATGGTATCATCAGATTATGAAAGAGATTATTGGAATGGATCTGAATGATAAGGCAGATTTGTTGTCGTTTATGCAAGATGTAACAATTGCGAAGAAGGAATATGATGCTTTATCAAGTGCTTTGAAGATGGTGAAACAGACAGGGTATGGATTTGCGAATTGTGCATTAGAAGAGATTCGTTTGTCTAAGCCTGAACTGATCAAATCACAGAATCGTTATGGAATTAAGATCAGTGCTGTGGCTCCATCGATTCATATGATTAAAGTGGATGCTGAGACGGTTTTTGAGCCGATTATCGGTTCTAAAGAACAGAGTGAGGCGTTGATAGCCTATTTGTTAAAAGATGCTGCGCAGGATGATATGGCGATTTGGAATGCAGATATATTTGGACGTAAACTTTCTGATATCATTCAGGATGGATTGCATATTAAATTATCTATGATCCCAGAACATGCTAGAGTTCGCTTGCAAGCGATTTTAGCAAGACTGGTAAATAAAGGAAAAGGTAATGTGATTGCAATCGTTCTTTAGACGGGCATAAGTATGTCCGTTTTTTGTATTTTTTGGTTCCATTGAATTCCTGTTGATTTTTTGCTTTAACGTGGTAAAATGTTGCAAGAAGGAGGTAGCGTGATGAAAGAATCAAAAAATAAAAAAGCTTTAGCAGAAGTTGTTGCTGAAAAGATGAATGTAACGAAGAAAGATGCACTTGTAATGGTTGATATTATATTTGATGAGATTAAGAATACATTGAAAGAAGATGGAAAAGTTGATATCAGTGGCTTTGGAAAGTTTGAAGTCAAACATAAAGAAGCACGGAAAGGTATTAACCCATCTACTATGGAACCAGTTATGATTGCTGCTAAAAACGTTCCTACATTCAAACCAGCGAAAGCATTCAAAGAAAGTTTATAAGAAAAGAAAAAGAAGGTGTATACCTTCTTTTGTGCTTTACAAAAGCATATTTTTATGCTAATATGACTACGTTGTATGTCCATTGCGACTACAACCGCTCAAAAGTGGGTCAAGAATTCTTTGGAATCCCCTTATTTTGGCGAGTCTAAGTGAAATAAAGAATGGAGGTGCAAGGGATGTACGCAATAATTGAAACAGGTGGAAAACAAATTCGTGTTGAAAAAGGTCAATCAATTTTCGTTGAAAAATTGAATGTTGAAGCTGGAGAAACTGTTGAATTTGACAAAGTAGTTGTTGTTTCTGACAAGACAACTAAAGTTGGAACACCATATGTAGAAGGTGCTAAGGTTGTTGCTAAAGTTGAAAAACAAGGCAAAGGGAAAAAGATCTTAATCTTCAAGTATAAAGCTAAAAAAGGTTCTACTAGAAGAAAACAAGGTCATCGTCAACCTTATACAAAGTTGATTGTTGAAGCAATCGAGGCTTAGTATATGATTGAAGTGAAAATCAATCTGGTGAATGGAGATATTTGTTCACTTCGAATTTCAGGTCATGCCTTACAGGCTCCTTATGGAGAAGATCTTGTTTGTGCTGGTGTGAGTTCGATCGGGGTTGGTTTATTGAATGCTTTAGATATATTGGTTCCTCAGTGTTGTCAGTTGACGATGAAGGATTATATTGAAGTAAAAGTTCTTCAGAATTCAGAAGATGTTCAATTAATCTTGAAAACTGCAGTTATTCAACTGGAAACGATTGAGGCTCAATATTCAAATTATGTAAATGTCAAAAAACAGGAGGTGTAAGCATGAAGTTTGTATTAGATATCCAATTATTTGCTTCTAAAAAAGGTGTAGGTTCTACAAAAAACGGACGTGATTCTGAATCCAAACGTTTAGGTGCTAAAAGAGCAGATGGACAGTTCACCAAAGCAGGCATGATTATTTATCGTCAGCGTGGAACTAAGATTCATCCTGGTACAAATGTTGGTCGTGGCGGTGATGACACATTGTTCGCTTTGACTGATGGTATTGTTAAATTTGAACGCTTAGGAAAAGACAAGAAAAAAGTGTCTGTATATCCAGTAGCATAATATAGCTCCTAATCATTGGGAGCTTTTTTCTTCAGAAGGAGGTGGATGAATGTTTATTGATCAAGTGAAAGTACATTTGAAAGCCGGTAACGGTGGGAATGGTATTGTTTCGTTTCGTCGGGAAGCGCATGTTCCACTTGGAGGACCATATGGCGGAGATGGTGGAAAAGGTGGAGACATTATTTTTGAAGTAGATACAAATAAAAGTACCTTGTTGGATCTTCGTTATAATAAGAAAATTGTTGCTCAAAATGGGGAACAAGGAAAAAATAAAAAGATGCATGGTGCGGATGGAAAAAGTATCGTAATCAAAGTACCACTAGGTACGGTGATTAAAAATGATGATACGGGCTTTGTTATCGCTGATTTAAAGCATGTTGGACAACGGGTTGTGGTTGCCAAAGGTGGAAAAGGCGGTAGAGGAAATTATCATTTTAAAAGTGCTAAAAATCCTGCTCCGGAGTATGCGGAAAAGGGAGAAGCTGGCGACGATCTGATGGTTAAGATCGAATTGAAATTGTTAGCAGATGTTGGCTTAGTTGGGTTTCCATCTGTTGGAAAATCAACGTTATTGTCTGTAGTAACTGCAGCAAGACCTGAGATTGCAGATTATCATTTTACAACATTAGTTCCAAATCTTGGGGTGGTTAAAGTGAAAGATGGTCGTTCTTTCGTGATGGCTGATTTACCTGGTTTAATTAATGGCGCATCTCAAGGGAAAGGATTAGGAATCCAGTTTTTACGTCATATCGAACGTTGCCGTGTCATTATGCATGTCGTAGATATGGGAGCTGTGGATGGACGAGACCCAGTTCAGGATTTTAAAGATATCAATGCTGAATTAGAGTCTTATCATTATCGTTTGATGGAGCGACCACAAATTGTGATTGCTAATAAGATGGATATGGAAGAAGCAGAGGCTAATTTGGCACGTTTTCAAAAGGAATTTCCGGATATTACGGTATATCCAGCTTGTACGTTAATTAATGAAGGATTAGAACAAGCTCTTTATAAAGTTGCGGATTTATTAGAGGTAACACCAGAATTCCCAATTCATGAGGAAGAAGATACTGGGGTATTATATGCCTTTACTCCGAATGAACCGGATTTTACGATTCAGAATTTGGGAAATGGACGTTGGAATTTGCAAGGCCCTAAGATTGATAAATTGTTTGATCAGACAGATTTTGAAAAAGAAGAGTCTGTTCGTCGTTTTGGTAATTTATTGCGAGAAATTGGTGTTGATGCAGCGTTACGAGAAAAAGGCTGTATGGATGGAGATTTGGTCGCAATTCGTGATTTTGAATTTGTATTTGAAGAATAAAGCAGGGATGAACATATATGGATCATTTCACATTATTAATATTAGCAGTTGGATTAGCAATGGATGCTTTTGCAGTATCTATTTGTAAAGGGCTATCTTTACCTAAGATTTCATGGAAAGAAAGTGCTATTGTTGGTATCTGGTTTGGAGGATTTCAGGCGTTGATGCCAGTCATTGGTTATTTGTTAGGAAATCAATTTGAAGATAAAATTACTTCGGTTGATCACTGGATTGCTTTTCTTTTATTAGGCTGGATCGGCTTGAATATGGTGAAAGAATCTTTTCAAAAAGAAGAGGAAGAGGCAGATTGTTCTTTACAGATAGGTGCAATGTTAATATTAGCGATTGCAACAAGTATTGATGCTTTGGCTGTTGGTATTACTTTTGCTTTTCTACAAGTGGATCTTATCTTTGCGATTACGATGATTGGTGTGGTTACGCTAGGATTATCGATGATTGGTATCTATGTTGGGCATTTGTTTGGTGCTCGATATCAGCATAAAGCAGAATTATTTGGCGGAATCGTACTAATTGCATTAGGAGTTAAAATACTATTAGAACATTTAGGTGTTTTTTAAAAGTCCTTCGGGACTTTTTTTCTTGCAAAATAAGAAAAGAGTAGATATAATAAACAACAATATTTTGTTTCTATAAAGTGAGGAGAATAAGATGAAATTACAACCAAAAAATAAAAAAATGTTGTTACAGGCTGCGTTAGGAACCATTCCTAGTGATATGGTATTAACGAATGGAAAAGTTGTTAATGTCTTTACTGGTGAAGTATTAAATGCAGATGTGTATATCTATGATGGCTTTATTTCTCATGTTGAGTATGATCAAGTGGGAAAGGATCTGAAGGCAAACAAGATTGTTGATGTCAAAGGACAATATGTCATTCCAGGGTTGATTGATGCTCATGTACATATTGAAAGTTCAATGATGACTCCTAGAAATTTTGCAAAGGCAGTAATTCCTCATGGAACGACTACGGTTATTACGGATCCTCATGAAATTGCTAATGTTTGGGGTGTTGAGGGTGTTCGCTATATGCATGAAGATTCAGAAAATCTTCCGATGCGACAATTGATTGATATTCCATCCTGTGTACCTGCAGTTCCAGGGAAAGAGAATGCAGGAGCTGACTTTTTAGCGAAAGAAATTGCAGAATTAGCAGGATTAGAACGGGTGATAGGACTTGCGGAAGTGATGGATTTTTTGGCGGTTATTTACGGTGAAGATCGCATGATGGAAATTCTAAAGGTTGCAGAAGATCATGGCTTGTATTTACAAGGACATGCTCCATTTGTAACAGGAAGAATGCTTTCTGCATATCTGTGTGGAGGTCCTAGAACGGATCATGAATCAAGAGATACCAAAGAAACGGAAACAAAATATCGATATGGTATGAATATTGATATGCGTGATAGTAGTTTATGTAAGAATGTTCCTGAAATAATGGCTGCGATGAAGAATTATCGTTATTATGACACGTTGTGTCTATGTACGGATGATCGAGAATCAGATGATTTGTTGAATGAAGGCCATATCAATGAAGTGATTCGGGTGGCAATTAAAAATGGAATGGATCCAATTGATGCAATCAAGTGTTCTACGATTAATACAGCAAGAGAAATTCGTATGGACCATTTAGGAGCAATTGCGCCTGGTTATGTAGCGGATATCGTAGTACTAGATGATTTAACAGAAATGAAGCCATCTCAAGTATATTATGGTGGTCAATTGGTTGCGGAAGATGGTCATTTAGTGGTTGAAATTGAAGAGCTTGTTTTACCATTGGAAACAAGAAATTCCATTCATGTAAAAGAATTAACAGTGGATGATTTCCGTTTACAGGCACCGATTGATAGTGGCATGGTAAAAGTAAATGTTATGTGTTTTGACGATTTATACAGTTCAGCTACTAAGGTAATGGTTGAAGAATTACCTGTAAAAGATGGTTATTTAGATCTTTCTAATGATTCTGATTTGAAGTTTGTTGCTGTTGTGAATCGTTATGATAAAGATAATATTGCATTACATGTAGTACGTGGCTTTGGTTCTGATCATGGTGCAGTTGCTTCTACTGTATCTCATGACTCTCATAATTTAACAGTAGTTTACGATACAGCAGTAAATGCGCTTGTGGCTGCGAATCGTTTGAAAGAAGTTGGTGGTGGAATGTGTGCAGTAGAAGATGGACAGATTCTTCATACATTAGAATTGCCAATTGGAGGATTGTTATCACCGAAACCAGTGGAAGAATTATCAAAGGATGCTGCTTGCATGAAAGAAGCAAATCGTAAGTTAGGATTGAGGGAAATGGAAAATCCAATGATGAGAATTGTAACTTTAGCACTTCCTGTAATTCCAGAAGCGAAGATGTCTGATCTTGGTTTGATTAATGTCTTTACCAAAGAAATGATACCATTGTATGTGGATTAATGAGGATAAACATCGGATTTAGGCTCGATGTTTTCTTTTTGTCTCATATACACCGTTTCTATTAAAAATATGATATAATGGCAACGGCAGGTGATTTTATGATAGCGTTTATAAAAGGGACTGTATATTCTTTTGGTGTGGATCATGTGATTATTGAAACACCACAGGGAATTGGATATAAAGTATTTTACAATCATTCAGAACCATTGACTTTGGGGCAACCGATTCTTCTTTTTACATATCAACAAATTCGTGAAGATGCTCATATGTTGTTTGGTTTTCAAAAGAAACAGGAATTGGAATTGTTTGAAAAACTAATTACAGTGAAAGGATTAGGCCCTAAAACGGCGATTGGGATTTTGACAGCCGCATCTTATACGCAAGTAGTGAATGCAATTGAACAGGGTGAGTTGGCTTTTTTAAAGAAAATGCCTGGAATTGGGGCGAAAACGGCTCAACAGATTATCTTGGATTTAAAGGGTAAACTGGTTCATGATGAAGATCAGGTAAGTATGGTGAATACGGATCTACAGGATGCAATAGAGGCTTTAAAAGCGTTGGGCTATAAGTCAAATGAGATTCAATCTATTAGCAAGACGTTACAGGGAATGAATTGTCATTCTACGGATGAATATATTAAACAAGGATTGCAATTGATGTTGAAACGGAAAGGAGGATAAGCATGAGTGAAAGAGTGATGTCAGCAGAAGAAATGGTTCAAGATGAGGATTCGAATCTTCGTCCGAGTCGGATTGATGAATATGTTGGTCAACAGGCTTTAAAAGAAAATCTAAAGATTTTTATTCAAGCGGCTCGTACGAGGAATGAAGCTCTAGATCATGTGTTGTTATATGGTCCTCCAGGTCTTGGTAAAACGACAATGGCTTATATTTTGGCAAATGAGATGCATGGTAATATTCGTACGGTTAGTGGACCTGCAATTGAAAGAAGTGGAGATCTAGCAGCGATTTTATCGGGATTGGAAGCTGGAGATGTGTTATTTATTGATGAAATTCACCGGATTCCTAAGGCAGTAGAAGAGGTATTATATCCAGCAATGGAAGATTATTGTATTGATATTGTTGTGGGAAAAGAGTCTAGTGTTCGTTCGATTCGTTTGGATTTGCCTCCATTTACTCTAGTTGGAGCTACCACGCGTGCGGGAGATCTAACAGCACCTTTGCGTGATCGCTTTGGAATTGTATCGAAACTGGAATACTATTCTATAGAAGAGTTACAACAGATCATTCGGCGTACTGCTCGAGTGATGAATACTGAAATCAAAGAAGAAGCCGTTGTAGAGATTGCAAAACGCTCTCGGGGAACCCCAAGAATTGCGAATCGTTTATTTAGACGGGTTCGTGATTTTGCTCAAGTAATGAATGATGGTGTTATAGATGGTGCAGTAGCGAAGTTCGCTTTGGATCGTTTAAAAGTGGATACCATTGGATTAGATGACGTCGATCAAAGGTATCTAAGAGGGATTATTGAGCGTTTCAATGGAGGACCAGTAGGGTTAGAAGCGATTGCTAGTAGTATTGGAGAAGAACCGATGACTTTGGAAGATGTTTATGAACCATATCTGTTACAGATTGGGTTTATTAATCGAACACCAAGAGGAAGAGTGGTTACAGCAAAAGCATATGAGCATTTAGGAATCTATCAGTTTTTACACGATGAAAAGGAATAAAGTGCACGGATATATCCGCTGTACTTTTTTTGTGAATATTTCATAATATAAGCATATACTGTAACGGTGATTCGATGAAAAATCGTAGGACACGGATCTTGATGTTTGAGATTATATGTATGTTATTGATTGGCTTGACCATGATCTATAGTTCCAGTCGTATATGGGCAATTTATAAATATAATAATGAATGGCATTTTTTTCAGCGACAGCTTTTATTTGCGTTGATTGGGATAGTTACAATGATAGTGATCAGTCGGATTCGTATTCGTCAATTAAGAAAGTATCGTCTTTTATTTCTAATTGTTTGTTTTCTAGCATTACTTTTGGTTTTAGTGCCTGGTGTTGGTGTGAGCCGAAATGGTTCTCGCAGTTGGTTTGGTGTAGGAAGTTTTTTAGTACAGCCGGCTGAGTTTTTTAAGCTTGCTTGTATTTTTTGGACGGCAGATTTTTTAGCAAAGAAACGTCAAATTCGAAGACTCTTAGATATTCTTCCGGTTTTGTTGGTTATGGGGGCAGGGTTTGGAATCATTTTATTGCAACCAGACTTTGGTACAGGTTTGGTGATGGTGTGTAGTATTATTGTGATGTTATTTGCGGCACATACACCGATACGCTATTTTGTTGGTTTGGCTGTAATGGGGGTAGGCGGTTTAACTGGATTGATTTTAGCGGCTCCTTATCGGTTAGCACGGATTCTTTCTTTTTTAAATCCATGGACGGATCCCTTAGGTAGTGGTTTTCAGATCATTCAATCCCTTTATGCAATTGGACCAGGTACTTTATTTGGGGTTGGTTTTCAAAATAGTATTCAGAAACATTTTTATTTACCAGAACCACAGACAGATTTTATCTTTTCGATTCTATGTGAAGAGTTAGGCTTTCTTGGAGGCGTTTTGGTGGTTATTTTGTTTGCTTGTATCATATATGAAGGGGTACAAATAGCATTGCATACAACGGATGCTTTTTTGTCCTATGTGGTGATTGGTATTATTGCTTTATTTGCGATTCAAGTTATGATTAATTTAGGAGTGGTCGTAGGGTTATTTCCAGTAACTGGCCAAACAAGAGTGTTAGAGATAGTTATTTTATAAGGCTATACAGGAGTGTATAGAGGCGAAAATGTTAATTTTCACCTCTTTTTTTGTCCATTTGAATGAATTTTGACACATCTTGCTTAAAAAATATCTCAATATTCTGCTCTTTATCAATGACGATCTTATCAATGACTTCCAAAAGTAAAGAATTAGCCGGTAGAGCGTATTTGAAAAATTTCTTCATAATTTCTTCGATTTCTCCTAAATTGAGATGATCGTTTCTATTCTTTAATTTGTCAGTTTTCTCAATAATTTCACTGATTTTAGACTCTAAATGAGTTATAGATTCTTCTGTATCTTTGGCTAACATAACATATTGTCTTGTAGATAGTGTTCCATTCATTTTATCAATATATAATTGTTTTACGACTCTGTTTTCTTGTTCTAACTGCTTCTCACATTTTTGTTTTTCATTTTCTAAATTGGCTAAGTCCTCATATAAAATTTTTTCACTTTTAGCTAACATTGACTTAGTATCGTAGTTTTCTAAAAACTTTGCACCTAGATCATGCAGATAATGTAAGATATCATTTTCTAAGTCATCATAATTGGCATAATGTGAACTACATCTACCATAACGTCCATATTTTGAATAGGTGTAACATTGAATGTTACGAACTTCTCCTTTGGCTTTTCTTACTGTTTGTATTCCAATTTTATTTCCGCACTCTTTACAATAAAGTAACCCTTGTAGTAAATGACGTTGATTTACGGTATTGGCACGATAGCGAGTATTTCTAGCTAGGTGTTGTTGAACAATTTCAAATTTTGCTTCATCTACTAATGGTTCATGTGTATCTTTGACTACAAACCAGTTTGCTTTGTTTTTGACTTCAACGCATCCTTTAATGTTGTAGCTAGGCTTTTTCCATCTTCCTTGAATCATATGTCCTAAATACATTTCGTTCTCTAGAATGCTTTTAACAGTCTGTGGACGCCATATACCATTTCCATCATTAAGACTATAGTTGCAATTTGGTGTATTGATTTTTTTATAAATGGTAGGAATAGGGACATTCATTTCAGTAAGCTTATGAGCTATCGTTGTTGTACCCATACCAATAGATGCCCAATCAAACATTTGCTTAACTATATGAGCAACATTAGGATCTGGGATTAACTGTTTTGGATTATCTGGATTTTTCATATATCCATAAGCAGCATAACTACCAATATAATCACCACGTCTTCTTTTTTCGTCTAACGAACTTCGTATTTTTTTAGACGTATCTCTTAGATACATATCATTAACACTTAGACGAATTCCTAACATTGAATCACCAATTTCAGAATCATATCCATCATTGATTGCAATAAAGCGTACGTCTTTTGATAAGAAGTATTCTTCAATATATTGACCTGTAAGATACAATTCACGACCAAGTCTAGATAAGTCTTTTACAATAACACAATTAATCATGCCATCTTCAATATCTCTTTTTAATTCTTCAAATCCTGGACGATTGAAGTTCGATCCTGTAAAACCATCATCACTATAATGTTTAATGATATGTAGCTTATTAAATTTAGCAAATGATTCAATAATCATTTTTTGACTTTCAATAGATGAACTTTCTTCTTTACGATCATCTTCTCTAGAAAGTCTTTCATAAGCACCTACATAATACTTTTGGTTAAATGAGAATTGTTGCATAAAAATCGCCTCCTTTACGTATCATCAATAGTATTTTAATTCAAATTCTTAAAATAGAAAAACCTACAAATTTTGGATTTGTAGATTCATCATTATGTTATATTTTATGTTTTTCTACTTCAATTAGACCTTTCATATAGTAAAAGAAAAAAAGACACCGAAAGTGTCTTAATTAGGTACAAAACGATATTTACCTTTTCCATGTCCTTTTACAGGTTCAAGTATATCAACTTGTAATAATAGTTTAATTAGTTCGTATGCACGAGTAGATTTTAAATCAGTTAGTGATTCTACATCTGCTCTAGTAAAATAATCTTCTTTTGAATATTTAGAATGAAGGACATATATATGATTAATTGTAACACTTGATAATTTGTTTGTTAGAGTGCCTAATTTTTTATCAATATTCGCTTTTTCATCTTGAATATTCGCTTTTTCAACAAATTTTCCACTAATGTGCATAACACGATTAGATAAAATGTTCTTTTCATCTAATAATAGATTTCTTAAAAATAGTTCAAGATATTCAGTTGTTTCATGAACTCCATTTTTTAAATCATTGTAATTTGCTCTTACTAACGCATTTCTAAAATACCATGCGTTTTCTGCAAAGATATCATTTGTAACATAGAATCCTAAAGTTCTTAAATATTTAATAAAGAAAACAGCAGTTGTTCTAGTGTTACCTTCACCAAAAATATGAATTTGCCACAATCTTGAAACAAATTCAGCTAAGTGGGTAATGATTTCGTTCATTGAAAGATTTTTATAACTAAATTGTTTTTCTTGATAAAAATCATAATCTAAAGTTGCTTTTAATTCAGAGGCACTACCATACAATACCGTTGCACCATCTAATACCCATTCTTTTTTGGTGATGTTATAATCTCTAATTTTACCCGCATGATTATAGATTCCTGTAAATAATTTTTTATGAATTCCAATATATTCGTTTGGAGTAAAACTGAATGCTTTTTCCGAAAGAATTTTAGCAATTCTCAATGCGACTTTATCTGCTTCTTCAGTTCGATCATCACTTTCAGTTTTTGGATTTTCTTCATAGTAAGCATTTAGCAAATCTTGTGCTTCATCAATAGTAATATCACCTTCAATATTTTTTATTGCAGTATTAATTAAATAAGATGAAGTTTTTAATCCATCTACCGCTTGTAAACCAATAGCTGTACGCCAGGCATATCCTTTATCTCGTTTATCTGGTTCAGATTGTTTTATATATTCTTTAAAAGGATCTTGCTTCATAATCGTTGCTCCTTTCTTTAATTTTTATAATTCTTTTGTTTTAAAATTTACTAATATTTTATCACATTTTTGCTGTCAAGTCTTGTATAAAGTAAGTTCACTAATCAAGTAGATATATTGTTTATGTATATAGGCAAAGATATTTGTATATGTAATATCCTTGCCTCATTTATGAATTTTGTTTCATATTTTACTCTGTAACCCTGAAACTGAAGGGAATACTATTATGACCCTCTTACGGATGTTTCATTATCATTAATTCCTCATCGCCATATAAGTCGCTATCTTATTTACCTTCGACTGTAGCTACAACCTAGCATTACGAACTCGGCTCTTAATTAATGAAGTGTATTTAATAGTTAATATTTACTTTTCAATGATCTACAAGGATACATACATATCCCTTCACTTATAAGCCAATGAAAAGTAGATAAATCTTTCTAAAATATTGAATGTTTTACAATTAATAAAGAAATTCATTATATTTTCACTATTTTTCACTATTTTAAAAACAACGCCTTTAAAAGACGTTGTTCTTTGATGTGGGTTTGTTTTTAACATAAGTTCTTAGATATTTGATAAATGCTTCTTCCATTGTTTTTTTATAATCAGAGACTTCTTTATTAGCTATATAGTAAGCTTTTATAATTCGTTTAGTCTTACTCATGAGTTTTCCTCCTATATTTATAACATATGTATCTGTATTTAATTAATTTCTCTTCTTTTTGAAGAATATGTTTTTATGTCTCTGATTAGATAAACTTAGACTTATACCCATACATTTATCTGCTCTTTCCATCATGGATGGACTTAGTTGAGTTAATTTTCTACCAATGCTAAATTTGTTAACTGTAAAGATTTGTTCAGTTAATAATAATGATGTTTGCTTTAATCCCATATTTTTTGTTAGTACCATGTGTGTTGGAAGTTTAGCTTTGTATCTAGTTTTACTAGTAATAGGACACACAAGGGCAGTTGGACTATATTT
>JAQXZJ010000004.1 GCA_029227155.1 Erysipelotrichaceae bacterium
TACTACGGAAGTTACTTGCCCTAGAGGGTTATCATTAGGAGTTGATTGATGTTGAACCAATATTTTCAACAAGTCTTCACTGACCGATGCATTAAGTGTCGCATCTGTTCTTCTAGTTCCATTAATTGTCATTATTATCCACCATCCTTACACAGGTTTAACCTGCAATGTTCCTTGTACCACAGTATCAATATCGCCATCGGCAAAATAAATGGTTACATCATACACAAAAGTACCAACCGTACCCAAATTATCAGAAGTGAAATATATAATTGCATCCCCGCCAATAAAACTCGTTATTTCTACAGAAAAAATAGTTTCTCCACCAACTTTATCTTTTGTCAAAAACACAACTCTATCTCCGGATGTCAAGTTATAATTGGATAGTTTTAGTAAAACTCTTCCCGTATTCCCACGTATTGCAGTTATAGCACTGCCACTAACTTGGATCATTTTGCCTCATCCCTCCTATCAGATCACATTCATATATATATAATTATCACTTTTCCCGTAAGCTAAAATTCTCACCTTCTCACCGCTACTCAGATCAAAACGGCTTTCCACTTTATATTCAGTTCCTTTTACAGACACCAGATAAGTGGTGCCTGATACGTAGGAAACGACTCTTCCCTCAATAATAACACACGAGTTATGTTTCCTAATTACCCTCTCGATTGCATCGATTAGATAATCTGCAAACTTTTCCATCGCTGTTTTCTCGTTTGACATACCATCACCACCTATCTATTTGATTCAATTTTCTGTCCAAGCATGGCACCAAAGTAACCACTGCACATTTCCGTTGTAAATTCATCCATATTCTTAACGCTAGGCAAATTTATATCACCAGTAAACGTAACATTTACAGGACTATTGTTTGTTGTATTATTATTAACACGAGAGTAGTTTGGAGCCGAATAAGACAATCCGGCATTAAAAGCACCTTGTAAGTTGTCAAGAGTCGTCTTACGCTGTGCCGGAGTAATAACTGCCTCATCAACTTGCAAAACGCGAAGAATTTCGTCAGGTTTCAGTTTCTGCATGGACACTAGCTGATAATCATCTCTAACTGAAGTTCCGTTATACCCATCCGGCATATTTTTACGAATGTATCCTTGTGCAATACCAGAATGACTCTTTCCGATTTTAGAAACTGAAATTTCTTTCGCACTAGAACTAGACGAACTAATTGAAGACTCAACCGACGATATCAATGAAAGTAGTGAATTTAATTGGCGTTTTGATTTCTCAACATATTCCAATACTTGTTCGTATCGAGATTCCCATGCGGTAGCATCATTCTGCACACTTTCAACAAGAGACTGAGACATGAGACCTAAATATTCCGAAATTGAAGTATTAGCAGAATCCCATTCGCTTACATAGTCACCAACTTGCTTATCTTTTTCATATATCGCTTCATTGATTGCTTCATTCTCTGAAATCTTCTGACCGATTTCATCTAACACGGAAGGCAACGTTTCAGATGCACCATCCCAAGCGTCTATAAAATCTTGGGCAGTATTAAGTAAATCCTCATTATTCTGAATTTCTTGCTCAAGTGCTTTTATGGAACTAGCTGTACCATCATAGCTTGTTCTCAGCATTTCAATAGCAGATAAATCACCAGAAATAAGCTTATCCATGATGTCAGCACCAAATTGAGATATAAGAGTCTGAGTATCAT
This sequence comes from Erysipelotrichaceae bacterium, assembly GCA_029227155.1. Classification (GTDB taxonomy): domain Bacteria; phylum Bacillota_I; class Bacilli_A; order Erysipelotrichales; family Erysipelotrichaceae; genus RGIG4607. The sequence continues at coordinate 1,688 of JAQXZJ010000004.1, forward strand.
AGATTCTCTGCCAATCATCAGCTATGGAATCAATTGAACTCTTATATTCCTGTAACGAATCAATAGATTCTTGAATACCTTTTGTCTCTGCATCTCGAGCTTTCTCAAGTGCCTCAACTTGGTCTTCTAAGTCAGCTATCATAATGTTATATTCTGCTTCATCTATGCTTTGTTGAGCGTCACGTATTGCAGACTGGTCTGCCTCATAAACCAATTCTCCGTTACGAATAACGGCGTTTGTTTTTTGATTCTGTGCTTGTTCCATTGCATATCTAGCTTTTTGCAATGCAATTTCACGCTCATTCTCATCATTTGTTTCTTTCAAAGCATCAATCTTCTCTTGGATTAAGTCTATTTCTGTTGAATATCTATCTTCAATGGCTTCAATTTCATCATTATAAGAATCGATTTCATCCTGAATAATTGACGATGCCGCACTGATAGAAGATTCGACTAATGCTTTCTTTTCATTCAATATATCCAATTGCTTATTTAAAGCGTCTGTTTCTTTTTGCAATGCATCAAGAGGGATACTTGCAATAGCTTTATTATTCTCAATCTGAGCAACCGTACACTCGTTTATTTTGTCCTGTAAGTACTGTACTTCTTGATTGTATTCATCGTACTTTTTAGTACCCCACTCAACAGAATTTCGTCTCTCGATTGCCGACTTCAATTCAGCATCGAGAACAGCTTTCTCTTTATCATACAGTGTATTTAACGATTCATACTGCTCACGGGTGGTATCTTTCCCTTGAGTATTAGATAACGTAATAGCATTTTGTAAGTCAGATATTCTACTGTCGTAAAAGTTTACCTTACTGTCACGTTCAGATTTTACGTTCTCATATTCTAAATCTGCAATTTCTTCTAGTCTATTTTTTCTCTCGGCAAGAAGTTTATTTCTCTCTTCCTCACTGTCTGCCAACTTCAAATTGTACTGAAGAATATACCACTCAGTTGCTTTTTCTTTTTCAAGGATTTCATTCTTACGCTTTGCAGTTGTGGCATTATCATATTTTTCTTCCCACGTTGCCAGCTTCGTTTCTGCTCTTTCTAGTTTTGTCTCAATTTTCTTATCTAAATTTTCGTCGATTGCATATCCTATTTCAATAGCATTCTTTGAACTTTCTTGCGATTTGTTATACCAATCAATTGCCTCATCTACTAATTCCTTAATTTGCTGATTTACACCAGTCTCACCAGATTTCACGCCTTTATCAATGAAGTCAATAATGTCAAAAGTTTGACCGTTTTCAATCATCTTACGGAATTCATCGGAATTAGGAAGTTTTGCCATTACTTTTTCATATTCTTCAGAATATACTTTGGCCGACTCTTCATAGCCAGCTTTCAAATCTTCTTGTGCCTTAATTAATTCGTCGAGAGCAGAAAGTTGCTCATCGTACCCTTTGGTATTATCCAATTTAGAATTTAATGAATCTACTGCATTCTCAAGCTGTTTGATTGACTGCTCAGCCATATCAATAGATTCTGAATAATCTTTAGTCTTTTCTTCGGAACCTGACTTTGAACCAGAACTCTTTTTCTTTCCGTTTGAACCACTACTTGTATTTCCAAGTGTATTCCACGAAGTATCAATTGAGCCAAAATCAAAGTCTCTCGTAAGTAAAGAATTTAACTCATTATAGTCTTGAACATATTTCTCTGTTATTTTATTAAACTCTACTTCATTTTTAGCCCATTCCTCATTAGCACCTGATATCTCTTCGTCGTATGATAATTGCCTATACGCAGTTGTAGCGTAACCCAAGTCATCGATTACAATGGAGAGATAATCTCCCCACATTTTTGTCAAATTTGAGATGAGTTTGGCTTCGGCTTCTTGTTTTGCTTGTTCAACAGTAACCCAGTTGTCGTAATCTAGTCCGTAAGCCTCTGCCAGTTTCGATATTTTCTCACCCTCTGAACTTACAATCATCTGATATAGTTCAGGAGTGGCTTCCATTTTAGCACGTATTGCAGCTTCGTAATTAGCCTGATCTGTCTCATAGCATTGAGAAAGCATGTCAAATAATTCAGCTTCGCTTATAAGACCTGCCGTATATTGCGCTACACCATCAGACATTTCATCATATGCATTGACCATATCATTTAATGTCGATACAGAAAAAGCCCCATTCTGTAATTCCTCATTTGCATCATATAGTACCTTGGAATTCTTCTCTAAGGCTTCCATTGCATCTGACACATCTAGTAGTTGTTCTCCTAATCCGAGTGCTTCATCTTTTAGTTTTCCAAATTCTTCTTCTAGTCCGGCAACAGAAGAATTAGCAGTATTTTCAGCAGAGTCAGCCAATTCTTGTAAAACAGTCTTAATGTCTTTTGCTCCATTGACAAATCCCGACCAGTCATATGTCGGAAATTCAGACATTAATGATACAACGTCTACATTCTCTAAATCCTCATAAGCGCTCTTAATTGATTTCAAAGCACTCTGATAATCAGACATAGCTTTAGTTTGGTCTTCGGTAAATGTAAGTCCTGATTCCGTCGGAACCGTTTCAACCACTCGTTCTTGGGCTTCCGATAAATCATCTAATGAGCCAGTTGCTTCGTCTGTTTTAAGTATCAGTCTGTCATAATATCCATAGGCAGTGTCATACATGCTCAACATTTCTTTGCCAGAATCCGTAACACCGTCTATATTAGAAATCTGTTCATTTATCGAAACAGCTAAATCGGATGCGTCGTCACGAGCATTTTTCATACTTGACTCAAGTTCTTCTATATCAGAAGAAAGTGTCTTATATTCATCTGTATTTCCTAAGTTCTGCCTTGCTAGTTCTGCCTTCTTGTCTTTAAGTTCTTCGAGTTGTTGTGAAAGATTTGCATACCACATGGAAACCTTTATAAGTTCTTCCATTTCAGTGGTCTTACTGCCAAATTCTTGTCTTACTCCATTTGCATCATAAATCGTAACATCTTGATAATTAGATTTAGTTCTATTACCAAGGGCATCAACTGCAGCGTCTTCGGCATTCTCTTTTGCTACACGTTGTCTTTCTTTTTCAATGTCTAAATTCCGCTGTAACTGTTCTTCTTGTTCCTGTAATGCTTCAAGTTCTCCTTCTTTGGCAAATTCGGCCCCACCAAGAGAGTTTATCTCTTTTATCTTATTACGACATGACTCTAATTCAGTTTCAACCGATGCTATCTCTTGTGTGGCTTCCTCATATTCAGAAGCACTATCCCGCATTCTATCAATAGTTTCTTCATACGATTCATTGAAACGGTCGAAAGCTTTTATTACAAAAGTTATTCCAGTTATTATTGCCATAACCGGAACAGCCGTACTTAGAGCCGTAGACAATCCAATACTTGCTCCGGTCGCTGTTGTAATTATAGTGGCCAATTTTCCAAGCAACGGAATCGCAGCACCAAGGCTAGTCGCAAATTTCGCACCGAGAACGCCAGTCAAAATTCCGCCTGCAACACTCAAAGCACTCATTTTCCCGATTACCCAGTCAAGAGCTGAAACAGCTTTAGTACCAAAATCAACAATGAATTTTACAAGATCAGAATCTACCACTGTCGCAGACAAACCTTGGAATGCTGCCTGAAATTGTTTTATTTTTGCTTCTATGGAGTCAAGCCATGCTTCCTGTTCTCTCATGGCAGAACCAGCTGAATCCATCGAGGTCGCAAGAGCATTTTCTGCTTGAGACATATTGGTCAAAAGAGATGCAACATCATTCGATCTATTCTTACCGGCGATGGTTTCTAAGAGGCTTGCACGGCTAACATCGGTAAGATCGTCATACACTTTACTGATATCTAGCATTATGTCGTATACATCACGGAACGTATCGTCATCTTCCATAATGTCAACACCACTAAGTGCTAGTATTTTTTCTCTTAAAAGTGAGGTAGATTCACATAGCCCATCGGTACTCTCCCCCATGGATTCAAGATCTGCTGACGCTCCACGCAACCTCAGTCCAAGGATTTTTAAAGCCGTTCCTGAACGTGAAGCATCTTGCGTGATTTCCGTCATGGCCGTAAGCATTGAAAGTGTCTTATCCAAGCTAGTTCCAGACATTGCCATAACAGAAGCAGATTCCTGAAGTGCTGTGCCTAGCCCTGCAGCATCAACAGCATATTTATTAGACAAAGAATTTAATTTGTCGGCGATATCCATCGCCTCACTAGCTTCTAATTTATATGCTTTCATGGCCGTAACCAAATCTGATACTGCTTCGTCTGTATTACTTATTTCTGCCACATTAGCGAATACACTTGATACTTCAGCCAATTCAGACGCTTCTTCCAAACTGTATCCAAGTTTCGCCCATGTTGCAGTCATTTCCACTAAGTCAGAAACAGTAGAACCAAGGTTTTGCGCTTTTACAATCGCATTGTCAAGAAAATTATTATAAGACTCGTTCGTTTCGTCTGTTACTTTTTTCAGCGACACAAAGGCCGTATCAATATTAGTAACTTCAGTAACCATCTGTTTCAGAGTATTTACTGCACCCATAACAGCAGTAGTACTCAGAAGCCATTCTGTTATCTTCCGAGCATCATTTTTTAGTTCATCTACCCATGATCTTCCGGTAACGCCCGCAGCTTTTGCCTGATTCGTTAAATCAGTAAACTGCACTTTCAAATTCTTGAATTCAACATTGTCCGCATCTTGTAATTTAGCTCTTAATTCAGCTATTTCTAGTTTAAAATTTTCCGTAAGCTTTGTATTTTCTTTTAAGTACGCAGATAATTTACTGTCAAACGCATTTTTCTGTAGATTAAGATATGTACTAGAATTTGCCTCATTCGCTAGTTTCTGCCTTTGTCTTTCCATCTTTAGTTCTTCGTTCATCTGGACTTTTCTAGCATTAAACTGTTGCTGTTCAAGTTTTGTCTGTTCTTTTATGTACTGAGCTTTCGCATTAGACAATTTTGCCTGTTCTTTTATCTCTTTGGATGTAAGTCCGGCCAACTGTTGTTCATAGTTCTTCAATGAACTTGTATCAAAGCTAGTCTCTATTTTAATTTTGCATTTTTGTTCTAATTGTCTTATAACATTATTGACTTGGTTCTCTAAATTCGTGCTATTGAATTCGGAACCAATTTTAATTCTAAAATCTTCAGCCATTCTTGCTCCTTTCTTCCTTATTTTTTATGCACAAAAAATAGCTCCAAAATAAGGTAAGGAGCCTAAAAATAGTATTGACAATTTTTGGAAAACGTGTTAATATGTATTTGAACAAAACAAATCGAGGTTTTATATGGTATCATTCATTATTGAGTCTATGCCGCAAATAATATTTATAATCGTATGCATTTTAATTATGTATAAGGCATATACAGTTAAACCAGAAGAACAACCGACAACACAAAACGAAGAACCAGAAGAAATACGCTGTCCACACTGTGGCTCCACAAAGTACACTCTTATGAAACGTGGGTTCACATTCACTACTGGATTTATAGGGGCAGGGAAAGTGGAACGGCGATGCGACAATTGTTTGAAAAAATTCTGAAAGGGAGCTAAAAGGCTCTCTTTTTTGTGGTGAAAATAGGTATTATTTTCGAAAATAATAACTTATTTCAGCACAAATTTTTCGAAGAAATGCAGTAAAATCAATGCTTTTCACGTTTTTCTGTTTCTGTATCTCCCTTAATTTTTGCCCACTTACTCTCCTTGAACTTACTCAATATTTCCTTTTCTATGTCAGTAGAAGACATGAACAAATAAGGATTAACAGCATAACAATTTACTAATTTATCACAATCATACTGAGGTGGTCTTTTTACTTTGGCAATAATTTGATTCTTTAGCAATGTTGCAAACGATTTTCTTATAGAGTCATAATCCATATTAAGTAGAACACTTATTTGTTTCATATTTAATAATTCATTCTCGTTTCTAAGAATTCCATCTTTGTACGATATGTATGGTATAAGAGCAGTTGCAACCGCATAATCTCTTATAGACAATGTATTCCACAATTCTTTAATGGGATTTTTATACACTTTGCAAAACAACTCCTTTTTATTGAAATTAATGGCATACTTTTCTTTGTACTCATTTCTCGTTCCTCGAATTACTCTATCACCTTCGTATAATCGGTCAATTATAACTCCGTATTCATCTACTACTATTCCAACTTCTATATTTCTTTCATTTGATTTAGCCATTTGATATTCCTTCCTACTTCGTTAGATTGTCTAGTTCTTTTAACAATGTTTCGCTTTCATTGAAATAAAACACGTTTTTGTTACTGCCGTTTCGGTTTCTGTCCATACCAAGCAACACAAATCCTTTTGTCATTAATAGTCCTGCAACTCTTTGACTGTAAATTGTTTTGATTTTCTTCTTTTCTTCCATGACTAACTCCTTTTTTGATATAAAAATTTGTATTAAAAAAGATGGTTAAACCATCTCTACCTACACTGCCTTTTGAATTCTTCAATCACCATTTGCTTAATTACACTCGCTGGGTATTTATCAAGAAGATTTTGCCAGAAGAATCCATCTGCGTATAAATCATCATTTTCTAAACCGTGATAGCCTCGGCTTGCAAGTTCAACGACAGAATATCCATCAATTCTTTCATAATTCAGTTTGTCGTAGTCAACACCAATCTCAACCGACATTTCATTTCCTGAAAACGTCACATTTGTTTTAAATGCAGAATTCAAAAACTGTTTGGTTCTCTTATATCTTCTAGGAGAATATTGCTGATAAAATTCAGAATCAATGGATTTTGTTAATTCATCACACATCTTAGTGGATACGACATCTAATGCACGTTCTAACGCAGCATTACAGTACAATCTAAAATTACCTAAATTCGAAAAAGTATGCATTACTTCTTCACCACTTCTTTAATGATTGAAGGAAAGTCCACTTCCGTGATATGTTCTGCAATTTTCTTAACATCGGCAGCAAAGTCTTTAGCATCGATTCCATCAAGTTTAGATTCAACCGATTTAACAAGTTTTGTGATTTCGGTGAACATTTCGTTCATTGGATTAGCGTTTGCTAACTTGTAGTCAATAATAGTCCGAGCGTCAAGTGCAATTACCGGAAAGATGCACTTTTTCTGCGACTTTACATAAAGCTGGTTTAATTCGACATCGTTTAAAACTTTTTCCACTACGTCATCATCTTCAGAGAATGTGAATTCTGGAACAAAATAAAGTGCAAATGCTACGAGTTTTGCCGGCTCGAAGAAATATGGCTGATAATTGCCATCGGACAAAACCGTATTGACAATATAATCTGTGGCTGCACCTCTCTCGGCGAATGTTAAATTTTCTTTTAATGTATACATAAAAAAAATCCTCCCATAACTACTTATTTTCTTTGATATTACATATAGCCCAAGTTCCAATTCCAATGCTATCAGCCTCATCCTCTGTACAATCAACTTTATATTTATTTTTTACATATTTTTGCGTATTCTTTTTTTGTTCTTCACGCTTACGGCCATGAATTCTGCAAAACGCTTTCCACGCTGTCGGTTCAATAAAATAATACGGAATATCATCTTTATTAAGCCGGTATGTAAGTCCACCAATAAGAAAGGCTAAAAATTTGAATGTTGCGATGTTTCGCTGGAACTGAATGTTCTCAAGAACGACTACGTCGGGATGAATTCTATCTATCAATTCGTCAATCCCGTCTTGCATCTGTTTGATTCGTTCCAGGGTGTCCGGCTCATCGTGGTCTGAGTCTACAGTGCCGTATTCTGTGAGTTTGCTGTTGGTGAAAACTGAGTAACCACTTGTTTTGGTGGCTTGATCTAATGCTAGAATTACCATAATCTTATACCAATCCGTTACTGAAAACTTATAAAAGTTTACACTTTATGTTTCATTCCTACTTCTTCCAGTATGCTTTCGTTACATTTCAACTACTCACAAGTTCATGTACTGTCCATAGGCGTAAATTCCCGACTAACGAATCGGTACATATTAGGACTAACTTTTAAGTGTTACATTCCTAATTGCATTTCACCATATCTTTTCAGATTTAAGCTAG
>JAQXZJ010000005.1 GCA_029227155.1 Erysipelotrichaceae bacterium
TCATAATTTAAATCATAAATTGATTTCATTTTGTATCACCATTTCTATTCTAGCATAATTTATTCTTGATTTTTTATCAACTTTGCCATGTAAAAGCCATCTGTTTGATATTCAAATGGCAAATAACAACGTTCTTTAATCAAAGTGAAATTCTCATGACGTTTTAAAAACGCTTCGATTTGTTTTTCATTTTCCTTTTTATTCAATGTACAAGTAGAATACACCAGTATTCCATTTTTCTTTATTACATTCGCTGCAGCATCCAGCAACTCCTGTTGTAACATTACAATTTCATCTAAATCACGAGGTAGAATCCGATATTTTAAATCTGGTTTCTGAGCCAATACCCCTAAACCACTACAAGGAGCATCTAAAATCACTTGATCAAACTCACGATTGAATTCCCTTATTTTTCTTGCATCCATACAACAGGCTTCGATTGAATGAATCCCTTGTTTTTGAATCGCCTGTTGAATCAACTGAACCCGATGTTCATGAATATCTAAACATAGGATATGACCTTCATCCTGCATCATCTGTGCCATTTGAATGGCTTTGGTACCAGGTGCAGCACACATATCTAATATACTTGTTCCCTTTTTAGGATCCGCAAAATGAGCTACCATCTGACTTGCTTCATCTTGAATAGCTACTTTCCCACTTTGATATTCTTTGGACTGTAATAGATTCCCATCATAATAGAATGCCCAAGGAGCCAGTTTTCCTGAAGTAAATAATGGATTTGCTAATAACTCCTCTTTTGTTGTGCGATTTGGATTCATACGCGCCACCATAGGCTTTACCTGTAAGTCAGCTTCACAGATCCGTACTGTATTCTCCCAGCCATAATGATGTTTCCAAAGTTCTACCAGCCAATCAGGATGACTAGTACGAATAGCCAACTGAACCGTTTCATTACCTTCTATCTTGCGATATCCATTACGTGTCAAATTCCGCAAAATCGCATTTACCACAGGTGCATATTTTCCATGTTTGATTTCTTTTGCAATTTCTACCGCATCATGGATACAAGCATATGCCGGTATTTTATCTAACTTCCATAATTGATATACGCTCATATCCAATAAAATCCCAATCGATTCTGGTAATTTCTTTTTTGGCATCTGTTCCCATTGATAACGCAAATAACGGTAATTCTGCAGTGTTCCGTATACCAATTGAGTCATCAATGCTACTTCCTGTTTCGTTGCACCTTTCCAACGATTTCGCATCAAAAGACTAGCATACCCACCTTCTAGCATCACTTCTTTTAATAGTTTATATGCTTCTTTTCTTTCATTCATAAGTTCCCTCTAATCTAAATATAGTGGATTAACATCTATCGACACTATCCATTTATGATTTCGTTTTTGATTCCACAAACGCACTAGTTGTTTCATCTTCTCTAAATCTTTTCCTCTTAATAAAATACGATAACGCTCTAAATCTTGCCGTTTTAACAATTCGCTTGGACCTAACACCTGAACCTGTTGTTGTACAAACCATTCTTTCATTTCTTGGGCTTGTTGATACCCTTTTACTTTGTCCTTCGCTGAAACAACCAAAGAAATCAGATAGGTATATGGTGGATATTGCCCAAAATGCCGATATTGCATTTCTTGATGGAAGAAACTGAGATAATCTTGTTTAGCAGCCGTTTGAATTCCATAATGATTGGCATCATATGCCTGCAAGACCACTTCTCCTTCTGCATTCCCTCTACCACTTCTACCACTTGCTTGAACCAATAAATCAAACGTCATTTCCACGCAACGATAATCACTACGATTTAATAAAGCATCTGCTTGTAATACACCAACCAAAGTAACATTAGGATAATCTAATCCCTTGGAAATCATTTGTGTTCCCACTAAAATATCTGCTTCCTGCCTTTCAAAAGCACTAAGAATCCGCTCATGCGCTCCCTTTTTCATAGAAGTATCGGCATCCAAACGTAATACTCTAGCCTGTGGAAATAACCGTTGTACTTCTTCCTGTAAACGCTGTGTTCCCACTCCCAAAAACCGCCATTGCTTTTGTCCACAAGATGGGCAAACAGGATCAGCAAGATAACTTTCTCCACAAATATGACATTTTAAGCGATGATCATCTTTATGATAACTCAAAGCAACATCACAATGTGGACATTTCATCACATGTCCACAATTACTACACCGTAATATTGGAGTATACCCCCGACGATTCAATAGCAAGATTGCTTGTTTCTTTTGTTGTAACACCCTAGTTAGTTTTTGTTGCAATACACTTGATAAGATATCATTTCCTCTGCGGATTTCTTGACTCATATCCACGATCTGACTTTTCGCTAAATCACCAAACACCCGTGAATCTAACGTTACTAAATGATAAACATTTTTGATCGCTCTTGCATATGATTCCAAAGATGGAGTTGCACTCCCTAAAATTACCTTTGCCTGATGATACTTAGCCCTATGAATTGCTACATCCCGACAATGATAACGTGGTGCACTATCTTGTTTATAAGAACCATCATGTTCCTCATCCAAAACGATCAACCCTAAATGAACAAATGGCATAAACACAGCAGATCGTGTACCAACAACAATGGATACCTCCTGTTTACGAACCCGTTGATATTGTTCATACTTTTCTTGTGCAGAAAGATTAGAATGATAGATTGCGACTTGATTTCCAAACCGTCTCACAACTCGTTTTACCATCTGTGGAGTCAAAGAAATTTCCGGCACTAATATAAGAACTTGTTGTTTTTGTTGTACATATTGTTGCGTTAACTGTAAATAAAGCTCAGTTTTCCCACTACCTGTTGTTCCATGTAATAAGCAGATCGAATCCTGAGGCAATGATTGAATTTGTTGAAACGCGAGTTGTTGATGAGAAGTTAATGATAAAGGCTTTTCTAGATCATGTACATGCTCCCCTACAAATTCAACTTCCTTTTCTACCCATTCAATACATCCTAATGCAATCAGTTTTTTGGTAATCGATACTGATTTTGCATACATATCCTTACGCAAACAATCCTGATGTTTACAAACATCTAACAATTCTTTCTGTTTTATCGTTAACGATTCACACTCTTTTACATAATGAGCAAACACTTCTTTTTTAATTGAGCCAGAAGTACTTTTTGGTTTCAATTGGTTCGGTAACATCGCTTGATAACATTGAATCACATTAGAAATCGTTTGATCTGCCATCCACTTTCCCAATTCCATTAATTCCTCATTTAATATTGGTTCTTTATCAATCATTTTTATGATCATCTTTAAATGAATCTGATTCTCTATTTCATAGGTATGTTGATCTAAGTCTGTTTCTTCTACATGATCGACAAACGCCACAACTTGTTGATTCCCAAAAGGAACCAGCACCCGCATCCCTCTTTGCACATCAAAATCCCCACACATGTAGGTAAATGTTTGATTTAATTGTATTGAAGGATGTTCCATCCAAACAGACGCAAGTTTCATGTCATCACCTTCCACATTTTAACACGATATGATTCAATAAAACAGAAAAAAACACGTATCAACGTGTTCTTTACATATGATTCTTAATAATTGCTGTAATAATATCCGCAGCCTCATTCACATTTTCGTTACAAACAACATAACGATATTGGGAAATCAAGTTCATTTCTCTAGCAGCCTTTGATAACCGTTGTTGAACGATTTCCTCTGGCTCCGTACGTCTACCACGAATGCGTTTTTCTAATTCTTCCATACTAGGTGGTACAATAAAAATAGTTAACGCATCAGGGCATTTCTGTTTTACTTGAATTGCACCTTCTACTTCAATCTCCAGCAAAACATTCTTTCCCATATTTCTCAAGCGTTCTACTGTATCTAATGGTGTGCCATAGTAGTTTCCAACAAATTCCGTCCACTCCAGTAATTCCCCTTTACTGATTGCTTCTTCAAACCGTTCTCTTGTTGTAAAATAATAGTCAATTCCATCCCGTTCTTTTGGACGTCTTTCTCTTGTGGTCATAGAAATTGAATAAGCAAGATTCAATTGAGGATTCTCATAAAATGAGTCTCTGACCGTACCTTTACCAACACCACTTGGACCACTTAGAATAATTAATAATCCTTTCCGCATATATTTCCCTCTTTCCCTTTTATTAATCATACGAATTTTAGAATGTAATGTCAATGATACGTGATATAATAATCAAGAGAATTGAGGTAATAAACATGGCATTTGACGGAATATTTTTAAAACAGATTACTAAGCAGCTACAAACCATTGTTCCTTGTAAAATTAATCGAATTCATCAAGTATCTGATACCGAGCTTTTATTTCAGTTGCGTCATGAACGTACAAAATATCAACTATTAATTTCTGCTCACTCCCTCTATAATCGGATCAATATTACCACACGTACCTATCCCACTCCGGAAATTCCTAGTAACTTTATTATGTTATTAAGAAAGCATTTAGAAGGAAGTATCATTCTTTCGATTGAACAAGGAGGATTTGATCGTTATTTGATCTTTACCATCAGTGGCTATAACGAACTAGGTGATCAAACGATCCGTCATTTGTATGTCGAACTGATGGGAAAATATGCCAATGTTATATTAGCAAATGAAAATGGGAAGATCATGGATGCATTAAAACGGATTCCTCCCTTTGAAAACACCAAACGAATCATTCAACCAGGTGCTCTTTTTCAATTACCAGAACCTCAACTTGGACAATTAAACCCTTTTGAACAAACAGGTTACACTGATGATCGTCCTTTAACAGCACAATTTGAAGGTTTTTCTCCTTTATTAAGCAAAGAAATTGAATATCGTATCCATCATGGAGAAAATTTTGTTTCCATCATGCAAGAAATACAGGCATCTGATCAAGTATATATTACCAATGCAAACAACCAAACATATTTTCATTGTATACCTTTAAAACAATTTGAAACCGAGTCAATCTCATATCCAATCAATGAAGGGCTAGACTACTTGTTCTATGAGAAAGAAGAACGCGATCGCATTCGCCAACAAACCGGTGATTTATTTAAATTTGTTCGTAGAGAAATCAAGAAATATACCTCAAAGATTGCAAAATTAACTGATTCATTAGAAGAAGCACAAAATAGTGAACATTGGAAAGAAAAAGGAGAATTACTATATAGTTATCTTCCAATGGTCAAAAAAGGAATGACAAGTATTACCTTGCCTTCTTTTGAAACTCAAGAAGATATCGTAATTCCATTAGATCCAAAGTTAGATGCAAAACAAAACGCTAAAAAATGTTTTCAGAAATACACCAAAGGTAAAAATGGCATGGTACATATCCAAGAACAATTGGATATAGCCAACCAAGAACTGGAATACTTTAGAAATCTAGAATATCAATTAACTGTCGCCAATTTCCAAGATGCGAAAGAAATCCATCAGGAACTTGCTCAAAATGGATATGTAAAAGCAAATGTTAGTAAGATTCGCAAGAAGAAAAAAGAAGTAGCACTTAATTATCATACACTAACTTCACCTAGTGGTTATCCTGTATATTTTGGTAAAAACAATCTACAGAATGAATATTTAACCTTCAAAAAAGCCCATCGAACTGATTTATGGTTCCATGTCAAAGATATGCATGGTTCTCATGTAATTTTACAGACAGAGCACCCTGAAGAATCAGATATCCGTTTTGCGGCAATGGTCGCAGCCTATTATTCTAGTGGTAGAGAATCATCCAGCATTCCGGTAAATTATTGTCCAGTAAAAAACATCAAAAAAATTCCTGGAGGTAAAACAGGAATGGTTATCCTTTCTAGTTACAAGACTATCTATATTGATATAACACCAGAGTTTTTGAATCTTATTAAACAAAAATAAACATGTATATATCCCTAATCTAAGTTTTTTTATTACGGTTATGTATATTTAATCTTGCAAAGCGGCCAAGAAGAAACAATATGTTTCATAACTTTTATCATGTAGCTAGTTTTTCCTAAAAGTTTATTGTGAGCATAAAACCAATGTATTAACTAAGGTTTCAAAATATATCTTACAATCTACTCCTCATACTAAAAGGACAATAGTTACTGCTTTATATTTAGCAGAACCTCATTTTAATATGTCTTTTTGTCATAGACGTGTATTGTGGTCAGTTATAAAAGATAACAACATATTTATTAGTTCAGAATTTAATTCATACTTTTTGCCAATATTTTCTGCTAAACGAAAATAATAACATTCATTATCCAAAACATTCCCTTTTTCTATTTTGTATAATGTGTTAGGGACACAAATCATTTCTTTATTTATGCATTTATCACATGATAAACAATACTCTTGATAATAATCTAGTTTATTTTCTTAAAAAACAAAAAGTTTCCGATCATCATGTTGTCTATAATATCCAATCAAATAACCAATAACAGGTTTTTCGTATACATAGTCTATCATTACACATATTCCTCACTTAATATTCATTGTAACGTTTTATATAAGAATAACAAGGAAATGCAAAGAAACGATAGTTAATCAGAGTATTTCTTAACTTCAAACTCCATATCCATGATTTTTTCTTGACTGATTACTTCATATTTATCCGGATGAAAATCTTTTCTAACGGTAATCGTGTTTAAACAATCATATCCCATTTTATGATACAAACGAATAGCTTTATCATTTCTTGCGGCTGCTTCAATGTATAATGAATCTGAATATTCTTTTACTATATCTTCTATTAACTGAATGGTATAAGTTCCTATCCCTTTTCCTTGATATTCAGGAAGTATAAATATATCCTCTAACCAATCAGTCTCACATCCTCTACTTCCTAGATGAACAAAACCGATGGATCGATCATGATTGTTTATCAAATAAAAACGATGTCCCTCTTTTGTCCATTGATTTAAATCAGCCATTGCTTCCTCAGAATTTAAAATAGCGTTACTATGTTCTTTCCAGAACTTTTTGATCAAATCAATTGCTATCTCTGTTTCCTCACGAAATAAAACAAGTTTAACGTCCATGCTCATCACCCTTTTCTCATAATATATCTACTATCCTTAACATTTTTTACTACTTCAAATCCTAATCTTTGATACAAAGAAACTGCTCTTTGATTTTTAATAAATACATATAACATTACAGGTTCATTCACTGATGAACAACATTTATAAATAACTGCTGTACCGATTCCTTTCCCTTGAAATGCAGGGAAAATATACAAGTCATCTATTTCATATTCTCCCTCTTCATTTTTATAGAAATGATAGTAGCCAGCTTTTATTCCATCCGCATAGATTGTTGTATATTCATCAATTCTATTCTCTAACTTATTTAAAATCCACTTGAATACTCGATCATAATCAAAGCTCTCCATGGTTTCATAATCATAAATTAATTGTTTATTGAATTGATAAATACATTCCATATCTTCCTTTGTTGCCATATCATATGTAATATTCATAATTACGATCCCTTTCATTTAACAAAATGCCTGGATCTCTCAGTCCAGGCTTATCTTCTTAAAATTGATACAAGTTCAACCCCGTCTTTTCATCATAAAACCGGTCTACACTACCATTAATCATAGTAATTACCATTTCACATGTAGCACTTACAACTGCTCGATTCAAATGTCCGCCAAACACTTCCCCTTTATCGTTGCCAGCACTTAAATGCAAATGACAGTAATATTCTTGATTCATAGTATTAATCGTACCAACCAAAGATACGATCTCATAACAACCAACAAAATGATTCGAAAAATACTGCTTTTTCTCTGTATCATAAACACCTACTGTGAAATCATTGATTGCTCCTAATGCTTGAATTTGTGCTAACTGTATCTTTTCTTTTAAAGAAATGATCCGTACCTGTTCTAAAATCTCTTCTCCTTGATCAATTCTAGCAATAATCGTATCGTCAAATCTTCGATATTCCATATTGTATGCTCCTTTCTTACATTAAAGGTGAGAAAATTCTAAAAATACTTTGAATCAGACGTACCAAAATCGAACGCTTTTTACACCACTGTAAGCTAACCTCTTTTGATTTGCTAAAGGTTTCCATAAAATCTTCTTTCATTTGTTGAATCACAGAACCTTGATACATCCAACAACCACATTCAAAATGATGATAAAAACTACGATAATCCATATTAATCGTACCACAAGTTGCTACCACATCATCCGATAAAAAGTTTTTAGCATGAATAAATCCTGGTGTATATTCATAGATTCTAACTCCTGCTTCAATAAATTCCCGATAATAAGCCCTTGTCATCAAATATGCATACCATTTATCCGGTATTCCTGGAGTAATGATCCTAACATCAACTCCTCTTTTTGCTGCTAAACAGATGCTCGTAATCATTTCATGGTCTACGATTAGATAAGGTGTTGTAATATACACATAATCGGTCGCATTATTCAATATATTCATATAGACTGATTCACCAACCAATTCTTGATCTAAAGGATTATCTGAATATGGTTGTACATAGCCATCATTTTCAAAGGTAAAAGCTTGAGGATGATAACGGAATGGTCCATAATCCGCAAAATTACTTCTAGTCTTCTTGGTAAAATCCCAGTTTTCCAAAAAAGTAATCGTCTGATTCCAAACAGCTTCCCCTTCTAACATAATGGCACTGTCTTTCCAATGCCCAAACCGCTCTTTCTGATTGATATATTCATCCGCAATATTAAAACCACCTGTAAAGCCAATATAGCCATCAATTACACAGATTTTACGATGATCACGATAATTATGCCCCACAGTCAACACTGGAGAAAACGGATTGAAAACAACACAGTCAATCCCCGCTTCCTGCAACTTTTTATAATATCGGTTCGGCAATGTTTGTAAACAGCCAATATCATCATACATAAAGCGAACTTCTACGCCCTCTTTCACTTTCTTTACTAGTATTTCCAGAATAGAATCTAACATCAAACCTTCAGCTACAATGAAAAACTCTATAAAGATAAAATGCTTTGCCTGTTTCAATTTCTCAAGCATCGTTACCCAAACCAAATCTCCTAAAGGAAAATAGGTTACCATGGTATTTTGATGAACTGGCATTTTCGTAGTATGAAAAATATAATCTGCTTCCCGATATCGAACAATATTTTCCTTCTTTAATGCATCCGCAACCACTTCATCTTGTACATGTAACTTCTCTGTTTGCAATAAAGATTGTTTTAAAGAACGCTTATATCGAACATGAACATCACTAGTTCCACAAATGATATAAAAAGGTACACCAACCAATGGAACAGCAGCTAATAATAATAACCAAGGCAATTTTGCTGATGGACTACCTGGCTTAGAAAACAAATAGAGAATCAAAATGAAAGATAATCCCCAAAATAATCCTTGAATATAAATCACGTATTGATTGAGATAAAATAACAACATGATATATACAGTAATTTGGAATAACAATAAAACTCCGATCACAAATAAGCGACTTGTTAGAAATTTAAGGAATCGTTTTAAGATTCTCATCATGGTATCATCACATCCCTTACATCCTATATTATGGTAATCATATCACAACAAAAAAAACTTGTCATGATTTTCTATATGACAAGTCCATTTCTATCGATAAATTCGTGGTAACCGGTTGGAAAAATGAGTAACGATTTCATTGGTAATCGTTCCACACTTATTCGCCATTTCTTCTAGACGAATACTCTCTTTTTGATCGTTTCCTATAATAGTAACAAGATCAAATAAAGCAACCTCTGGCAAATCTGTAACATCACAACACAATTGATCCATTGAAATTCTACCAATAATCGGACAACGAGCATCTCGAATCAGAACTTCTCCATTTTGATAGTTCCGTGGAATTCCATCTCCATAGCCAATCGAAATTGTTGCGACCTTTCTTAGTTGTTTTGCTTGATATGTTCGTCCATATCCAATCGTTTCCTGCTTTGGTAACACATCAATTTTTGTAACCTTAGCATAAATTGATAACACTTGGTTTCGCTCATATGGATGCTTCATATCCCCACTATCAAACCCCAATAATAGAATTCCTGGACGACAATAATCCCATTGAAACTCTGGATAATTTACAATTGCTGCACTTGCAGATAAATGCAATTTTCCTACTGGAATATGAGCAAGACGCGCCCTTTTCACCCATTCAGCAAACTTTTCAGCTTGTTGGTGGGTAAATGCTACATCATTTTCATCCACACTATCTGCACAAGCAAAATGACTAAAACAACCCTCTAACTTCAAACTTGGCTGTTCAATTAATGCTTTTAAAGTATCCATAGATAAGCGATGATCAATACCCAAACGATGCATTCCTGTATCAATCTTCAAATGAATACGAACCCGTGCCTCTAATCGTTTTGCTTCTTCAGCTAATTGATATCCATAGGCAACATCTCCTACTGTTTGAATCAGATCATATTGTGCCAATTCTTTCATCTGTCTTGGTAATGTATGTCCTAATATCAGAATATCCCCTTTGATATTCGCTTCTTTTAATTGAACCGCTTCAGCCAAGGTAGCTACACCAAAAAAATGAGCTCCCTGTTGTTGTAATATCAAAGCTTCTTGCACCGCATCATGACCATATCCATTCGCTTTTACGATACATATGCAACCCGTATCTTTTGGTAGAAAAGATATTAGATTTTGATAATTCTGAATGAGTGCATGGGTGTCGATTTCCATCCAAGCTCTTTCTTGAATGTCCATACAACTATCACCTATCTTTCTTATTTCATTGCTAAAGTAATCACTGATTCCAACACTGTAGGAAAATCCATACCGATTTCTTTTAACATCGATGGATAACGAGAATGAGCCGTAAAGCCTGGAATCGTATTTAATTCATTAAAGTATACCGTATCTCCACTTACAAAAAAATCAATCCGAGCCATTCCTTCACAATTCATCGCCATAAAGATCGTTCTTGCTAATTCATATACTCTTTCCTTAATCGTAGCATCTACTCTCGCAGGAACATGAATACTAGACGTCACAAGATTATATTTTTCTGTATAATCAAAAATATCAGTAACCATTTCAATTTCATCTAATTCCCCTAAAGTAATCGTATCATTACCTAAAGCAGCACATCCTACTTCAAAACCATTGATAAACTCTTCAATAATTACTTTATCATCATAACAGAAAGCATCCAACATTCCTTTTACAAAACTATCTTCATCTTTTGCTTTCGAAACACCAAAACTACTTCCTGCATTCGCTGGTTTAATAATACATGGAATATTCAAGGATTCTTTGACTTCCTGATACAGTTTTCCATAATCTAAATCTGCTTGTTTACGCACTGCTTTCCACTTCGCCATTGGAACTTGGAAATGCTCACAAACAATATGCGTATATTCCTTATCCATGCTCATAGAACTGCTCAACCGTCCACAACCAACACAAGGAATTCCTGCTAATTCACAAACCGATTGAATCGTACCATCTTCCCCATTTGGTCCATGTAATACTGGGAATACCACATCCACACGAACTACATGATATTGACCATCTTCTAACACTAAAAATCCATGATCACTTGGATCTACACTCAATCGAGCAGGAAAAGCCGATTCTTGCCACTGATCATGTTCAATACTATCAATGGAACCTGTACACTGATACCAATGTCCATCTCTAGTAATACCAAAAGTCACTACATCATACTGTTGAGGCATATTCCGTAATACGGAAGCAGTAGAATGCAAACTTACATCATATTCAGATGATTGTCCTCCAAAAACAACAGCAACTTTAATTTTTTCCATCTTCATATCTCCTATAACTTTGTTACTAACTCATCTAATAACATACCCCTTGAGGCCTTTACTAAAATCAGACTCATAGAATTTGTTTGTTCTTTTAATGCACGATATAAATCTTCTTTTTCAGTAAACTGACGAATCAAAATAGGCAAGTTCCGTACTTTTACTTCATCAGCCAACAATGCACAATATTCACCAATCACCCATAATTCTTGAATATTCTTAAAATGATATTCACGACCTATGCGACGATGTAACTCCACTGCTTGTTCTCCTAAACCAAACATATCCCCCAATACAGCAATCTTTTTAATATTCAGTGGATAATTCGATAACGTATCCAAAGCAGCCACCATACTCAATGGATTTGCATTATACGTATCATCAATTACAATCGATTCTCTAATCTTCTTAACTTCATTCCGTTTCCCAGTCAGATCAATATGACGGAATCCTTCTTGAATCTCATCTGCTTCAAGTCCTAAAGCAACCGCACAAACAATCGCTGACATCGCATTATAGATTTGATGTTCACCTAACATCGGTAAATAGAATTCATAGCCATCAAACAGATTCGTTGTAAAATATAAGCCACCTGTATGAATACGATAACCCGTAATCTTAGCAGGTACATCTTTCTTTCCATAGGCAATGCTCATCTGTTCAATTGGATGATTCTTCACATAATCCGCAAGTAAAGGAGTATCTGCATTATAGATAAATAATCCATTTGGCTGTAAACACTTTGTAATCTTACATTTTTCTTCTACGGTGTGAATCATTTCATGGAAATTATCAATATGAGATTCTGAAATACTCGTAATAATTGCCACATGTGGTTTCACAATTTCCGTCAAAAGATCCATTTCATGAAAATCAGAAATACCCATTTCAATTACCGCTACTTGTGTCGAACGACGAATCTGCAAAATTGTTAATGGTAAACCAATTTCATTATTTCGATTCCCAAATGTTTTTTGTGTCTGATAGCCCACCGCACAAACACTAGCTACAATATCTTTCGTTGATGTTTTACCGCTACTTCCCGTGATTCCAATAAAAGTCGCTTCTAATTCCTCTCGATATGCCTTCGCTAATTGTTGCAAAGCATCAAGAGTATGCTCAACAAAAATCAATGGTACATCTTTTGGTGGATTCGCTTGTCCATTTTCCCATAAACTAGCCACTGCCCCACTTTGAATCGTACGAATCACAAAATCGTGACCATTAACCCTTTGACCAACTAAAGGAATAAACAAGTTATTCGGATCTACATTCCGCGAATCAATCGTAACTCCATCAATCTGTTTATTTGCATCAATGTTTTGCATCCCGGTCGCATGTACAACCTGCATCACTTTCTGTAATGTAAAATCAATCATCTGTCAATTCCTTTCCATATTCTCTTCTGATCGAATTGTGCCTGTTTCTGTTGTTCTAACAAAACATCCACATACTGATATTCATCATATAAGTATGCTACCTTAGCATATCCTTCTTTCACTAAAAGTTCCTGTAATAAACGATCATCCACCCATATCCATACTAATCTTCGATCATATGAATCCACAAAATCCGCATTCGGATCCGCCTCAAGTTCAATCTTTTTTGCCTGTTTTAATAAAGTACAAGCATACTCTTTCGCTTCTAATGCATAAGCTTCTGGCTGGTTTTGCTCTTCATTTAATTCCGGTGCATTGATTGCCAAAAAACGGGTTTTAAATACCTCCTCATCTTTTTGAAACCATGCCGTATCACCATCTACACATTTCGATAACGTCACTTCATATCTACTAGATTCTTCGTTCTCTATGAAAAGAAAATAAAACATTCCTACAAGAACCAAAAGAATCACAGCTATCGCTCTTACTATTTTTTGTTTCATACAAAGGTATTATAGCATAATACAGGCCATGATAAAAAGAGTTTCCTGAATGAAGCTTTCACCTAGAAACTCTTTTGAGATACATCATAAAATTCTTTATTCGAATGCTTCTGGATTCAAAACTTGCATGATTTCCAAGGAACCTTTGATATCCTGTTCTTTTGCTAGCTTACCATATTTATCAATATCTGCTTTATTCTTAGGTGCATGAGTCAAGCATGCTGGCCCACCAATACAACCATTGACACAGGCCATTCCCTCAATAAAGTTAGCAGGTAAAACACCTTTAGAAGCTTTCAATAATGCCATTCTACATGCTTCGATACCGTCACATTTCTCTGCTTTTACTTCAAAGTCAATTCCTTGTTCCTTCAAAGCTTGAACAGCGGCTTCAGCAACTCCACCACTTCTAGCAAAGATTCTTCCATAGTAAGAAGCATTATTTAAAGGAGATTCTGTTAATTCTGATGGTTCGATCTCTTTACTATCAATCAATGCCTGTAATTCTTCAAACGTCATGACAGAATCAATATATCCATTACTACGAGCCAATTCATCTTTCTTCGCTGTACATGGTCCAATAAACACCACTTTCGAATTTGGATTCATACCTTTGATATATTTTCCAATTTCAACCATAGGTGAATAGTTATGAGAAATATGTTCCACCATCATTGGGAAATGCTTATGAATATAGTTCACAAAAGCCGGACAACAAGAAGTCGTTAAGAAACCTTTTTCTACTAATTCTTTTGATTCTTTCCAAGCAACCATATCTGCACCCAATGCTGCTTCAATGACATCTTTAAATCCCAATTGTTTAATCGCTGTAATGACTTGTCCAATCGTAGCATAATCAAATTGAGCCGCAATCGCAGGTGCAATCACTGCATACATTTCATAAGCATCATTATTTTGACTACCTTTTAACATTTCTATAATATCAACAATAAACGATTTATCTACAACCGCTCCAAATGGACATTGATATACACAAGCCCCACAAGAAATACACTTATCATAATTGATTTCTGCTTTCTTATCTTCATCCATATGAATTGCCTTTACTTTACAGCTTGCTTCACATGGTCTTTGATTATGGGCAATTGCTTGATATGGACAAGCTTTCGCACATTGTCCACATTCCACACATTTTGTCTGATCAATTACTGCTCTTTGGTTCACAATACTGATTGCCCCACGAGGACAAGCATTCATACAACGATGAGCAATACATCCTCGACATGACTCTGTTACCTTATATTGATCAACTGGACATTCATCACATGCAATATCAATCACTTGAATCACATTTGGATTATCTTCATAACCCCCCATTGCCATTTTTACCCGTTCTGTAAAAATAGCCCGTTCTTTATACACACAACAACGCATCGTTGGTGTTTTCCCAGAAATTACTTTCTTCGGAATTTCATAATACCCTTCTTGCAACCGATCTTCCCAAGCTAATTTTGCTACTTCCTTCAATGCATTATACTTTAACCGTTGTACATCGGTATCAAATTTTCTTTCCTTCATATTCTTTCCTCTTTCTAAAAGTATTCAACCGTAACATTTCTTCCCAAAGCTTTTAAATTAGATGCAATCCGATCAACAATCTGTAATTTAATACTCAAATCCAAAGACATCGCTGGATTTTGATGAGCCGGATTCATCGCT
>JAQXZJ010000006.1 GCA_029227155.1 Erysipelotrichaceae bacterium
GCCTGTAGCTCAGGTGGTTAGAGCGCACCCCTGATAAGGGTGAGGTCGTTGGTTCAAGTCCATTCAGGCCCACCATTTCGCCGATTTAATATACATGGGGCGTTAGCTCAGCTGGGAGAGCACCTGCCTTGCACGCAGGGGGTCAAGGGTTCGAACCCCTTACGCTCCACCATGTAACACATTAAGCCTTTGAATAAAGGCTTTTTTTGTGTTTATAAAGAATTCACCTACCTTTTATCTACCTTTTTTGATTTTCGATAATTTCAAATATTTATTAACAATAATATGTTGGATGATTGAGAAAATAAATATCGGATAACAATAGATAATACCAACATGTCTTTGAAGAAAGAAAGGTTTTATTATATAATAAAAATGGTGGTTAATATGAAACAAGCGGAAATTCGTAGAGAAGAGATAGAAAAGTATATCTTTGTTAATGAAGAAGTACAGGTAAATGAACTAGCAAAACAATTTGATGTGACTCCAGAAACGATTCGTTCGGATTTGGCTATCTTAGAATCAAAGGGAGTATTACATCGAACACATGGTGGTGCAATTATTCGGAATTCGAATCATGAGACACCAATGGAGATCAGAAAGAAAGAACGTACAGAACAAAAAAGACATATTTCTTATGAAGCGATTAACTTTGTTAATGACGATGATTTTGTTTTCATTGATTCTAGTAGTACCTCATTTGCTTTAGGACGCTTGTTGCGGCTTAAAAAGAATCTAACAATTATTACAAATAGTTATGATCTATTAGAAATTATAGCTAATACAGAACATAAAGTGATTTTCCTTGGTGGTGTGTATTCTCGATTGGGAAAACGTACTGAAGGTGGCTATACCATTGATATGGTAGATACGATGAGTTATGATGTGGCATTTTTAGGGATGGATGGTTGCTTAAACTTAGATGGCCCAGCAACAACCATGGAAAGTGCCTTGATTTTGAATAAGCATGTTATAAAACGTTCCAAAAAAGTGATTCTATTATCCGATGGAACGAAATTCACAAAACAAGGAAAATATCAATATGCATCCTTTCAAGATTTTGATACGATCATTACGGATATCTTACCAGAAGGCGTTACAATTACAGGACCAGATATTATTCAAACAGAACGATAAGCAACATAGGACTCTGTGTTGCTTTTTTGTTTAGATTTTTGAAATTCCGGATTAAAAAGAATGAATATCTTTTGAAACAGAAAATAAATCTTTGAAATAACAAATTGAACAAAAGAATATTGTGTAATTTGTGAGAGCAAGTATGATGGACAGTGTAAAAAGAAAGAGGGATAACGATATGACAACACAAGTTAACACAAACCAACACACACCATTAGAAGTAATGTTAGAAATGGATGATAATTTTCAACTGATTCAAGATATTCGTTATTTAATGAAATTACAAAAGAAGTATGAAAAGGGTACGGTATCTTTGATCAAAACCAAACAGGTATATGATGAGATGATGCATAAATATCACAAAGTATTAGAAATGAATGGTTATCACTTACATGAAGTGTATGTAGAAGAAGAGCATGATCCATTTGTGATTCGTCATCTAAAGAGAATGATCAATGTTTTATGTAGAGTGATTCCTGAAGAAATTTGTTAGCATCGTTTTAGCGATGAGATAGAAAAGAGATTGTAGATGTGAGCAGTCTCTTTTTTATGATACTTTTTACTAGGAAATACGATATAATGAAAGTAACAAAGTGAGGTACTCATATGGAACAATTTGAATATTATAATCCAGCTCGTATTGTATTTGGAAAAGACAAAGAATTAGAAACGGGTCGTTTGGTGAAACCTTATGCAAAAAAGGTATTGTTGCATTATGGTGGAGGTTCGATCAAGAAGAATGGCGTATATGATCGGGTAGTAGCATCTTTACGTCAAGAACAGATTGAATTTGTGGAATTAGCAGGAGTGGTGCCAAATCCTCGTTATTCAATGGTACAAAAAGGAATTGCATTATGTAAAGAAGAACAGATTGATTTTATTTTAGCTGTTGGTGGGGGAAGTGTGATCGATTCTGCCAAAGCAATTGCAGTTGGTTATTATGTGGATCCAAGTGTTGATTATTGGGAAACGTATTTCATGACGGGTAAACCGGCAGAAAAAGCATTACCAATTGGGGTGGTTTTGACGATGCCTGCAGCGGGATCGGAAACATCTTCAGGAACCGTTGTTACCAATGATGAAACGCATTTTAAACGTTCAATTGGTGGAGAGTGCATGATTCCAAAATTTGCGATCATCAATCCAGAAAACAACTATACGATGCCTAAGTATCAGATTTCTTGTGGTTGTGCTGATATCTTTGCCCATTTGATGGAACGTTACTTTACTCAGGTATCACATGTTGATTACTCTGATCGCCTATTAGAAGCAAGCATGAAAACCTTGATTCACTATGCTCCATTAGCATTAGAACATCCATGTGATTATGATATTCGTGCAGAAATTGCTTGGGTAGGTACGATTGCTCATAATAACTTATTAGATCGAGGACGGCTTGGTGATTGGGGCTCTCATGATTTACAACATGAACTAGGAGCAATCTATGATATCTATCATGGGGAAGGGTTATCCATTATGTTTCCAGCATGGATGAAATATGTATGGAAAGAAAATCCAGAACGTTTCGTACAATTTGCGATGCGTGTATGGGGTGTTGATTATGCGATGGAAGATCCAGAAAGAACTATCCTAGAGGGAATTCATCAAACGGAGGTATTCTTCCAACGCTTAGGACTGCCAATTCGTTTGCATGAGTTAAATATTGATGATACTCATTTTAGAGAAATGGCTGAAAAGTTATTAGTTAATCGAGAATATGCTGGAAACTTTAAACATTTAACTGTGGATGATGCATATAATATTTATTGTTTAGCGAAATAAACAAAATGAAGTGCCTAAGATGAAAATCTTAGGCATTTTTGGTAGACTAGAATTCTTTCCGGTGCTATTATTATCTTCGCTGATGATGAGTTGGCAAATATATATAGGAGATTAGAAGTTATGGAAATAACGAAAAAAGATGTCAAAACCTTTGTGATGATTGTCATTTCGGCTTTGATTTATTCTATTTCTTTGAAAGCATTTGTAGAATCAGGAGGGCTGATTCCAGGGGGCTTTTCAGGGATTACACGACTAATCATTGAAATCGGCAAAAAGTTCTTTAACGTGTCTTTATCTTTTGGGGTTATCTATGTTTGCATACATATTTTGCCTACCATTATGGTATATAAATACGTTGGACACCGGTTTACAATATTTTCAATTATCCAGTATTTACTAGTGAGTCTGTTTACGAGTATTTTACCTGTATTCCCAGTTACTGAAGATTTATTATTAATTGCAGTATTTGGTGGAATACTTTCCGGTACGGGTATTTCTATTGCATTACGTCAAAATGCAAGTAGTGGAGGAACCGATTTTATTGCTGTTTACTTTGCGAATAAATATAAGATTCCTACTTGGAATTATATTATGGCAATGAATATTGGAATGTTAACAATTGCTGGTTTCTTGTTTGGATGGAATATTGCATTGTATTCTATTATTTACCAATTCTGTAATACACAAGTAGTAAACTTACGTCATGATCGTTATAAATTAACGACGTTGACGATTATTACAGAAAAGGGAGACCAAGTATGCCAAACGATTTTTAAGACATGTCGACATGGAATTACGGTATTAAATGGAGAAGGAGCATATTCTCATCATGATAAACAAGTATTGATCATGACAATTAATACTTACCAGGTACATGAAGTGATTCAGGCAGTTAAAAAGACGGATCCTAATGTATTTATTAATGTAGCAAAAACAGAACAGATTGTAGGAAACTATTATCAGACTCCATTGGGATAAAGGGGGAAGTTATGCGGTACCTAAGACAAAAAGAATGGTTGTTGCTTGAGGTGGATCAAGAACATCATTTGCAACGTATTGAAGAATTCTTTGATGAATTTCATATTTCAAGAAAAGATCAGAAGAGTATGATCGAACAAAAGAAAGTATTATTGAATCGTCATGTTGTGAAGGCGGATACTTTAATGCAAGTAAAGGATACGTTGCAGTTGAAAGTATTTGAACCATTAGCAATTGATTTTATTGCTGAAAAAGGACCGTTGGAAGTGCAATATGAAGATGATTTTCTTTTGATTGTAAATAAGCCAAGGGGAGTAATGGTGCATCCAGATTCGAAAGAAAAAGGGGGTACTTTAGCAAATTGGGTGGCTGATTATTATCAAGAGAATGGGATTCAAACAACCGTGCGTCCGATTCATCGGTTGGATACGGATACGACGGGTTTGGTTATCTTTTCTAAGTGTGAGTGGTTACAACCAAAATTAGATGCGATGTTGATGCAAAAACAGATTTCTCGACATTATTATGCTTTTGTAGAAGGAGAAATTCATAAAGATGGTATAATTTCTGCTCCGATTGGAAAGGACCGGCATGATGCGAAGAAATATCGGATATCAAAGACGGGAAAAGCAGCAACGACTCATTATCGAGTAGTACGCAATCGGAAGAATTTTACGCTATTAGAATGTATCCTAGATACAGGAAGAACCCATCAGATTCGGGTTCATTTAGCAAGTATCAAACATCCAATTGTTTCTGATACCTTATATGGAGAATCCTATGATTTTTTGCCGATGGGATTACAGGCATATAAAATTATCATGAATCATCCAATTACCAATAAAAGACTACAGGTTGACTTACCTTGTGAATTTTAGGGATGAGCAGATCATTCCTTTTCTTTTGCTTGAATGATTCTTTGATAGAACTGTAATCCAGTTTCTAATATCTCAATTGGGAAATGAAAATTACTAGAATGCAAGGGAATATTATTACCGGTACCTAGAAGAATAAAGACCCCGGGAACGTATTTTTGATAATAAGAGAAGCTTTCTGTAGCATAGCTGCTTGTTGGTAGTATTTGTAAATTAGGTTCTATGTTTTGTAAATATTGGAATAACTTAGGATCGTTATTGACAGCAGGATATCCATCATTGAAATTGACTTCAATGATATTTTCATAACGCATCATAAATAATGTAGCTAATTGCCATAGATATTGTTTTGCAAGATTCATGGTATCTGTTTCTAATGCTCGAATGGTGCCGGATAAGGATGCTTGATTGGCTAGAACGTTACGAGTGTGGCCTGCTTGAATTTGTCCAAAACGAATCAGGAAGTTTTCAAAGGGTATTACTGTTTGTGAAAGATAATGTCCTGCGATTTCAATCGCATCAATTCCTTGTTGGAACATTGAAACATGAGAACTAGAACCATGAATCAGAATGTTTGTTTCGCAAGAGTAACCCATAAGGGTATTAGGACGACTGGCTAAGGTGTGGGCAGGTAAAAAGGGCCATAAATGGAGGGCATATATTGCTTGTGGATGATGATTTTGAAAAAAAGGATGATGGATGATCGTGTTTGCACCGCCGGTAGTTTCTTCTGCATATTCAAAAATCAATAAGAGATTGATGGAAGGAGGATGCTGCTCTATCCATTGTGCCAAGGCTAATAAGATAGCCATGTGAGCATCATGTCCACATGCATGCATATGATGAGGGGTTTTAGAAGAATAAGGAAGGTTCGTAGTTTCTTGGATTGCTAGAGCATCCGTTTCTGCACGAAAGGCAATGGTTTTATTAGATTGTTGATCCATGTATGCTAAAATTCCTCCATGTTCAATCACTTGAACAAGAAAACAAGAAGGCAAGTGTTTTAAGATATAATCTTTGGTTTGGATCATATGATCATCTAATTCAGGAATCTGATGAAGGGCTGTGTAATGTTGGCTACAGGTTTTATTCATATTTTGTTCCTTTCTTTGTATACATAGAATGAAAAGAGGACGCCATCATGAAACAACAAGAACTATTAGATTATTTGAAAAATGCTAAAAGAAATACACTATGGAAACGATATACCAAAGATGGTCAAGTGGTTATCAGTGAGAATACCGTTTCTACTATAACAGATGATTATGTCGAACTTGC
Source organism: Erysipelotrichaceae bacterium (assembly GCA_029227155.1). GTDB lineage: Bacteria > Bacillota_I > Bacilli_A > Erysipelotrichales > Erysipelotrichaceae > RGIG4607. The sequence goes on from JAQXZJ010000006.1 coordinate 6,051, forward strand.
TTATTTAAACTCGAAAGTTCCACTTTTACTAGAAGTGGATCCTTCCGTTCGCTTAGAACCTGGATGTTTGATTCGTCAACAGGTGAAATTATCGAAACGATGTATTGTTATGATGGGCGCAGTCATTAATATTGGTGCAGAAATTGGGGAAGATACAATGATTGATATGGGTGCTGTAATTGGAGCTAGAGCAATCATTAAGGATCGTTGTCATATTGGAGCCAATGCTGTTATTGCTGGTTGTTTGGAACCTTTGTGTGCAACACCGGTATTGATTGAAGATGATGTTCTCATTGGAGCCAATGCAACCATCTTAGAAGGAATTACCATTGGGAAAGGTGCTATTGTAGGGGCTGGCAGTGTTGTTTTACAGGATGTAGAAGCATATAGCACGGTAGTTGGGGTTCCTGCAGTTATGATTCATCCAGAAACACCAGGAAAGTGGGAACTGACAAAAGATTTGCGTTGACCTTTATTATTTTTTTCTCTAAACTAATAGAGGATAGATGGAGGGAATCGTATGAAGTTAGCGAATGTTAATAATTTTCGAGAATTAGGGGGATATGTTACCAAGGATGGGCGACATATCAAACATGGATATTTATATCGTAGTGCTGGATTAAATCGGGTGCAAAAGGAAGATAAAGAACAATTAGCACCACTTCATATTCAATATGTCATTGATTTTCGGGAAAGTGAAACAGTAAAAGCACAACCAGATGTGCTATTAGATGGGATGCATTATGATGCCATACCGGCTTTGATTGAAAATGAATATACCCAAAGTCGTACTTTAAATTTCTTTGATTTATTACATGGGGACATGAGTGAAGAAGAGATTGTGGAATCAAACGCTTTTCTAAAAGAAGCATATTTGATGATGCCATTTGGTAATCCGGCTTTCCAAAGAGTATTTGAACTAATGAAACAACAGGCTTATCCGATTCTGTTCCATTGTTCTGGAGGAAAAGATCGGACGGGATTAATGGCAGCGTTGATTTTAGATTTATTAGGTGTGGATTGGGATACGATTCTACAGGACTATATGAAATCTAACGCATATATTGGGAAAGATGGTTATGTGGATCAACAGTTACAATTGAAAAACATTACTGACCCTGCATTAGTGGATATCATATGGAAAACGGTTGGAGTACAGGAAATGTATTTGGAAACAGCTTTTGCTAAAATCAGAGAAGTTTATGGAACGATGGAACGATATTATGAAAAGGAATATGGATTGGGTGTAGAAGAAATACAGGCGATTCGTGATTTCTATTTGGAATAAAAAGAGAAACGCATCATATACTGAAAACGGGAGTGATCAGGGATGCGTTTTTTATTACTGATTAAGCATGTATGTTTGGGAATGTGTAGTGGTATTAAAAAAGAAGTATCTCGGTTATCTACCTTGTCTGATTTGAATGGTCGAATGAAAGAAACATTGGAAGATATCAATCGTGGATATCGAGAATTAGGAGAATATGTATATCAATTAGAATTAAGACTTGATGAGGAACGGTTAAAGGAATTATATGAAGAACTGGATCATTTACAGGGTCAGTTATTGGAATATCAAACACAACTAGAACAAATAAAAAAGGACGGATGATGATCATCCGTCCTATTCAACTTTACTTTTCAGTATAGTATGAACCTTTTTCGCGTGCTGGAGGAAAACGATGTCCTTCTTCGACATTAACGTCTTCTAAGATAATTTTACCTTTAGAAGAGTATTCCGTGTACTTTGCAGTTTTCGGACAGTTTTCTCCTGGGCGATATTTTTGGTTAGCCATTGTAACACCTCCACGTTCCATAGTATTAGATGAATTCGAATAGCTATACTTATGCGGTACTAGAAATGTTTACCAAAAAACTTGCTATTTATGGTGTAAACCGATATAGTAGTACTGTTATCAAAAAAAGGAGATGCTACGGGATGGAAAATATTGTAAATCAACTGATTCAGTTAATGGCAGGGATAGAAATCAAAGAATTTATCGTATTTGTGATTTCATTAATTCCTACGATTGAATTAAGAGGTGGCATCATTGCCGGTTATCTATTGGGAATTCCTTGGATGAGAAATCTTGTGGTTTGTATGATTGCTAATGTGATCCCGGTACCTTTTATTCTGTTTTTTATTAAAAAAATTCTAGCTTTTATGAAA
>JAQXZJ010000007.1 GCA_029227155.1 Erysipelotrichaceae bacterium
ATATTCAGGTTTTATTGTTGACGTTCTTTTATCGCTTTATGAGACCATTAATTGAACAGGGTATGGTATATTTAGCAATGCCACCTTTGTATAAGATTCAAAAAGGAAAAGAAATTCATTATGCATATAGTGATGAAGAATTGAATGAATACAAAGATAAAATGGGGAAAGCAGATATTCAACGTTATAAAGGATTAGGAGAAATGAATGCTTCTCAATTATGGGAAACGACGATGGATCCTGCACATCGCTCTTTGGTTCAAGTTAGCATTGAAAATGTTTTGTCTGCAGATAAACGAGTATCGGTGTTAATGGGAGATAAGGCGGATTTGCGTCGAGCATGGATCGAAAGCAATGTTGCCTTTACTTTAGAGGATGAATATGAGATGGAAGGAGGCAATGTTCATGAATAACAAGCATCATTTAGATCTGACGACTTCGTTAGAAGAGATTATGGAAGATCGTTTTGGTAAGTATTCGAAGTATATTATTCAAGAACGTGCCTTACCGGATGTCAGAGATGGATTAAAACCTGTACAACGGCGGATTTTGTATGCGATGTATAAAGATGGTAATGTTTATGAAAAGCCTACGAGAAAGTCTGCAAAGACGGTTGGTTTAGTCATTGGTAATTATCATCCTCATGGTGATAGTAGCGTATACGATGCAATGGTGAGAATGTCTCAATCATGGAAAATTAGAGAACCATTGGTTGATATGCAAGGAAATAATGGTTCTATTGATGATGACCCAGCTGCTGCTATGCGTTATACGGAAGCAAGACTCGGACAGATTGCTCATTTATTATTAGAAGACATTGAAAAAGATACCGTATTATTTGCGCCTAATTTCGATGATACAGAAATGGAACCAACAGTATTGCCTGCTCAATATCCAAATTTATTGGTCAATGGATGTACAGGAATTGCGGCTGGTTATGCTACAAATATTGCTCCTCATAACTTAAATGAAGTGATTGATGCTACAATCTATCGAATTCAGTTTCCTAGCTGTGATTTAGAGTCAATCATGGATTTTATAAAAGGACCAGATTTCCCGACAGGTGGAATTGTCCAAGGAAAAAGTGGAATTGAATCAGCATTTCGTACAGGAAAAGGAAAAGTAGTAATACGAGCAAAAACAGAGATCGTTACCAATAAAATGAACCAACAGATTGTCATTACGGAAATTCCATATGAAGTGATCAAAAGTAATCTAGTGATGAAATTAGATGATATCCGTTTATCAAAGGAAATTGATGGTTTATTGGATGTTCGGGATGAAACAGATCGTAATGGTTTAAGAATTGTAATTGATTTGAAAAAAGATGCAGATGCGCAGATGATTTTAAATTATTTATTTAAGAACACAGATCTGCAGACATATTACAATTACAATATTGTAGGTATCGTGAATAAACGTCCAAAACAATTAGGATTACTAGAGTTGTTGGATGCATTTATTGAACATCGTGAAGAAGTGATTGATCGAAGAAGTCGTTATGATTTAGCCAAAAAGGAAAAGCGTTGTCATATTTTGGAAGGATTGATGAAGGCTGTTTCTATTTTAGATGAAGTTATTCAAATCATTCGTCATTCGAAAGATAAAGCGGATGCTAAAATCAAGTTGATGCAAACCTATCAATTTTCAGAAGAGCAGGCAGAAGCTATCGTTACTTTGCGTTTATATCGTTTAACAAATACCGATATTACGCAATTAAGACAAGAATTTGCATTGTTGTTAAATGAAATGGAAGATCTGAAGGAAATCATTGAGAATAAGAATGTATTACATCGGGTAATGATATCCGAATTAAAAGCAATCAAGGCGAATTATCCAAGACCACGTTTGACTGCTATTGAAGAAGAAGTGAAAGAAATAGTAATTGATAAAACCAGTATGATTGCTAATGAACGAGTGATGGTGTCTTTATCACGAGATGGTTATACGAAACGAGTATCCATGCGTTCCTATAATGCATCTAGTGAAGTAAGCACCGGAATGAAAGATTCTGATCATATCATTGGGCAAGCAGAAGTTGATACATTGGATACGATGTTAGCATTTACCAATTTAGGAAATTATGCATATCTACCTGTTTACCAGATTGAAGAAGCAAAATGGAAAGAAATTGGAACACATATCAGTCGTTATGTAAAATTAAATAATGAAGAAAAGTTTGTTGATGGCTGTATTGTCAAAGATTTTAATACATATGCATGGATCATCACGGTTAGTAAAAAGGGAATGATTAAACGGACACCTATGAATGAATGGGTCATGAGCCGTAATTCTAAGGTATCTTGTGCCATGAATCTTTCAAAAGGTGATGAATTGGTTAAGGTATTAGTCGCATATCACGATGATGAAGTAATGGCTGTTACAAAAGAAGGATATGCAGTATGTTATCCAATTTTAGATATTCCAAGTACGTCTTGCAAAAGCAAGGGTGTAAAAGCTTTGAATCTAGGTACAAATGATGAAATAGCGAGTGCTACGATTTTGCATAAAACGGATAATGGTGTCATTGTGGTTACAGAAAAATCACAAATTAAGCGTATAAAAGAAGCGGATATTACTCGTTGCAAACGAACCAATAAAGGCGAATTGATAGCAAAGAAAGTAAAATCAAATCCAAATGTTATTCGTTATGTCCAAAATTGCTTATTAACCAGTGAATTATGGTTCCAAGATATTTCTATTATAAAAATCTTAGGAAAAGATGTTTCATTAATGAGCAAAGAAGCTACCTTTAGTGCAGCAATTACCAATGAACCGGATTGGTTTATGTATCGGGGATTAACAGAAGTAAAGATTATTGATATACCAGAAGAAGTAGAACCGATGCCGTCTAATGATGATTATGATTTATTACGATTTGATATTGAATAACAAAAACAACCAATGGAGGTCTCCATTGGTTGTTTATTGGTTATAGAAACCTACTTCGATACAGTGAATCACGATAAGTTAATTTCAATATTTAGAGAGAATGTGAACGACTCAAAAACATTGCACTTGATCCGCAAGTTCCTACAGGCAGGAATCATGGAAGATGGATTAATCAAGCCATCGATAGTCGGTATGTCACAAGGAGGACCCTTGAGTCCGATTCTATCAAACATCTATTTATATAAATTTGATAAGGAATTGGAAGAAAGAGGACTACGCTTTGTAAGTAAGATATGCGGATGACAGTAATATCTTCGTTAGAAGTGAAATGAGTGCAAATCGAGTCATGAAGTTAGTCACATCATGGCTAGAGAGAAAACTATTTCTCAAAGTTAGGGCTACAAAAACAAAAGTAGTTTGACCAATGAATTATTAAACAATGGAAAAAGCCATTAAGAATATACAAGAATCTACAAAGACTAAACGAAATATTACCCTATCAATTTAGTGATGAACAGACGAGCCAACGGAAATGTTTTGAATTTCTTGCTTAACGCAGATATACTAGCCATAAGAAAAGAGGAAAGACCCAGGCTGGTCAATCCTCTAGCATACTATCAAAGATAAGTTGTACTAACGTATAAATGTAGCGCCGTATACGAGAACCGTACGTACGGTGCAATGAGAGGAGCGAAAATATTTATTTTCCTTCTACTCTATTTGTTCTTCCAAATAGGTTATGACATCAGATAGTGAATCTAATTGTTTGATAAAATAAGATTTCATCAATTCATCTGGTTCTACCATATCCTGAATAAATAGAGATGGCATGTTTGCTTTCTGTGCAGCGATTATTCCATTACGTGAATCTTCTAATACGAGGCAGTTTTTAGGATCTACATGTAATTTCTCAGCTGCTTTAAGGAAGACATCTGGTTCTGGTTTTGCGGCTTTGACTTCGTCGCCACCTACATAGGTATCCAATTCCATATCAAAACCTAAATAATGAATCACTTTATCAACATAACTACGAGAACTGCTTGATGCAATGGCAATCTTGTAATTCTGTTGTTTTAAATAACGATATAATTCTTCTAATCCAGGCTTATTCCCATCTCCTGGATTTGGAAAGAATTCATAAAAAAAGTCATTCCGATATGGACGTGCCCATTCTGCTACGTCATAAGCATATGGATACTTTTTGATTGCGATTTTAAATGTTTCTGCATCGCCACCAATTAATAATTTATAGAATTCTACATCTACATCAATACCATGTTCTTTTCCAACTTTTTGAAACAGTGCAAAGGTCATTTGTTCTGTATTGACCATTAATCCGTCTAAATCAAATATGATTGCTTCTACCATGAAATATACCCCTTACTTTCCATGAGTATTAAATCATATTTTAAAAGAAAATACTACTGTTCGTGCTTAATAAAGGAACGTAATAATTTTAGAAAGGCTTTTTTTTCAATCCGTGATACATAAGAACGTGAGATATTCTCTTTTTGAGCAATTTCTCTTTGAGTCATTTCTTGTTTCCCATGAAGTCCATATCGCATATCTAAGATTTCTTTTTCTCTATCATCTAATTGTTGATAGTATTGATCTAATTTATTAATGTTATCTTTTAAAGTAATGGCATCAATTGGTGTTTTCTGACTTTCATCTTTTAATATATCTAAAAGCGTTATTTCTGAATCATCTTTTTCAACACCGATATTTTCATCCAAAGATACGGTTTGGTATTTTCGCTTCATACTCCTTAAATACATCAGAATTTCATTTTCGATACAACGGGAAATATAAGTTGTTAGTTTACGGCCTTTAGATGGGTCAAAGGTATCAATCCCTTTGATTAATCCAATCGTACCGACACTTATCAAATCATCGGTTGATTCTTTTTGAATATCATATTTTTTTACAATATGAGCGACTAAGCGTAAGTTGTGATCAATCAGTTCATTACGAGCTTGTTTATCATTTTGTTGCATCGCTTGAATGCAACGTTGCTCTTCATTTGCACTGAGAGGATGAGGGTAAGAGTTTGTTTTCATCATTCCTAACAAAAAGGGGAATTGACTTTGTAAATAAAGGAACAGTTGTGTCCACATAATATCACCTGATACATGATACGCTTTCTTTTTTTAAAGTATGCATAGGAATTTAAAAGCGGATATCGTATGAAAAAAGTGGTGGTAAAAATGAAGAAACTGTTACTTTTTTTATCGGGTATTATCATTTTACAATTAATACCAATTTCAAAATTTGAAATTGAAGATTATCATACAAAAAAGATTACAGTAATGGTACAGGGGGAAGTAAAAGAAGCGAAACAACTCACATTAGATGTTTATAGTCCATTGCAAGATGTGTTGGATGAAATAGAAGTTACAGAAAATGCGGATCTGAGTCAATTAAATCCACTTATGATATTAAAAGATCAAGATGTGATTGTGATTCCTCAAAAGACGACTATAGTGAAAATATCGATCAATCATGCGAGTAAAGAAGAATTAATGATGATTAAGGGAATTGGAGAGAAAAAAGCGGATGATATCATTGCTTATCGAATAGAACATGGATATTTCCAAACATTAGAAGATTTGATGAATATTCCGGGTATCAAACAAAAAACGTTTGATCAGTTGAAGGATTCTATTTGTTTATGAATCGTTATCTTTTATCCGGTATGGGATTATGGATCTTTCTGGTGATTTCTCATTCTTGGATTCGATGGATTTGGTTGCTTATTTGGGGTATTTGGCTCTGGAAACAGAATCATCGTTGTTTCTATCTGTTTCTTCTATCGATAGTATTGATTCAGCTGAAACTTTTAATTCCTTCCTCTATGCCTCAAACAGAATTAGTTGGGAAGGTAGTAACTATCAGAAAGCATTCTTTTATACTTAGGGTAAATCAAAAGGATATATGGATCAATTCTGATGATGAGGTTTTGTTGGATGATCAAGTATCGGTAAGTTGCAAACTGCGTCCAATTGTTAGTACTCAAAATAGGGTTGGTTATTCTTTTGAACAATGGGCAAAGCATCATAACATCCATTATCAATGTACTGCTAGTAGGATTGATGTGATCAAACAGGGTAAATCACTTAGAAGATGGGTACAATTGAAAGTAAGAGAAATGCCTGAAGAAACAAAAGAAATATTAAAAATGTTTTTATTTCATATTTATGATGCAAAAGTAGATTGGTTGTTTCTATGTTTATCTTTAGGAATTCATCTATCTTATGGGTTGAAGATGATCAAAAAGGTTTGTTCCTATTTTTTTACAGAAAAACGGGTTCAACAAATCATGTATGGTTGTGATATTTTTCTAGCAATTTTTTATCATTTTAGTTTTTTAAGTGTGCGATATTTAATTAGAGATGGTTTAAAATTTTCTTCATTAGATTGTCAAGACCAATGGGGCTTGATGATTTGTATTTTGACTTGTTTATTTCCTACCTATATTACAGAATTAAAGTTTTTAATTCCTCTAGGAATTGCCTTTTTCCAATGTTTTGGAAAGAAAAGAAGTTCGATGGTTATTTATCTCTATATTTCGTTATTGCAACTGATGAAACAGGGGTTTCTATCACTCAATAATATTGTTTATATGATAGTGATGAGACCTATTTTTTCTTGGATCTTTTGTATTTGTATCTTGCGTTTGTGGTTACCAATTGATGGAATATTTCCATATCTTTATTCCTTTATTCAATGGATTCAACAGGATATTTCTATGTTTTCATTGGAATTGATTGGAAAACCAAATTTATTCTGTGTAATTCTCATATTTGTTTTGTTGGTTCAATATCAAACGTTTCATAAGAAGAAATATTTATCTTTTGTTTTATTGTGTTTATTAATGAATCAAAAACAAAATATATTGTTACCATATGCCAGAGTTCATTATTTAGATGTTGGTCAAGGAGATTGTACATTGATTAGTTTACCTTTTGGTAAAGGGAATATTCTCATTGATACAGGTGGTTCTGTTTCTAGTGATGTGGCAAAAGAGATTGTAGTACCGGTTTTAAAAAGCTATGGGATTTCTTCGTTAGATCTTGTTTTACTTACGCATGATGATTTAGATCATAGTGGTGCTTATGGATCATTGATAAAGCTCATACCAATAAAAGAAACGATTGTAGAGAAACAAAAGGAGTATACAGTAGGGGCTTTTCGTATCTTTGATGGTTTATACCATCAAAGATATGAAGATTCAAATGCGAACAGCTTAACAGCGTGTTTTGAACTATATGGAGTGAGATTTCTGTTTTTAGGAGATTGTGGTATGCAACAGGAAAAAGAGATTGTAAAACAGTATCAAAATCTGACAGTTGATGTGTTAAAAGTAGCACACCATGGATCGAAAACGAGTACATCTAACAAACTATTAGAAAGTATCAAGCCGGAAATGGCGATTATTAGTGTTGGAGCATATAATCGTTATCATCATCCGAGCGAGGAAGTGTTATTACGTCTGGATCAGTATCAGATTCCTTATTGGCAAACAAAGAATGAAAAAGCAATTACAGTCATTGTTACTCCATGGATGTATTGGATGAAAAGTGAAAGTGGAAAGATAAGGCTTTATTGGTGAAAATGGTTGTTTAATTGGAAAGGAAACGGTAAAATAGAGAAGGTGAGTAAGATGAATTATGTTGTGGTTGGTGAAGACCGTTTTCTGGTTCATAAGGAAGTAGAAAAAATAAAAAAATTAACAAATCAAGGGAATGAACTAAGTACTTCTTTTTATGATTTGCAACAGCAATCAATTGTTGAAATGATAGATGATGCCAATATGCCATCTTTTTTAGCGGGAACAAAGGTAATCATTGCGGTTAATCCGTTGTTTTTAACAGCAAATGGTAAATTAGAAGATGCTCATACCGAGTTGTTGCTTCAATATTTGGAGCATCCAAATCCAGATACTGCTATTCTTTTTGTGCTATATCAACCATTGGATCAACGAAAAAGCATTGTGAAAACAATGAAAAAACTATGTGATTTTCATTTGATCAAGGATGTGAATGCAAATGATTTTCGAACTCAGGTTTTACATGATTGTAAACAGAATCAACTAAAGATGAGCGATCGTGTCAAAGAAGAATTGTTATTGCGTTTGCCTTTAGATTATGAAAATTGGGCGCAACAAATAGAGAAATTAAAGAATTATCCAGGTGAAATTACAATGGAGGTTTTAAAATCTTTGGTTGCTAAACCATTATTTGGAACACAGGACCAGGATGCTTTATTATTTACCAATGCGATTTTGGCAAAGGATATGAATCAGGTATTTTCTATGTGGCACGATTTATGTATTACTTATAAAGAACCTTATTCTTTGATTGGATTAATTGCTTCTCAATTTCGTTTTTTGTATCAAGTCAAACGATTACAAGAGAAACATTATTTAACGAAGGATATTGCAAGTTATCTGAATACCAAAGAATATCGGGTAACGAAAACTATGGAAATATTAAGAAAATATCAGTTAATGGATATTTTAGAGATTTTGAATTTATTATCACAATTGGATTTAAAAATTAAAAGTGGCATGATAGATGCAAAAAATGGTTTTGAATTATTTCTGTTACAGGCAACTAGGAGGAATCGAGTATGGAATCGTTGACGGAATTATATCGTATTGGACCAGGGCCTAGTTCTTCTCATACTTTAGCGATTCAACGGGCTTGTCAGTATTTTATAGAGCGTTATCCAAATGAAAAGGAGTATCTAGTGGAATTGTATGGTTCTTTATCTTTGACTGGTAAAGGACATCGTACGGATCAGATTATTTACAATACGTTTTCTCCAAGAAAAATTACCGTTACCTTTATGAATGATACTCCTATGAAGCATCCGAATACGATGAAAATCATAGTTCCTGATACCGAAGTGTCAATGACGATTTATTCGGTAGGAGGGGGAGCTTTTGAAGTAGAAGGAGAAGAAAATTTAGTAGATCCTATGGTTTATCCGCATCAATCAATGAAGCAGATAGAAACATTTTGTATGGATCATCAATTATCTTTGTATGAATATGTTTTATTTTATGAACCAGAAATAGATGAATTCCTATTACAGATCTTGGATCAAATGTTGGATACGGTTCAGCAAGGGTTACAAGCAGAAGGAATGTTACCAGGACCATTAAAAATGGAACGAATTGCGAAGAAAATTTTAAAAAAAGCAATCGAAGCTGAGGATCCAAGTGAAACAAAGAATTTATTATTAACTGCTTTTGCCTATGCATGTGCAGAAGAAAATGCATCGGGTAAAATAGTTGTTACGGCTCCTACTTTAGGATCTTGTGGAGTCATTCCTGCAATTATGAAGTATTATCATGATTATCGTCATGTGGGAAAAGAACGGCTAAAAGAGGCATTAGCGGTAGCAGGCATTTTTGGAAATGTAATTAAGACGAATGCTACGTTATCTGGTGCAGAGGGTGGTTGTCAAGCGGAAATTGGAGCAGCATGTGCCATGGCAGCTGCAGCAAGTGCTTATTTAGAACAATTATGCATCGGACAAATCTGTTATGCAGCAGAGATTGGGATTGAGCATCATTTAGGGTTAACTTGTGATCCGGTTGGTGGATATGTAATGATTCCTTGTATTGAACGGAATGGAGTGGCAGCATTACGGGCACAAGATGCGATGCTTTATGCAAAACATATTGGACAAATCAAATCGAATAAGATATCTTTTGATATGGTAGTACAATCAATGAATTATACCGGTAAGAAGTTACCTTTAGAGTTGAAGGAGACTTCTCTTGGTGGATTGGCTTTGGTGTTACCTGTGGATAAATAAAAGAATGATGGTTTCTAAAAAGAAACCATCATTTTTACGTGCGACGATAGTAGTATTTTACTTTTTCTATAAATTCACCCCATCGTCCAGTGTCCCGTAAGGTTGCAGGACAGTTTTTAAAGGTGAAATCACCATGTTGTTTAATGTCATCAATATCTAATCGATAAGCTTTTAATAGATATGCTGTTAATTTGGCAGCATTTTCTATTGCTTGATCAAAGTCTCCATCTTCATTCACACAGATTTCAATTCCAACTCCATTCAGGTTACCACCACTATTGTTTAAACCATCACTTGCATGCCATCCTACTTCATTATCAGGAAGATGATGATAGATTTCTGTATCATCCACGGTATAATGCCATGAATTTTCTAAGTCTATATGTGTCTTTAAATAGATACTATGCATTTTCGCTGTAGATCCTACTTCAAAATTACCAGTTTCATGGATGACAATGTATTTGATTTCACGGATAATTCCAGGACGATTATTGGATCCTTCTTCAATATAGTCGGTAGTTACTGGTACATCAAATACCACTGTAGGTTCTACTGGCTCTACCGGTTTTAAAAACAACCGTTGCAAAGGTTTCCATAATAAATAATAAGCACAATATAGAACTAAAAATATGGCTATGATAGCAAGAATTAAATTACTCAAACGTATTTTTTTCTTTTTTCTTTTCGTATATTTTTTTCTATTCATAAATTCTCCAAATTAAAATGGCAATAGCTTATTTAAATCAACGATAGGATTGATTTTTCCTTGGCTTTCTAAATAGGAAATTACTTGATTTGTTAAATAAGAAGGAGTACTTGCTCCAGATGTGATGGCTACTTTATTCATACTAGTGAATTTGGAAATATCCAGTTCACTTGCCTGCTCGATCCGATAAACATTTTTAATACCAATTGAATAAGCAACATCTTCTAACTTTCTGGTGTTATTGCTATGAGGATCTCCTACAATAATCATCGAATCAACTCCTTGATTTTTTAGATTCAGGATTGCTTGTTGTCTTTGTCGAGTGGCTTGGCAAATTTCTTCTTGTATTTCTAGAGAAGGAAAACGATTTTTTAAGATTTGGATCCAATTAGATACTTCCATCATCGACATTGTTGTTTGATTGGTTAGATATAGTTTTTGCGTTTGTGGTTGAACATTTTGGGCACAATTTTCATCATAAATTAAATGAATATGCTTAGGATCAGTAGAAATCATTGCTTCAGCTTCTGGATGCTTTTGCTTTCCAAGATATAAGATTTCGTATCCTTCCTGTAATTTCTCTTGAATGGCATCTTGTGTTTTTTGAACATCAAGACAAGTAGCATCAATCACGATCAAGCCTTTTTTCTTTGCTTTTTCTTTTACCTCTAAACTCGAACCATGAGCGGTTAAGATCACAACACCAGAAGGAATTTGATCCAATAATTCCAAACGAGTTTTGTTTTTATCATCGATTGTCTGAATGCCTAATTCTGTTAAAGCATCTACGACATATTGATTATGCACAATCATTCCAAGTATATAGATTGGTTGATTTGGATATTCCAGTACGGTTTTTTTAGCAATTTGAATCGCACGAATCACTCCTTTGCAAAACCCTTGAGGAATGACTTTGATAATTTCCATAGGATAGACCTCCTTTGGAATAATTCTATCATATTTTCGTTTTTTTTAGTATAATAGCGTTGGAAGGTGATAATCATGTCTATTTTAACAAAATACCCATTAAAAGAAACCGTGCTTCGTTATATTGAAACATTGGGCTTTAACGAGTTTACTCCTATACAAGAACAAGTAATTCCTTTTGTATTAAAGGGAAGAGATGTAATTGGGATTTCGGATACAGGTACGGGTAAAACCCATGCTTTTTTAATTCCAATTTTCCAAAAAGTTGATCCTACTATGGAAAAGGTACAAGCAGTGATAACAGCTCCTACTCGTGAATTAGCTCGTCAAATTTATGAGCGGGCGATTGAATATGTTGCATGTTGTCCTGATATTCGTATTCGTTTGATTTCTGGTGAAGTAGAAAAATCCAAAATGGAAGGGCAATTAAAGGTACAACCACATATTGTTATTGGTACACCGGGTCGTTTGAAAGATGCATTTATTCAAAGTGAAGTCTTGCGATTGGATCAAGCAGATATTTTAGTTGTTGATGAAGCAGATATGACACTAGAATTTGGATTTTTAAATGATGTTGATGCAATAGCAGGACATATGAAAAAAACGCTACAGATGCTTGTTTTTAGTGCTACGATTCCTCAATCGTTACAACCTTTTTTGAAGAAATATTTACATCTTCCAGAAATGGTTACTATAGAGAAAAAGGTCAGTGCTGCTAAGGTTGAACATGTATTGGTACCATGTAAACATCTAAGTTATGTAGAAAAACTGGTACAGATTTTACCGGGATTTACTCCATATGTTTGTTTGATATTTGCAAATACAAGGAAGCTAGCTGCAGAATGTGCAGAAACATTAAGAGATCATGGCTATGATGTGACAGAACTTCATGGTGATCTAACGACACGTCAAAGAAAAAATGCGATGAAGGTTGTAGCTGCGCATAGTGCAAGCTATATTGTTGCGACAGATATTGCGGCAAGAGGAATTGACTTAGAGGGGGTTTCTCATGTTGTTTCCTTGGGTTTCCCAAATTCTTTGGAATACTATATCCATCGTGCAGGACGGACCGGAAGAGCTAACCGTAATGGTATTTGTTTCGCTCTTTATCAAGAAAAAGATGAAACAAGTATCCAACAGTTGAAAGCAAAAGGGGTGAACTTTGTTCATCGTGATTTAAAAAATGAGCAATGGGTAGAACTTCGTCCATATGGACAAAAACGGATACCAAAAAACGATTTGCAGGAAAAAGAAATTGCAAAACGGTTATATCGAAAAAATGAAAAAGTGAAACCTGGATATAAGAAGAAAAAACAGGCGGAAATTGAGAAGATCAAGCGGAAACAACGCCGTCAAATGATTCAGGAAAGTATAAAGATACAGAAAAAGGAAAAGAATCGATTACGTCAGAGGGAATTGAATCATGGAAATGAAGATTGGTAGTCATGTTAGTATGAAAGCACCGGACTATTTACTAGGTTCGGTTCAAGAAATGGTTTTTTATGGTGCAAACTGTATGATGATTTATACAGGCCCACCACAAAATACCAGAAGGCAACCTGTGGATAAAATGAAAGTAATAGAAGCCAAAAAACAATTGCAAGAACTAGGGATTGGTATGGATCATATCATTGTTCATGCACCTTATATCATTAATTTAGGGAACGTTGAAAATGAGGCTACTTTTCAGTTAGGCGTTGATTTTCTGAAGCAAGAAATTGAACGAACGAAAGCAATTGGAGCAAGCGTTATTGTTTTACATCCAGGCTCTTATGTGCGTGCAACACAGCCAGAAGGGATTCAACGGATTATTGATGGTTTAAATCAAGTATTTAAAACGCATCAAGGAGTGTACATTGCTTTAGAAACGATGGCTGGAAAAGGGTCAGAAATTGGTCGTAATTTTGAGGAAATTCAAAAAATCATTCAAGGTGTAAAACATAATGAATGGTTAAAAGTTTGTATGGATACTTGCCATCTTCATGATTCTGGCAGAGATTTAGCTGATTTTGATTCAATTTTAGCAGAATTTGATTCTATGATCGGACTTGAACGTTTAGCATGTATTCATATCAATGATTCGAAAAACGTCCAAGGAGCCATGAAAGATCGACATGAGAATATTGGTTATGGTGAGATTGGATTTGAAGTATTAAATACGATCGTACATCATCCGTTGTTAAAGAATACTGTTAAAATCTTAGAGACTCCATATATAGGAGAAAATCCTCCTTATAAAATGGAAATTGAAAACTTTGTTAATCAACAATTTGTGCCATTTAAAAGCAATGAATAAGGTCCTTAGTTAATGTTAAGAACTTTTGCTTTCTTATTTATGATGGTTTCTAACGATATAAGTATATTTTTTCTTATTTGATTTATAAAAGAAAAAATGGGAGAGGGGTAAAGAAAATGAAAAAAGTATTAGTTTTATGTATGGTAGCAATGATGTTATTATTAGTTGGTTGTTCAGATAACAATAGTTCTAATAGTGGCAAATATAAGATCGATTATAACGATGCTACTTCTTTTGAAAATGATTTGAATAATGGTGTGAAGGTTAATGGAAAAATCGTAAAATTCAAAGTTGTTGAATATAAATCAGAATCTATTTTGGGATATAATTGCTGGGCAGGTGAACATTTGAATTTTATTTCTGAAGAAGATTTGGATGTTCACAAAGGTGATATTATCATAGGACGAGTGACTGAAGAAGCATCCACGGTATTAGGGTCTTGGAAAATAAACTATGAAGTGTTAGAAATTGAAAAGAAATCTAAATAGAAAGAATTACGGGAAAAGAAATCTTGCTTTTTGATAAGCAGTGTATTTCATTTCTGCAATCTCAAGATAAACGGTCTCTTTCTTTTCTTCGTACATCATCATAGCCCACCAACACCAAAGCATGTTATGAAATTGTTCCCAATGATTGAGACGATTCATTGTCTGTGTATCAGGGAATGTTCCAAAGTAAGTATGATAAAAGCGACTACGCATAGCAGGAGATTCGATGTTGTTTTCTGTTAAAAAGGACATAATGTCAGATAAAGGGTCATTATCTGCTGCATATTCATAATCAATTAAATAATTTCGTGTATTGGAAAAGAGAATGTTACCACTGACCCAATCATTATGGCAAAGAATTCCAGTTTGAGAGTATTGTTGAATTTTTTGACATAAATCTTGAACATGTTCAAAAGAGTAAAGCGGATGCTTTACTTTTTTTTGATATTGTTCTAGTTTTGATAATGGATCAAAAAAGACATCTGTTTGTATTTGTAATTGATGAAGTTGCTTCATTAAAACAGCAACTTCTTCAATCTTACTATTTCTTTTTTCATCTTTAAATTCCGTAAGATAATCGATGTATTTCGTAATCTTGATTCCAGTTTTATAATCAAAATAAATAGTTTCTACATCAAGATGAGCATCTTGTAATTTCATGATCACATTGTATTCCTGATGATAATCGTTAATAGGGAATGTTGGATAGCGTAAAAGATACCAGATATGATCAACAGAGAAAAGCCAGTTTTCATTTGTTAATCCTTTTGGATAAAACTGTAAGTTTTGAATTTCACTTGTGAATATCGTTTCTAGTAATTGTTTTATTTTCTTTTCTTCCATCTTTTTTTCTCCCTTTAGAAACAAAAGTAGATAAAGATCTACTTTGTTGTCATTTTAATGATTTCTTCTTTGAGCACATCTACAATCTGTGCTTGTGGAACTTTACGAATGATTTGTCCCTTTTTAATTAATAGTCCTTCTTCTTTACCACCTGCAATAGCAATATCGGCTTCTTTTGCTTCACCAGGACCATTCACTGCACATCCCATAACTGCTACTTTGATATCGGCGTGAATGGTTTCTAAAAAGGCTTCTACTTCTGGAATAATGGATAATAAATCATATTGAATGCGTCCACAAGTAGGGCAACTGACTAATTCTGGCATATTAGGCATTAGATCAAAACATTTTAAAATCCGTTTTGCAATTTTTATTTCTTCTTCTGGTTCTGCACTTACACTAACACGAATGGTATCTCCGATTCCATCAGCTAATAAGGTTCCTAAAGCACAAGAAGATTTTACAGTTGAAGTAAAGAAGGTACCAGCTTCTGTTACTCCTAAGTGTAATGGATAATCCCATTTTTGAGCAGCCAAACGATAAGCTTGTATCGTTAACATGACATCACTGGATTTAAAAGATAGACAAGTGTCATAAAATCCTAATTTTTCTAA
>JAQXZJ010000008.1 GCA_029227155.1 Erysipelotrichaceae bacterium
CATTTATTCATTTGTGGTATATTGCTATCCTGTTACAGTTTGAGTTGGTATATCCAATTGTCTTTTTGTTGTTGCAGAAAACTAGAAAGATTGCGAATCGTCTTCCTTCCATTATCACTGGATTATTAACTCTCGGTTTTACTATTTGGTTCTTAGTTTGTTCCAATCAAGCTCCAATTACTGTTGTATACTACAATACCTTCACTAGAATTTTTTCATTATTAATGGGAGTTACCACCTGTTTTATTCATCATTCGTTAGAAATAAAAGATTCATCAAATAACAAAGTACCTAGCATCATCTTTTATGGTAGTTTAGCACTACTGATTGCGCTATTCTTCTATATCGATTCAGCTAACAAATTATTTGCGGTTGTTATGGTTATTACTAGTATCATCAGCTGCATTACGATTGAATGTGCAGTTGCTGTTGATACAACCAAAAATACTTTTATTAATAAATTCTTAAGAGGAATTTCTGATATCAGTTATGAAGTTTATTTGGTCCAGTATCCAGTTATTTATCTATACCAGATTCTAGCCACTAATCAGGAAGATATTTACTTAAGGGCATTGATAGTGTCGCTGATTACATTTGTTGTTTCAATTCTTATTCATTTTGCTTTATCAAAGAGAAATAGTATAAAGAAGCTGCAGATTGCTTTGTGTGCTTTATTTGTGGTAGTTAGTTTATTTGGTGGTTATCAATATGTGATAGCTGAAGATCATACAGCAGAAATGAAACTGTTGGAAGAAGAGTTGGCGGCTAGTGCTGCTGAAATGGAAACACAAAAAGCAGAATATGAAGAAAAACTGAAACAAGAAAATGATGCTTGGGAAACGTTGTTAGCTCAACTAGAACCGGATGAGGAAACAATCAAACAGACAGTATTACAGTTGCCTGTTGTCTTTATTGGCGATTCTGTTATGTTAGGAGCTGCACCAGATTTAAGAGGAACTTTTGATAATGGATATGTTGATGCTAAAGTTTCAAGAACTGGTTGGGTAATGGCTGACATTGTCAAATCATTGCGTATTAAGGGACCGGTAGTCATACATGCAGGAACCAACGGAGATGTACCTGAGTATGTAAAAGATAAAATTATGAGTTACTGTGGGGATCATGATGTATTTTGGCTTACGGTAACTAATGATAGGGATGTTCATGTAAATGATAAATTAAGGAAATTTGTTGAGAAATATGAAAATGCTTATTTAATTGACTGGCAACAGCATTCAAAGGGACATAACAACTGGTTTTATGGTGACAAAATTCATTTACAGTCTTCAGGAAGAAAAGCCTATACGGAGTTAATTTACAATTCAATTTATCAAGTTAAGCTAGATGAACTGAATCGTAAAAGAGAGGAAGCGATTCAAGAACACGAAAATCAACTTAAGAAAAAAATTAGTTTCTATGGTAATGATTTGTTGATAGGATTATATGAACAGTTAAGTGGCGAATATAGGGAAGCAAGCTTTGTTGCAGAGAAGTACGTGGATGCTGAAACGTTATTAGTTCAATTAAAACAAGCAAAACAGGAAGAAACGTTAAACTATAACGTAGTACTGGTTCTTGATTCTTCATTTGAAATGGACAATGAAACTTTGAAGAAGATAAAAGAATTCTGTGAAGATAAGGAAATCTATATTGTTACTACTGTGCATCGAAATGATTTGTCTGATGTCCATATGATTTCATTCCAATCAGTATTGGATGAACATCCTGAATATTACAGCCCAGATAGGGTTCATTTGACTCAACAAGGAAATGTTGAACTATTTCATATAATTGTTAATTCACTGAACAAAGAGCGGAGCATTAAATAATGCTCTTTATGCATTACGAAACAGCACGAAATCAATTATTTCATAAATACATCTTGTTTATATGTTCAGAGGACAATATAAACTAAGAAATAAATTCCTGAGGAGTTGATCAAATTTTAGAGGTATATGTTTATGATACATGGTATAATCCAGATAAGTAATCTTCTTTAGATCGACTAAAGATGAAAATGATTGCTTTCTAATGCGAATTGATCAATACATTGGAATAAATCATTCCTGCTGATACATTATGGAGTTTCTCCTCCATTCAAACATTATATGGTTTTTGGATCATTACCAATACCCTCATCGTACTATATAGCACTTCCGCCTTTTTAGCAGGAATTAGTTCGTTTTTATATATGTTTGGCATGACACTTAGTTTCTATGTCTTACCGATAGTATTGGGATTGTTTATTCCTATGTTTTCCGGAGATTTTCGGTTTTCGTTGTTTATTCTCTATACAATTCTTGCCATTTTATGTGGTATTGCAACGCTTATCCTTTATGGCTGGAACAAAAATCATTCCTTTTCTTCCATATTATATGCATTGCCTGTAGGTGCTTTGGCTGCGGAAACATTTGCGGTTTCCATATATTTAGTCAAGTATCATACATTTTTGTTTCAGCTTCTTATGGATGGCGTAGGAACCATCGTTTTTGGCATTATGTTGTATCGAAAATCCCGAAATAAAATACTGTTTTTTGTTTCTTTCGTAGTAAGTTTCTTGGTGTTTTATTAGCTTTTCTATGTTAGTATATTTAAGGAGTAAATGAAAACATGAAAACATTAAAAAAGATCATGACAATGATAGTAATTCTTATGGTTGTTGTTACAGTCGTTTTTCTAATAGGTCGTTTTGGGTGGAAATTAGGCGGTTTCCATGCTTGTCAAGGAGCCGGTATTACTTCTTTGGAAGTCAACGAGAAGGATGTACATATTACTGGTTTCTATCCAGGCTCTTTCCCAGAAGGCTTCTGTGGCTATTATGCGAAAGAGGAAGATGGAACTCTCTATGTAGGATTCCACTTTAGTGCTGTGTTTGGCTTTTTTGAGACAGGAAACTTTGATATCACGATCCCAGTGAAAAATAAAATTAACGAAGTTGTTATTAAAACGAAAATGAATGAATTCCCTATTTGGAATAAGGAAACTGGTTTGAATTTCCAGTCCGATCGTAATGGCGTTTATGTTAAATTGGAACGAAATGATGTGTACTCTATTTCTATGAGTTATGCGGGTAGCAGTGGAAGTATGAACTGTACAGATCATACTGCTATGGATTGTGGAGTATACCATTTTATAGATAACGATATTATGATGGTTTCAAAGGATTTAGAGACTGTTATCCCTTTTACGATTTCTGTTAAAGATGCGGATGGAAAAGAATTAGTTTCTCAAGATTTTTCTTTTGATGCTAGTAAGGGAAATATGTATCTGCTTGTTACTGCGGAAGGAAAGATAATGGAGGATAACAATGGGGAAGAGTAAAAAAATAATCCTAGTAGGTATTTTGTTGTTGCTTGTTATAGGGGCTGTCGGATATCTTTTCAACTACAATCAAGAGGGTTTTACAGGAAGTCGAATTAAAAATCCAGATTTCTATTTACTAGATATTGAGAGAATGAATGGAACGGATTTACATACGATGGAGTTGCATGAGGATGACGTATTACAAATTCACATGAAAACAGAAAAGGGTTCTATGTATATGGAAATGAAAGCACCTGATGGTACAGCAATCTATCAAGGAAACGGAAAAGAAATAACGGAATTTACGATTAAGATTCCGGAAAATGGAGTCTATACGATTGTTGCTGAAGCGAATCATGCCAAAGGATTGATTCGTATTCAACGAAAGGAGAAAATGGAATGAAATCTCTACAAACGATTCAGAAGACTTTTCGAATCTTTCAAAATCTCACAAAAATGGCTTATATTTTTTGTATTGTTGGAGCATCAGTCTGTGCGGTTGGTGTTTTATGTGTCATGATGTGGTATACGAAAGGTGAGGTGATCAGCCTTTTTGGGAAACCGGTGATTATGTTTGTCGGTAGTGAAAGCCAAAGTCAGATGTTAGCAGTATTGCTTTCTGAGATGGTTTTTCTGATTACGGACGCGGTTCTTTTGGGCTTTGTTAATTATTATTTAAAGATTGAACAAGCAGAAGGAACTCCTTTTACGAAAAATGGTGCTAATTTGATAAAGAAGATTGGAATTCGTTGTATCTATATGCCTATTGTGGCAACTATTATTTCTTCAGTAATCATGGATTGTTTTGATGTACAGAAGAATTTCGATTTTAGTAATTTCTCTAGTGTGGCTACAGGAATTGCTCTGATACTGATTTCTTTTGTCTTCTGTTATGGTGCAGAGTTGGAACAAAGAATTCATTCCTTAGAGAGGAATGATCAGGAATGAGGAAAGATGGTGGAAAAGAATAGAATGCAAGCACATAAATGGAATATTGCGGATACGATAACATCTATAAGGATTGGTGCTTCTGTTTTGTTGCTTTTGTTTCCTTTACACTCTATTGCATTTTTTGTTGCGTATACTTTAACAGGTATTACGGATGTATTGGATGGCTGGATTGCCCGTAAAACAGGGACAGCTAGTGATTTTGGAGCACGGTTAGATAGTATTGCAGACTTGTTGTTTTACGGTATTGTATTGTTACGTTTGATACCATATTTATGGCAGCTGCTACCACTTGAAATCTGGTATTTTGTGATGGCTATTTTGCTGATTCGCTTGGCTGCATATGGTACAGCCGCAATAAAATATCATCGCTTTGCGTCTTTACATACTTGGATGAACAAACTAACGGGAATGTCTGTGTTCTTATTACCGTATTTCCTAGTATGTACAATAGGTGTTGTATATAGTTGGGTGGTATGTGCTTTGGCTTTTCTTTCTTCCTTAGAGGAACTCTTGATTCATCTGATTCATAGAAGTTACAATGCTGATACAAAGTCGATATTGCAAAAATGATGTGAAGAATAAGTGTTATTGTAATACTTAATCTTCGCATTTTTATTTCTATCTTATAGAAAGGATTATTTGGTTGTGTTAAAATATTCACAAGCAATGGATATCTCTTTAGGACTTTAAATTTTCATGAGAGAGGGGTAAAACATATGAGTTTTGAGAATAAAGTTGTAGTTATAACAGGTGGTGCTCATGGGATTGGGAAAGCGATTGCTGAATCTTTTCGTAAGGAAGGAGCACTGGTTGAAGTCATTGATATTGCCTCTGGTGATCATTATATCGGTGATATCAGCAAGAAAGATGCTTTAGAGGTGTTTGCTTCTTATGTGTTAGATAAGTATGGTCATGTAGATTATTTGATCAATAATGCTCTTCCTTTGATGAAGGGAATCGATGAATGTTCCTATGAAGAATTTCAATATGCTTTATCTGTTGGTGTTACAGCACCTTTCTATCTTAGTAAACTATTTTCTGAACATTTTACAAAAGGTGGAGTTATTATCAATATTTCTTCATCTAGAGATCGTATGAGTCAGCCTCAAACGGAAAGCTATACTGCAGCAAAAGGTGGTATTGCGGCTTTGACTCATGCGCTTGCAGTTAGTTTTTCAGGTAAGGTGCGGGTGAATTCCATATCTCCGGGATGGATTGATACAGAATACCGTGAATATGAAGGTGCTGATGCTCTTCAACAGCCAGCAGGAAGAGTTGGAAATCCAATGGATATTGCGAATATGGTTTTATTTCTTTGTTCGGATAAGGCTGGATTCATTACGGGAGAAAATATCTGTATTGATGGTGGTATGACGAAGCAGATGATTTATCATGGGGATCATGGTTGGAAGATGGAAAGGTAAGATGGTTTTACAAAGGTGCGCAAAACTGCGTACCTTTTCAGTTCTATCCATTGTATTTGTTTCTCTTCATAAACAATATAAGAAAACTGGACATTCTATTCTCATTTCATGCTATAATTCATACATATTTTAATTGGAGGCAGTATGAACAAGTTTTTTGTAAGAGATAAACAATTCTATTTGCTAGTATTATCCATAGCACTACCAGTAGCTCTACAACAAGTCGTAAACCTAGGAGTAAACCTAGCAGACCAGATCATGATTGGTAGTTTTGGAGAAACACAGATATCTGCTTGTTCATTAGCGAACCAGTTCTACTTTATCTATAATGTTCTATGTCTTGGAATCAGTGGAGGTGCCTGTGTTCTTACGGCACAATATTGGGGCGCTAACAACAAACGAAGAGTAAAAGAGACGATTACTCTGGCATTATGGATTGCAGTTGCGTTATCTATCTTATTCTCAATTTTATCGATTGCCTTTCCTATGGAAATCATGTCTTTATATACCAAAGATGTAAATATAATGATAGAAGGTAGTAAATATTTACGGATCATGGCTTTTGTTTACTTGATTCATGGAACCGCATTAATTGCGGTCGCAACCTTACGTACGGTTGGTGTAGTCAAACTAGGATTGCTAATATCTTGTATCTCATTTTTTGTTAATATCTTCTTCAATTATGTATTTATCTTTGGGGAATTTGGTTTCCCTAGATTAGAAATTGCTGGGGCAGCCTTGGGAACTTTTATCGCAAGATTGGTAGAATTTCTGATTACTTTTGGTTATATGATGATTTATGAAAAAGAGCTATGCTATCGTATCAAAGATTTATTTGTTAAAGTAGATCAAGCATTAATGAAAGAATATATTCAAATTGGGTCTCCAGTTATTGTTAGTGATGGATTATTAACCTTTGGAAATAATGCTCTAGCAATGATTATGGGAAGAATTGGAGCTAGTATGGTTAGTGCCAATGCTATTTGTAGTGTCATTGTACAAATCAGTACAGTGTTCATTAATGGAGTATCTAGTGCAAGTGGAGTGATTACAGGCAATACAATTGGTAGAGGAGAAAGTGAAAAAGCTTTAGAACAGGGATATACCTTCTTCTCTTTAAGTGTCATAGTTGGCATCGTAGGAGCTGTTATTGTAGCTTTGATTCATCCGTATATTATTGGTCTTTACAATATAACTGAAGAAACAATTGCAGTTACTAACGAATTAATGTGGGCAGTAGAAGTGATCATTATCTTCCAATGCATACAAGGAGTTATGACAAAAGGAGTCCTAAGAGGTGGAGGAGATACTAAATTCTTGATGTATGCGGATATTCTATTCTTATGGATCGCCTCCATTCCTCTAGGTTATCTAACGGGTTTAGTGTGGGGTATGTCACCATTTATAGTTTATATATGTTTAAAGATTGATTTTATTATCAAATCATTCTGGTGCTTACATCGTTTACATAGTAAAAAATGGATAAAGGTTGCGTCCTTGACACAAGAATAGTTGACATTCTATTTACTTTTACTATGATAAAAATAGATAAGGAGATAACGACAATGAAAGCAAAAGTCTATTTTTCTAGAACAATAACACCTGAAAAAGTATTAGAGTTATACCAATTACTAAATGTTGAATTACCAGGAAATGTTGCAATCAAAGTACATTCTGGAGAAAAAGGAAATCAAAACTTCTTAAAACCAGATTTTTGGAAACCAATTGTTGATCATGTAAAGGGTACAGTCGTTGAATGTAATACAGCATATGAAGGAGAACGGGATACGACGAAAAAACATATCAAACTATTCAAGGATCATGGATGGAGTCAACTGTTCCCTGTGGAAATTCTAGATGCTGAAGGACCAGATTTGAAATTAGAGATTCCGGAAGGGAAAAGAATTAAAGAGAACTATGTGGGTAAGAGTATTGAAAAATATGATTCTATGTTAGTTTTATCTCATTTTAAAGGACATCCAATGGGAGGATATGGTGGAGCATTGAAACAATTATCGATTGGTGTTGCCTCTTCCTATGGTAAAGCTTATATTCATGGTGCAGGGAATCCATTGAACAAATGGACAGCGGATCATGATGCTTTCTTAGAGTCTATGGCAGATGCTGCGAAAAGCGTTGTAGATTATTTCCATGGAAATATTGTGTATATTAATGTCATGAAAAATATGAGTGTGGATTGTGATTGTTGTGCAGTAGCAGAGGATCCATGTATTGCTGATATTGGTATCTTGGTTTCTACCGATCCAATTGCAATTGATCAAGCATGTGTGGATCTTGTATATGCTTGTTCTGATCCAGGTAGACCACATTTAATTGAACGTATTGAAAGTCGTAATGGAGTTCATACCATTGAAGCAGCATGTGATTTAGGATATGGAACACGTGAATATGAATTAATTGAAGTTGAATAAAATACAGGAAGGATTATGTATGCAAAATCAAGAATTATGGAAACAATATTTTGAGAAATATCCATTAGGAACGATGCAAGATTTTATAAAATATCTGTATCAAGCAGTTCTTGGTTCAGCACACTTTGTTAGTAATCCAGAAGAAAATTATCAGTATTTATTCAAAGAATATCAAACATTAGAATGTGATGAAAATCATGAATTAATAGAGGAAATCAGTGATGATTTGGTTCGCGTTCATTTAGAAGCTATTCCTGCTAAATATTTGAAGTATTATCATCATTTCTTCTTGTTAAGTGTGGATGTTGATGAAGATAAACAGAAATTGATTGATTTATTAATGAATATAGCAGAAGTTCCATTTGATAAGAATGAATGGAAAGCGTATGTTTCCAAATATATACAAAAGGGATGTCCTTTAGTAAGTCATAGTGATATTTTTAGAGAACACTATCATCCGCATTATCGTTTGATGAAAAAGAAGTATATCCCATATATTAAGTTGTTAAAACGAATTGAACAAATTCATTGTCCGATTCTTGCGATTGATGGAAATAGTGCAGCGGGTAAAAGTAGTTTAGCTGAGTTATTATCAGAAACATTAGAATTACCGGTTATTTCCATGGATGATTTCTTTTTGCAAGCACATCAAAGAACGAGCCATCGTTTACAAGAGGTTGGTGGTAATATCGATTATGAACGGTTTTACCATGAGGTAGTACAAGCAATCACGAATGGTACGAACATTGTTTATCAGGTGTTTGATTGTAGTTGTATGCAATTGGCGGAAACTAAGTCGATCGATTGTAGGAAAGGACTTATTATAGAAGGATGTTATAGTCATCATCCATATTTCAAGGAATATGCAAATCTTAAGGTTTTTATGGGAATTGACAAAATACAACAAAAAGAAAGAATTCTGAAAAGAAATGGTGAAAAGATGTTAAAGAGGTTTGTTGGAGACTGGATTCCTAAAGAGGATGCGTATTTTGAGATGTATCATATAAAAGAGAATGCTGATGTTGTATTGTAAAAGAACGGTCAATACCGTTCTTTTTAATAGAAAAAAAGTGACCCTTGTTTTGGGTCACTAGAAACGAAGTTTTATTAGAAACACAAGCTAATGAAGTAAATAATGAATAAGATATTCAAACCATAAATAATTGGATTCAATTCTTTTGTTCTTCCAGAAGCTACCATTCCAATTGTATAAACGATGAAACCACAAGCAATACCATCAGAAATAGAATACATCAAAATCATCATGATGATTGTTGTGAAAGCAGCAGCCGCAAATACCATTTCATTCCAATCAATGTTACCTAATTGTTGGGCCATCATAATACCTACAACAATTAATGCAGGAGCTGTAACAGCGTTAGTTGCGATTGATAAAATGAATGGTGAGAAAATAGTTGCTAATAGGAATAACACACCAGTAGTAACTGCAGTTAAACCAGTACGTCCACCAACACCAACTCCAGAAGTAGATTCAACGAAACTTGTAACTGTTGAAGTACCTAAAGCAGCACCAGCAACTGTACCTACAGCATCTGCTAATAATGCTTTTTCTCCATTTTCTAATTCACCTTTTTCATTTACTAAACCGATATTGTTTCCGATAGAAATCAATGTACCAGCTGTATCAAAGAAATCGACAAATAAGAAAGAGAATAAAATAACAACAGCTTGGAAAGGATTTGAGAATAATTCACCAAAACCAGAAGCGAATTGACCTGCAGCTGAGAAATCAAAGTTCAAAGAAGCAATTTTACTTACAGCAGGCATTCCTTCGATTCCGAATAATCCTAATACAACACCAACTACTGCTGTACCAACCATTCCAACGAAAACTGCAGCAGGAACTTTTTTGATTACCATAGCGATTGTAACTAACAAACCGAAGATTGCTAATAATACACATGGATCTGTTAAGTTACCAATTCCTACGAATGTAGCTTCGTTGCTAACGATGATACCTGCATTTTTAAATCCGATAAAGGCAATGAAGAAACCAATACCTGCACCAATTGCAAATTTCATTTGTACAGGAATAGCATTGATAATTGCCTTACGAATACCTGTAACAGTAATTAAAACAAAGATCAAACCTGAAACGAAGACAGCAGCTAAAGCAGCTTGCCAGCTATATCCCATAGCACCACATACAGTATAAGCAAATAAAGCATTAACACCCATACCTGGAGCTAAAGCGACTGGATAGTTTGCAATTAAACCCATAACGATTGATGCAAATCCAGCTGAGATTGCTGTTGCCGTAAATACAGCCGTTGGGCTCATTCCAGAAGCGGATAACACACTTGGGTTAACTCCTAAAATGTAAGCCATAGCCAAGAAGGTTGTAATTCCGGCAAGAATCTCTGTTTTTACATTAGATCCCTTTTCATTAAGCTTAAAAAATTTTTCCATATCTTTTCTCCTTTAAAAAATACTCTTCTATTTTATTCGCTTTGTAATTGTTATTCAATAAAAATTTTTATTTTAGAACATTTTAAGATTAATCTTTAATGTTTTTCATCTTTTTAGATTAAAAAAAATTTATATTGTATACTAGAAACAAATAGAGGTGAAAGACATGACAAGACAAGATAAAAAGATTTATAAAACAAAATTTGAAAGAGAAATATTGATAATGAAAGATCTTCATGAGCCAAAAACTAGGGCAGAAATCTGTGATATTTATGGGATTAATGATAGAACTTTTAGAAACTATTTTAATAACACGAATCCTATGGTTATTGGGAATATAAAATTCTCTCATAGTATTCAAGAAGAAAGACATTGGAATATTACAATGGATGGTGTTAATCAAAATGAAAAAAAAGGCGTAGAAAACAATTTGATTTATAAATCGAGTGTAAATCCGATTCTTTTGCCTTTAAATATGACAGAAGTCTATATGTTAACGAACGGATTGCTAGATACGTTTGATAAAAATAGTGAAATATATAAGAACTATAAGTATTTAGTGGAGAAAATTTATTCACAGTTATCTGATTATGCAATTAAAAAAATCGGAGGGAATCCGCATAATCTGAATAAACGAGAGACGATAGAATATGAGAGTGAACTAAAAATGTATGATAAGATTCATTCATCGAAATTTATGTATGCTGAAAAAACAAGAGATAGGGTAAAGATAATTTTTGATGATGATAGTGAAGTAATAGGAAGAGTAACCAGAAAAGGAGGGGAACTTATTTTAACCGAGGAAGATTCTTACAATGAAAAAATGATAGATAATTTAGGCGCAATAAAAGAAATTATAATTCTTTAATTTAGGAAAATAAATTTCCGTACTTTTTGTTTGCTTTCGATTAAACTGTGTTTGTAAGCTGAATTACAGCACAGGAGGAAATGAAAATGAAAAAAATTAAAGAAATTGAATCAAAGGAAAATTTTGAAAAAATGAGTCGTATGACAAACTATATCATGAATCTAAATGAGTTAACAGCAGAGATTTTAGAGGATGTACAAGGAATTGAAGAGGACGGATTTTATTGCCCACTTACAGAAGAAGCAATCCAGAAAGTTCCTATGGAAGAGAGATGGCATGTGAAGTATTACATTACATATCATATGAGCACTTTATTACTGAAATATTATTTGCAAGGACATGAAGAGATGTATGAACAGTTGGTACGCACGATGCAAGTTTGTTTGTCAAAGCAGTATATTGGACATGGGTATGATGACTTATCAATGCAATTGCATTATCTAATTAAGCTATACGAGAATGGCTTGAATGGGTTCATTTGTAGTGAAGAACATAGTGAAATGGATAGACAGTTTACAAGCATAATTCATGAATATCGTAAAAAATTAGCTTCAGGAAACACAAAAGATGGTTGGGGTGATTTGAAGGAAGCAATCATGAGATTGCTCACATATGTTGATAAGGATGTCTTGTTTGTTTATGGTACATTGATGGATGGCGAAAGAAATGGCTTTTATTTAGATGATTGTCCAATTTATGGACAAGGAGTTGTTCATGGATATCAACTATTTCAATTGGATGGATATCCAGGTATGGTTGTTGGTAATCAAGATGTTGTTGGAGAGTTGTATCATATTAATGATGAGGTAAAGAGAAAAATTGATGTGCTTGAGAGTAGTCAATATAAGTATAGCCGAGACATTGTTTATATGAGCGATACTTGTTATTATGCGAATTTCTATGAGTTTCTTCCAGTAGAAGATAAAAGGTACACTTTAGCCATTTGTGTGAATCATAGGTGGGTGGATGTTTCCGATTATATTTGGTATGCATGCTATGGCAGTAATCTATTTGCTGAACGTTTTCAACGTTATATTGAAAAAACAACGTCAAAAGCAAAACCGATTGCTTCAAAAGCAATCATGTTGCCATATGAATTGTATTTTGCACAGCACAGTAGACGGTGGAATCACGGAGGAGTAGCATTTATTGATACTGATAAAAAAGGGATGACATATGGCTGGATGTATCTAATAACGAAGGAGCAATTTGATGAAATTCAACAGATGGAGGGAACATGGTATCAAAAGAAAGTTACAGTTTCTAAAGATGATTTGGGTATTGAAATTGTGACGTTTACTTCATTTGAACGATATAAGGAGGTAGAACCTTCCAAGAAATATTTAGATGCTATCAGAAGGGGCTTGAAGGAGAAGTATCATTTATTTGATTCAGAGATTGAAGAATATTTGAAGTAGTGTTTTCCTCCTGTAGTTGTATGCATTTGATAAATGAATGACTGATAGGAAGAGCTATAGTGTATTGTATAAATTCACTCTCTATATGATTTATGCTAAAATAGCAATGATAAATAGCGAATATAATGTGAGGTAATATGCAATTTTAAATACTTATAAGATTTAATGGCTTAATTGTATCATTAAAAAAACGGAAGAATAGGAGAATAAAGATGAAAATTATACATAATAAACTTATACGAGATAATATTCCAGAGATTATTGAAAAAGATGGAAAAAAATGTAAAGTACGAGTTTTGAATGATGGGGAATACTTACAATGCTTGAAAGAGAAACTTCTTGAAGAGAGTCTTGAAGTCAAAAACGCAATGGAGCGAAATGAGATGATAAAAGAAATTGCGGATGTATTGGAAGTATTAGATGGTATCAAGGCTTGTTATGACATCTCTGATGAAGAGGTGCTTACAATTAAGAACAAAAAGGCATTGAGCAATGGTGCGTTTACCAAAAAGTTGTTTCTGGAGTATGTAGAGAAAGAGGATATGTAGTGTACATATCTTTTTATATGACAAAAATAAAATCGCACTTGATATCGTGCGATTTCACATGATCAATTATTTAAATTTTACCGCTGTACCATAAGCCATAACTTCTGCAGCACCTTGCATAACTGCAGCTGAAGCATATCTGATATTAACAACTGCATCAGCACCAACAGCTTCTGCTTCTTCTACCATACGTTTTGTTGCTAAAGCTCTTGCTTCGTTCATCATTTCATTATAGGCCTTTAATTCTCCACCAACTAAAGTCTTAAAACCTTGAGTAATATCTTTACCTAAGTTCTTTGATTGAATAGTACTTCCTTTCACTAAACCAATCATCTCTAATTCTTTACCATTAATGTAATCAGTATTTACTAAGATCATCTTCTTCTCCACTCTTTATCTCCCGGATTCTAGAAACCAAAACACCAATCATAACAGCAGCCAAAATCAATGGCACTCCAATAAATACGATTCGATACCCAATTGATAATTCTTCGATTGTTGATATGGATAATCCAATACCAACAAAATATGCTACCAATAATCCCGTCACGATAATTGGAGCAATCATCTTCTTAAAATGTTTCAATTTCCTCACGGCCTTTCTTAATCAAATTATAGCATTGACCTATCCTAGTGTTAAGAAGAAATTATGATTTCTCTAGTTGTGTTATAGCTAAACAAGCAAGACCTAGTCCTAACATAGGAATTGCAGCATCTGTATCTAATTGGTTCATAGTTGAAAGCACAACAACAGCTACTCCCATGGCTAAGGCAACACCTTTCATTGCAAGATTGGCAATGGCATATATCTGGTTGACCACTTTATTTCTGTTTCCATCTGTTTTTGTCTGCATAAGTTCATCAACGCTCACATTGAAGATTTCAGCTAGTTTTGCGATAGAATTGATATCAGGATAGGATAAATCTCGTTCCCATTTGGATACTGCTTTATCAGTAACTCCCATTTTTTCCGCTAGTTCAAGTTGTGTCATTCCATTTTCTTTCCGTAATCTTGCTATCGTATTTCCAAACGTTTGTTTATTCATTTCTGTTTTCTCCTTTTTTGATAATTGCATCATAACATCCTTTTTTTATATGCTCAACCGACTAGAAGTTTAGTTAACTCTCTTAATAGTTTATTCGTAGTTTCGTTATCATGTTCACTATACATATAATAAATCCATTCGTGTCGATTTTCTTTACGAATCGTCTTTCTTGCTAAAAACAGTTTATAATGGTTTAAATGGTTAAACCAAGGAGGTGGATGCCATGAATATATCGAAAGAAACAATTCAAGATTTGGCAAATGAATTTGAAAACTGTCAGAAAATTCTGATCGCTCTTGGAGATGAAAATCGTCAACATCTGATCTTAGAAATGATTCGGCTGGGAAATTGTAATGGGGTGCGAGTAGGAGAGATTACTGCTAAGTCTCATTTGTCTCGTCCTGCTGTATCTCATCACATACAGATTCTGAAAGATGCAGGTTTATTGAAGGTGCGTCATGAAGGAACGAAAAACTTTTACTATTTTGATGCTGATATGGATGTAATGAATCAATTGATTCATATGCTGATGCAAGCGAAAGAAATTATGAAACAATTGCCAGATCGAAGTGGCGAATAAAAAACGGAGGGATAACATGAATACAATAGAAACAATGAAAGAACGTCATAGCGTACGACAATATGCAGATCGTTTAAGTTCTATGATTGATGATCTGTTTGAAGTAAGCAAAATCAATAGTGGTACGATTCAATTAGAATATAGTGAACTGAATATCGTTGCTTTGATTGAACAAACACAGGCGGAATGTGTGGATTTACTAGAAAAGAAGAATCTGAAGGTGATCTCTCATGAATCCAGTCGTAATATTATCCTAAATTTGGATGGTAATAAAACTTATCGTATCTTTGAGAATATCTTTACGAATATTGGGAAGTATGCGATGCCAAACAGTCGTGTTTATTTGAATATCGAAGAATATACAGATCGGGTAGAAATTGATATCAAGAATGTTTCAGAAATGCAGATGGACTTTAGTGCAGAAGAAATCGTAGAACGGTTTATCCGAGGAGACAAATCTCGCCATGAAGGTGGCAGTGGATTAGGTCTTTCTATCATCAAAAGTTTTGTAGAAGTACAAAAAGGAAAATTCTTCTTGGATATTGATGGAGATTTATTTAAGACAAAGATTATATTTTACAAATAGCTGTGGTAACACACCTTTTGTTCTAAAGGGGATAATAGATTGATATAGTATAATGGTGATGAAATGAAAAAAGTGTTTGCACTAGTTCTTGTGGGTGTCCTATTATTCCTTGTGATTCAAAAAACTGTTTCAAAAGAACAACATAACAAAGGAAAAAACCTAATCATTGTGATTGATCCAGGACACGGAGGCTGGGATCAGGGGGCATCACGAGAAAATATTGATGAAGAAGATATCAATTTAGCTGTAGCACTTTATTTAAAAGATTTCCTTGAAACAGCTGGTGTGAAGGTAATTATGACACGGACAACGGATAAAGATTTAGCAGCTGTGGATGCGAAGAAAAGAAAGCGGGAAGACTTAAAAAATCGGGTAGAAATCATGAATCAGGATGAAGTTGATTATTTTGTGAGTATTCATATGAATATTGATTCTTCGACAAATACGCATGGTTCTCAGTTGTTTTTTAAACAGGGAGACGATCAGTCGAAGGAGTTTGCAAATACGATTCAAAAGTCTTTAAAACAGCTTAATCAAACGAAATTTATTCCTGCTGTAGGAGATTACTATATATTAAATGAAACAAACCGAGTAGGAACATTGATTGAATGTGGGTTTCTATCGAATGCAGAGGAACGTACTTTATTAAATAGTGCCAAGTATCAACAAAAATTAGCTTATTATATCTGCAAAGGAATTCTAAATTATCATAAATTGTATCAAAATAATGATAAAGTGATGAATAATACATGATTTTTTTGTAGATATCAGTTACAATAGTATCTATGAGAAGAGAGAGAATTGGAGAAGAAGTATGTTTAGAGAAAATGAAGAAGTATTATTAGATCGTGATTTGGATGAAGAAATTCAAAAACGGAAAGATTTAGTTGAAGAAGTGAAACAACTAAGTGGGGATAATTGGCAAGACACTTCAAAGAAATTGAATCAGTTAAAACGGAGATGGAAACAAATCTCATATTGGGAATCTGCATATGAAGATCAATTAGAGGAAGAATTTAATTCATATGTTGATGCACTTTATAAGAAGAATCGTGAATCTAATCAAATGAATGCGGAAAAGAAGGAAGCATTAATTGCAGAAGCTCGTAAACTGATGAATACGAGTGATTTTAAAGTTGGTACAAATGAGATGAATGAGTTGATGAACCAATGGAAAGCAGTTGGTTCAGCGGATAAAGAAACAGATGATGCTTTGTGGGCTCAATTTAATGAAGCGCGGCAAGTATTCTTTGATCGAAAACATCAAAATTGGGAAGAAACAAAAGCTAAATTTGCTCAAGCAAAAGAAAAGAAACAAGAATTGATTGAAAAAGCACAGGCGTTACAAGAATCAACAGAATGGCAAAAGACAAATGATGCTTTGAAAGCATTATTAGAAGAATGGAAAACAGTGGGTAATGCTGGAAAAGAATTTGATCAAGAATTGTGGCAACAATTCCAAGCTGCTCGTCAGGTTTTCTATGAGCGTAGAAATCAATACTATGATGAATTACATGCTACACAAAATCAGCATTATGAAGCAAAAGCTGCTTTGGTTCAACAAGTGCAAGAAATTGTGGATGCGAAGAGTTATACAAAGGAACATACTGAACGTGTAAGAGAATTACAGGCTCAATGGAAAACAATTGGTTCTTGTGGGAAAGAAAAAGAAGATGAAATCTGGGGACAATTCCGTGGTTTGATGGATGAATACTATAGCGGATTGAAACAGTGGAATGAAGAAAGACACAATCAATGGCGTCAAAGGATGTTGGATGCACGGAAACGGAAATTAGAGTTGATTGATAAGCAAAAACGTCAGTTGCAATATATGAAACAGGATATGGTTGGTTTACTAAGTCAACGTGCGATTGATGATATGCAAGAAAGAATGGCAGATAAAGAAGATTTTATTGCTGAATTAGAAAACGATATTAAAGATATCGATGAGAAATTAGCAAAATAATACTGTTAGGGGTTCCAAATAGAATGGGACCTCCTTTTTTAATATATTAATATATATGTAAAGATTATTGAGAAATAAGCGCTTTCATGATAAAATTTTTACAACCAAATACATACAAATTTGGAAAGAAAGGAAACTAAAAAATGAAAAAGATTACGATTATTTTACTTACTGTATTTATGTTCTTTGGACTAGTTGCTTGTGGTAACAAAGATACAGATACAGGAAATGATGGGCCTGTGGAAATTACATTCTGGCATACATACACAGAGCATCATCAAGCATTCTTGAACGAAATGATTGATGAATTCAATAATAGCCAAGATCAGGTTAAAGTTGTAGCTGTTCAACAACCTTATCAAGATTATGATGCTAACTTATTACAAGCAATTCGTAATGGTGTTGGACCAGATATCTGCAGTCGTTTCGCAACCAATGTAGCTGATTATATTGAGGATGATTTGTTGGTAGACTTTGCACCATATATCAATGATTCTAAGAATGGTATTCCTAATTTCAAGGAAAACCTAATTGGTAATTTGTATGGTGAGATTACACAATGGGGTGATGGTTCTATTTACATGATTCCTGTTATCGTTACTTCTGAAGTGTTATATTATAATAAAACTTTATTTGACAAATACAATCTAGAAGTTCCTACTACCTGGGAAGAATTAGAAACGGTAAGTCGTTTCCTATATGAAAAAACTGGTAAACCTGGTTTTGGTACGGACTCTGCTATTGATACTTTCCAAGGTCTATTGATTCAAAATGGTTCTAATTACATCGATGCGAAAACAAAATCAATGGATGTAAATGAAACGATTGCTTTGGATCAATTGAATTGGTTAGCTGATGGAATTAAAGAAGGTATTTTCCGTCTTCCTGGTGATGATTACTATTTATCTGGACCATTTGTTTCTCAAGCTGTTGCTTCTTATATCGGTTCTAGTGCTGGTGTTGGTTATGCTATGGCTAACGATGGTGCTTTCGAAGTTGGCGTTGCTCCAATTCCTCAAGCTGATAAAAATAGCCAATACATTTCTTCTTGGGGTGGTGGATATGTATGCTTTAAATCTACTGATGCGAAAGCAAAAGCTGCTTATACATTCTTGAAGTGGTTTACAAGTGCTGAAAATGATGCAAAATGGGCTACTTATTTTGGTGCTTTACCTGCTTATGAAGATGCATTAGAAACAGATACATTCAAGAATAGTTTGAATGATAATTTAGCAATCAAAGCGTTGTATGAATCAAAAGATGCTGTTAACTGGTTGAATAGTATCAAAGGATCTGCAAGCGTTCGTACTGCAATTGATAAGATGATTTCTGAAGTTTGCTTAACTGGTAGAGATGCTAAGGCAGCTTATGATGAAATGATCGCTACTTCTAATAAAGAATTAGGACAATAATAATATTTATATGTAAATTTAACCATACGCCTTTTGGTGTATGGTTAAATTATATAAAAAGGGAGATTTTTATATGAAAGTAAGAGTTGAAAAGTTGACAAAGCGATTTAATGATGTGACTGCGGTTAATGAATTAACGGCAGAGTTTGAGAGTGGAAAATTAATTGCTTTATTAGGCCCAAGTGGTTGTGGAAAAACAACGATGTTGAATATGCTTTCAGGTATTTTGCCAGTGACTGATGGAAAAATATTTTTTGATGAAGAGGATGTTACTGATTTACCTCCAGATAAAAGAGAGGTTGGCCTTGTATTTCAAAACTATGCTTTGTATCCTCATATGTCGGTTTTAGAGAATATTTGTTTTCCGTTGAAGATTAAAAAAGTTCCGAAAGCGGAAAGAATTAAAATTGCAAAAGAATATGCCAAAATGGTGCATATTGATGAATATTTAGATCGTAAACCAAAAGAACTTTCTGGTGGTCAACAACAACGGGTTGCGATTGCGCGTGCGTTAGTTAAGAAACCTAGATTGTTATTATTGGATGAACCTTTGAGTAATCTTGATGCGAAGTTGCGTGTGGA
This sequence comes from Erysipelotrichaceae bacterium, assembly GCA_029227155.1. GTDB lineage: Bacteria > Bacillota_I > Bacilli_A > Erysipelotrichales > Erysipelotrichaceae > RGIG4607. The sequence goes on from JAQXZJ010000008.1 coordinate 19,547, forward strand.
AATGCGTGAAGAGATTCGTCGTATTCAAAGAGAATCAGGGGTTACTACGTTCTTTGTTACCCATGATCAAGAAGAAGCTTCTGCTATTTCTGATTACATTATGTTAATGAAAAAAGGAGTTATGCAACAATTTGATCATTCTCGACAATTGTATAATGAACCATCCAATCTGTTTGTAGCAGATTTTATCGGGGCACCTACGATTAATCAATTGCATGGAGAATGGACCAAAGAAGGAATCAAATTAGACACATATGATACAGTGATTCCGTTTGCGAAAGGTAATAATATTCCAATTAATCAACGGATTGTTTTTGCTTGTCGTGCAGAAGCAATCATTGTTTCCAATCGTGGCACAGTAAAAGCAACTGTTGTGGATACCTATTTGAGTGGAAAAGATGTACTTGCAAATTTACAATTAGGTGAACAAATGTTGCGTACGTATATTGCGGATGATATGAATCCAGAGGATGGTATGGAAGTATATCTAGCATTCAAAGAAGCTGGTGTCTTCGTATTTGATGAAGAAACAGGTGAGCGTTATGCTTAGGTATAAAACAAAAAATGATGAAGTGATTACACCTAAAACGTTTTTAAAGCCCACTTTGTATTTACTTCCATTTATGATTGGAGTTCTAATATTTACAGTCTATCCATTCTTTAACGCAATCTTGATTAGTTTTAAAGAAGATTTCAGAGTAATGACTGATGAATTTTCTGGTTATGGATTAGGGAACTATGCTCATATTTTAAGTGATTCTACTTTCATTTCATCTATTTACAATACAATTATTTATGTTGTAGTTGTTGTATCAATATCCTTGATTATTTCTTTATTCATTGCTGTGATGTTAAACAATATCAAAAGACTTCAAGGGTTGTATCAGACAGCATATTTTATGCCAATTGTTACTTCAAGTGCTGCCATTGGGCTTGTTTGGCGTTGGATTTTTAACTATGACTATGGAATTTTGAACTACATTCTATCTATATTTGGACAGGATGCGATCAATTGGTTAAATAATCCAAAGTATTCGCTAGTTTGTCTTTGTATTTATGGAATCTGGTCTATGTTACCAATGACGATTATTCTGTTATTATCGGGATTACAGAATATTGATCCTCAATATTATACGGCTGCTAAAGTTGATGGAGCGAAATCAAAAGATATCTTTACTAATATAACAGTTCCTTTATTAGCACCTACAATTGGTTTAGTTGCTATCATTAATATGATTTCAGCATTTAAGGTGTTTGAAGGCCTCTATGTATTGTTTGGTGGTAAGCCAGGTCCTGCTTACAATCTATATACTGTTATTTTCTATTTGTATGATCAGTTCTATACGAAGTTTAAGGTTGGTTATGCAGCAGCGAGTGCAATTATCTTATTCTTAATTATTTTAGTATTTACTGTGTTACAGAATAAGATTCAGAAGAAATACGATTATTATTAATAGAGGTGTGAACTATGAAAAGGCAAGAGTATATTAAAAATATAGTTTTATATTCTTTATTAACAATTGGTGGAATTTTTATGATTTTTCCATTCTTCTGGATGATTGTTACTTCTTTAAAGACGGCGGCAGAATCGAATCATGTACCTCCAACTATTTTTCCAGCGGAGCCAATTATTGAAAACTATTTTAAAGCATTAGATATTGCACCATTTGGTACGTATTTTATGAATTCAGTAATGGTAACGGTTTGTTGTGTTGCGATTACGATGTTTACTACGATTTTAGCAGCATATGCATTTTCAAAGTTAAAGTTCCCTGGAAGGGATAAGTTGTTCTTCTTGTTGTTATCGATGATGATGATTCCTTTTGAAATGTTGATCATTACCAACTATACAACGATTGTTGATTGGGGACTATATGATAATTTGTTAGCATTAATTATTCCATTTACCAGTAGTATTTTCTATACGTATATCTTACGGAATTTCTTTATGTCGATTCCGGATAGTTTGTATTATTCGGCGAAGGTTGATGGGGCTAGTGATTGGCAGTTCTTGTGGGAAGTTATGGTTCCTATGGCTAAGACTTCTTTGGTAACCATTGGTTTGTTAAATGCAATTACTTGTTGGAATAGTTTCTTGTGGAGTATTCTGGTTATTAAATCGCAAGGAAATCGTACTCTTCCATTTGGATTGTTTGCGTTTACTAATGAAGCGGGTATTCATTATGAGTTATTAATGGCTGGAGCTACGATTGTTGTCATTCCAATGATTATTTTATTCTTGTTCTGTCGTAAGAGCATTGTAACAGGTGTTTCTAGAGGTGGATTAAAAGGCTAGTGTTTATGATTGGGAAGTATCATGGTATTTCCCAATTCTTTGTATTACTTAGAAAGGAGTATTTATGTCAATCGTTAAATTAGATATTTTGAATCATGCGGATTATGGTGGAGAGTTTCGGGAACATGATATTGCTCCGGGATTGAGTCGTTTTTATAGTGCGATTGAATCGGTAAGAAGCTTAAATAGAGAGCATACACTTTTATTGGATGCTGGTGATAATATTAATCGTGTTCTATGGCATGGGAAAGAAGTGTTTGAAGGTTTAGCGTTGATTGGAACGGATGCGTATACGTTGGGAAATCATGAATTTGATCGTGGAAAAGAAGAACTAGAGGAGGCGATTGACTATGTTAAAGATCGTTTCCCGATTCTTTGCAGTAATATCTTGTTGAAAGATACGCAAGAATTGATTCAAGGGGTTCAACCATATGTCATCTTAGATAAAGGTGGTATTAAAATCGGTATCGTTGGTTGTACAACGGAATACACCCCATATATGGTGGAACAAGAGGCGTTCAAAGACTTTGTGGCTATTTCATCTGTAGAAGCTTTGCGTGCTTATATTCCTAAGATGCGTGAAGAAGGGGCTGAAGTAATTGTTGTTCTCACACATTTTCCATTCTATTTTACAGAAGATAGTGAGAGTGGTGAATTGTTAGATGTGTTCGAGGCGATTGAAGATCTGAAACCAGATGCGATGATTGGTGGACATATTCCTGGTGATTATGCTAGAGTTGTACGTAATTGTGCAATTACAAAAGGTGGTTTTGGTGGTAAGTCATTACCACATATTGAGCTCTATTTTGATACGGAAACGCGCAAAGTAGTGGATCGTAAGTGTAGAATGATTGATGTATGGCATGGTAACTTTGAAAAGAATCCCCGAATTGATGCTTTTGTGGAAAGAGTAACAGGCCCGTATGATTATTATTTTGAAGAAGTATTAGGAGAAGCCATCGAAGATATTCCAATGCGTTTATCAAAAGAAAGTCCTATGGGGGATTTATTGAGTGATGCTGTACGAGAAATGATGAATGTAGACTTTGCATATTTTAATTGTACCAGTTGTGGTTGGTCGATTCCGAAAGGGGATATTACTCGTTTTGTAATTAGTAAAGCCATGGGATTCAATGATCCTTTACAAGTAAGTGAGTATACTGGACAAGATATTTGGAATTTGTTTACATTAGTCTATGAACCGGAACGGTTTGGTAATAATGGAAATTTGATGTTTTCTGGTTTGAAAGTTGAAATTGATAATACAAAACCATATCCAAATAAAGTAGTTTCAATTCAAGAACTTGATGGTAAGAATCTTGATTTGAAGAAGAAATATCGGGTAGTTACTAGTAAATATATGGCAAGTGGCGGTAATGATACGCGTATTATTTCTAGTCGTGTACAATGGTTAAATACAGAAATCCCAATTCATGATATTTTGGCAGCTTATGTTATGAAACATAAGAAACTGAGTTGTCCACAATTGGGGCGTTATCCGATGATTGGTGAAATTGAGAATGATAATTCACCTTGGTAAAGGAGAATCTATGAAAACAAAAATCAAGTTTTATGGTGGCTTAGATACAATTGGCGGTGTAGTCATGAGTATTGTATATGGGAAAGAAAGAATTCTATTAGAAATAGGGACTGCTTATGATCCGGCAACGGATGTGTTTGATGGTCATGTAAAACATCGGGATGATCATTATTTATATGATGAATTATGTCTACATCGAGCACCATTGGTTGAAGGATTATATGCAAAAAAGGATATTGAGGATTTTCCTTTATTGGCACAAGAAGATTCTGATTTACATACATCAATCTTTATTACTCATATGCATTTGGACCATATGTCATGTATGGGACTTGTTTCTGATGATGTGGATGTCTATTTAAGTGAACCAGCAAAACGTTTGGAAGAGGCTTTAGAAACGACTGGTAAAGGGGTGTATACTTTACGGACAAAAGGCTATCAAACATTGGATCCCAATAAGGAGTATCAGATTGGAAAGATGATACTCAAACCATTTCTAATAAATGATCAAAGCTATCAGGATTATTCGTTCTATATAAAAACACCGGATATGAAGTTACATTATACGGGTGATGTTGTTTTACATGGGAATTATGCTGAAAATGTCTGGAAGGAAATGGAATACATTAAAAATGAACACGTAGATGTATTAGTTTGTGATACAACTTCACTAATGGATTCAACGATGATTATGATGTATCAAGATGTAAATGCTGAAATAATAGGACAAAAAGAGATTCCTGAGGGTATGTTGAGTAAAGCAATGGTGAATGAAGCTCTCTGTGAACAACTGAAGAATGAACAAGGATTATGTGTTTTCAATTTCTATGAACGTGAGATGGAAGAAGTGCGTAATTTCCAAAGTATGGCTAAAAGATGTAATCGTATCATTGCGTTTGAACCAGAGACAGCATATTTAATATGGAAATTCTTTGATGAAATGGTAAATGTTTATGTTCCAGATAAAGAATATGATCAACAATGGTTTTATGATTTATTAGAGCACAATTCTGTAATTACAAAAAAAGAAATATATGCAGAACCTAACAAATATTTAATTCAGAATACCTATGAACATCTATTAGAATTGTTAGATTTACCGAATCAGAATGCAAGTTATTTACATTCAGGCGGTATGCCAATGGGTGCCTATGATCCAGCATACGAAAATTTACAAAGAGTCTTAAAATTAAGTGGATTTACTCATATTAATTTCTTTATGAACCGGTATTTTACGCACGCTTATCCACAACAACTGAAGTATTATTGTGATCAGATTGATGCAAAAGTTTTGATTCCAACTCATGGATATCAACCAGAGCGTTTATTGGCTACAAATGGTAGGATGCGCTTGTTGCCAAAGAAATATGCTACCTATGTTTTGGATGGTGAACAATTGGTGGAGGTAACAGAATGAAAACAAAGATCCAGTTTATAGAAGGACTTAAGGGTAGTGGAGTTGTCGTAAGTATAACTTATGGAAATGATCGTTTATTGTTTGACTTTGGTGCTCCATTTCGGCCGGATACACAGGTTTATGATGGTGTAATCTTACATCGGAAACAGAATGCTCTATTAGATGCGTTACGTTTGGGTGAAACTCCTAAAGTGGATGGTATATATCCAAAAAATGATTTATGTTTGTTTGATGGTAGCGTTTATGAAAATATTGTGCCAAGTGAAGATTCTACAATCAAGACTGCTGTTTTGATTTCACATTTACACTTAGATCATATGAGTAATATTTGTTATTTGGATCCTTCTATTCCTGTTTATATGCACAAAAATGGCAAGAAACTATTAACAGTATTAGAAGATATACAGGAAGGGACACCTCATGAACGGGTTGTTGGAATTGATTATGAAGTTCCATTTACCCATGGTCCATTTACGATTACTCCATATTTTAATGATCATCCATGTTTTGGCTCGACGAGTTATTATATCGACTGCCCAGATATGAAGATAATGTATAGTGGGGATATTCGTTTTCATGGTTTATCTCAAGAAAAAGCATTTGCGGAAATTGAGAAAATCAGCCATAGAGAGATTGATCTATTGATTGTGGATGGCACAAGTTATTCACCTAGTGAGTTTGTTCATGATCCGAATCAAATTGAAGAATTGTCAAAACCAAGTAAAGATGTATTACAAGGAATGTTTTTGGAGAAACATATTTATGAGGATGTCGTTTATCGCTTAAAGAGTTCACAGAGTTTGGGATTCTTTTGTACCTATCATCGAGATATGCAGTTGATTGAAGCTTTGATTGAATATCTTTCTAAGATTGATCGAGAGATTGTATTTGAAGTAGAAACTGCTTATGTGGTTCAAAATGTATTGCATTGTCCTGTGAAGTTTTACTGTTCAAGTCATCAGCAAGATTCAAAGATTCTTGAATCTGTTCGAATAAACAACGTAGAATTATCATTTGCGGATATCAATAACCATGCCAATCAATATGTAGTACAGGTTTCCTATAAGAATCTAATGAATTTGTTCTCGTTGAACACTCAAGGTGGAATTTATTTTCATTTATTTGGGGATCCTTTTCATAAGAGCGGTTCTAGGAATTTAGAAAAAATGTTAACGATGAATGAAATTGAGTATGTAGGTTATTCGAATGTGTATTCGTTTAATCATGCGTTTCCGAATCATTTAAGTTGGATGTTAAATACCTTACAACCAAAAAATGTGGTTTGTGTACATTCGCGAAATCCTGAGAAGTTGAATGCGATGGGTGCAAATCATGTATTACCGCATCAGAATGAAGTATATGTTTATGAAAATAATAAATTAAAATGCATTGGTGAATAAACCAATGTATTTTAATTTATTGTGTGTTAAAGTAGGAATCTCTAAGCAAATTGTGTATAGGACAATTAAAAGGGATGTGTGCCTAATATGAATAAAAGAGAATTGTTTATGAAAGACAAGATGCAAGAATTTCTGGATGAGATGACATGGGAAATAGCAGAATTATGTGCGATGTATGATAAATGGGCAGCGGAAGAAGAAAAAGAAGAATTCGAACGATTGAGAATAGAATATGAACAGTATAAGGTAAATAAAATCAAGTTTAATGCAGATTTAGAAAAGTTTAGAGTTTGATAAAGAGAAATTAAATGAAGAAAAGTTTAGAATCTGCAAAAGAGAAACTTGATACAGATAAGAAAGTGTTAGAATTCAGTAGAGAAAAGTTTGAACAAGAACAAGAGGATCTGAAATGCCTTGAAAAGAGTTTGAAAGATAAAGCAGTAAGATTGAATGAATGGGGAATGCAAATTAAGGATAAGAAATTATTGATGTTAAGAAAAATCATACAGACAATGAAAGATAATGGATTATCTGTTGAACAGATTTCAATATATATGAATGTACAACCAGAAACGATTGAACAACTATTAAATTGATTCCAGAAGGCCAAGCGTAGTGCTTCGCTTTTTTGTTAATAATTACTAGGTCTTGTTAGAAATTATATACATATTTATGTAAACAATTATGCGTTCATGATAAAATAAGAAAAAATCGTGAGGGTAGAAAAGAGGGTTAAAATGAAAGTTTTAATGATTAATGGTAGTCCAAAAGTAAATGGGAATACAGCAATTGCGTTGAAGGAAATGGAAAAGGTATTTGTAGAAGAGAATATTGAAGTAGAAGTAGTACAAGTAGGATCAAAAGATATTCGTGGTTGTATTGCTTGTGGTAGTTGTTTTACAACAGGTCAGTGTGTATTTCAGGATCTTGTCAATGAGTGTGCAAAGAAGTTTGAAGAGTGTGATGGATTGGTTATTGCTAGTCCAGTGTATTATGCTTCCGCTAATGGAACCTTAATTTCATTCTTGGATCGTTTATTTTATAGTACCCATTTTGATAGACGTATGAAGGTAGGAGCGAGTGTTGCTTGTGCTAGACGTGGTGGTTGTTCTGCGACGTTTGATGAGCTGAACAAGTATTTTACGATTAGTGGAATGCCTGTGGCTAGTAGTCAGTATTGGAATAGTATACATGGTTCAAAACCTGGAGATGTTGCAGAAGATTTAGAAGGACTACAGACAATGCGTACATTGGCTAAAAATATGGTCTTTTTGATGAAGAGTATTGCATTAGGAAAAGAGGCTTATGGATTACCGGAAAAGGAACCTAAAGTATCAACTAGTTTTATTCGTAAATTATAGGAGTGTTTATGAAGATTGGCATTATTACAGATGTTCATAACAATGTAATAGCGTTAGAAGCTATCCTAGATGTTTTTCATAAGCAATCTATTGATTGTATCTTTTGTTGTGGTGATGTAATTGGAATTGGACCTTTTCCAGAAGAAACGGTACAAAGAATGAAACAAATTGAGAATCTATATGCTGTTTGTGGGAATCATGAGAAGTATCTATTGGATGGATTAAAGGATACGATGTATGAGGAGGAGAAGGCTTTTCATAAGTGGGAGCATCAACTTTTATCACAAGATTCTATTCGCTTTTTAGCATCTTTACCCAATCAAATAGATTTGGAAGTAGAAGGTGTTTCTTGTACGATTTTACATTACGCAATGAAAGACACCACGAATTACCAGAAGATAATAAAGGAGCCTACAGGAAAACAATTATCTGAATTATTTAAGGGTATCAATAGTACGATTATTTTATATGGGCATGATCATAAAGGCTGTATAACGCAATATAATAACTGTTGGTATATTAATGTTGGTTCTTTGGGATGTCCTGGTATAAATAGAAATGTAGCTTGTGGAGGGATTCTAACCATTGAGAAGGATAAAATAGATTTTGAAGATATTAAAGTTATTTATGATGCAAATCAGGTATTAGATGTTATGAATGAATTACAATGCCCGGCATTACATACGATTCAGAGGACATTTTATGGTAGATAAAGAAGAAAAGTTACAAGTCTTATCTAAAATCGCAAGTATTTGTAATCAGGAAAAGATTACATGGGCAATTGGGGCTTCTCTTTTGTTGTATTTAAAAGGCTATGTGGATGATTTCCATGATATTGATATTATGGTAACGGAAACAGATGCTATTAAAATGAAGAATGTATTAGAATCTATGGGATATTTATTGCCTCAAAGCTATGATACTAGAAAGTATGGTACGAAGTGTTTTTGTGAATTTGTGATTGATGGTGTTGATGTTGATATGATGGGTGCTTTTTCGATTATAAAAGATGGTACTTTATATGATTGTGATTTAAAGAAATCAGAAATTGTAGAATATATAAGGGCATATGATCAGATGATACCACTTCATTCTGTAGCTTTATGGCGTAGATATTATGCTTTGATGGGTAGAGATGAGAAAGTGGAGATCATTGATCGAAAGGGTTTTAAGAAATAGTATTTATAAATGAGTAAGGTGAATCGGATGAAATATCGTGAATAAAAACTACTCCAGAGGTTTCAAAACGTATGAAGGCATTGAGTCATAAAAAAAGCAAAGTCGAGTCAGTGCTGTCTGCGTTATGGCATAGAGGGTATCGATGTAGACTCAATTATAAAGAACTACCTGGATCACCTGATATAGCGTTAACGAAGTATAGGATTGCAATATTTATTGATGGCGAATTTTGGCATGGGAAGGATTTTGAAGAAAACAAAGGCAAGATAAAAAACAATAAAGATTATTGGATAAAAAAATCGAGGAAAATCGTAAAAGAGATATGAAAAATGATAATTTGCTTAGGCGAATAGAGTGGACACCAATACATTTTTGGAGTAGGGATGTTGAGAAACATCTTGAATACTGAATTGACGAAATTGAACAATGGATTGCAGATAGCGAATCAATTGTTCAGATTTGATAAGGTTAGAGAAGAAATGTAATTAGATATAGATAAAACCTCCTGTTGTTTTAGTAGCAGTGTATAAACAATTTCTACTAAAAGAGGAGGCTTTAATAATCTCTAAAACACATAATATTTAGAAATTTATCTAAATGCTATTGACTGAAAAAGAAATAGGAATATATTTTATTTAGATAATTATCTAAATGAGAAGGTGGTGGTTAGATGGGAATGTCGGAAACGTTAAAGGCTATTTCAGACCCGGTGCGACGAGAAATACTAGAGATGCTAAAAGAAGGAAAGAAAACAGCAGGAGAAATTGCTAGTAGATTTGATCTAACGGGTGCTACGGTTTCTTATCATTTATCAACCTTGAAAAAAGCAGGATTAATAGCAGAAACAAAATATAAGAAATATATCTTTTATGAATTGAATATTTCTGTATTTGAAGAAGTATTGATCTGGATCAAAGGGTTAGGAGGGGATGAGCATGAAAAGCATTAATTGGAAACAAATCATCATTACATCAGTTGTATGTTTGTTACCAATCGTTTGTGGTTTACTGTTTTATAATCAACTACCAGAACGTATAGCAATCCATTGGGGCATCAATAATCAACCAGATGGATATTTCTCAAAACCAGCCTTTGTATTCGGTATGCCTATCATGATGCTTGCTTTACAACTATTTTGTTGTATAGTAAGTGATCGCTCAGATGAAAATCCAGAAGCAAACAAAAAAGCAGTAACAGTTTACAAATGGTTGATTCCTACCATAACAGTTGTGCTATATATCGTCACAATAGCGATTGCATTAGGAAATCATTTAGATATCAGAAGAATAGTAGTTATCTTACTAGGAATCCTATTGATCATTTCAGGAAATTATATGCCAAAGGTCAGAAGTAACTATTATATGAAATCGAAAGTACTCTGGGTCAAAAACAGAGATGAACAACTTGTAAATAAAGCAATCAAAATCTCAGCGTATGTATTAATAGTTTTTGGAGCTTTACTCATTTTAAGTATATTATTTCAGCCAATAGTCAGTGTGGCTATAGTAGTAGCATTGTTGTTATATAGCCTATATATCTATCTGCATGTATATATGAAAAGTTTAAAATAGAAAGAGGGGTTTATATGATGGAAAAGAATATTCTAGAAATTCAAAATTTAACAAAGTATTACGGGAAAGTATTAGGTGTAGAAAATCTATCTTTGAAATTACAAGAAGGAGAAATATTTGGTTTTATTGGTCCAAATGGAGCAGGAAAATCTACCACCATTCGTTCAATTATGAACTTAATCAATAAAACGAGTGGCAGAGTATTGATTGACAATGAAGAATTTAATAAAGATGATAAAGCAATCAAAGAAAAAATTGGTTACTTACCAAGTGAGATTCATTTGTACGATGATTTAACAGTGAAAGAAATGCTCGATTATCATGAAAACTTTTATAAAAGAGATATTCATGGTAGAAGAATGGAATTAGTAAAGAGATTGGAACTAGATGAGAAAAAGAAGATCGAAGACTTATCTTTAGGAAACTTAAAAAAACTAGGAATTGTATTGGCTTTTATGCATGAACCTAAAATCCTCATTTTAGATGAACCAACCAGTGGGCTTGATCCAATTATGCAGAATGTATTTTATGATTTATTAAAAGAAGAACGAGCAAAAGGAAATACGGTATTTTATTCCACCCATATCTTAACGGAAGTATCTAAAATATGTGATCGAGTAGGAATTATTAAAAATGGACAGTTAATCAAAGTAGAAAAAGTAGAAGAATTGTCAAAAAAGAGTTTAACGTTTGTAACTGTGACATCAAAACAAGCACAAGAAATTATTAATGATTTAAATGTAAATACAGTATCAGAAGATGGAAATACAATTAAATTTGGAAATCATATGCCACATGATGAATTGATTAAGAAACTGTCAAATTACACGATTGATAGAATATTAATTGAAGAGGCAACGCTTGAAGATATGTTCTTGCATTACTATAAATAGGAGGAAGATAGAATGTTTAAAAGAGAGTTAAAAATAAATTTAAAGAATTTTATTATATGGGCATCCATTTTAGTAGGATTATTTCTAGTAGTGTTTCTAATCTATCCATCTATTATAAATAGCGAGAATATGGAAATGATTGATGAAATGATGGCATTGTTTCCAGAAGAAGTATTAAAAGCATTTAATATGGATATTTCAAGTATTGATTCTGCTTTTGGATGGTTGAAAACAGAAGGCTTTGTCTTTGTGCTTTTACTAACGGGAATTTATAGTGGAATTCTAGGATCCAACATTTTATTAAAAGAAGAAAGTGATAAAACAATTGAATACTTGAATAGTGTACCAGTAACAAGAAGTGATATCGTATTAAGCAGAATATTTAGTGGATTGTTTTATATCGTTTTATTGATTGTGACTATTGGAGCGTTTAACTATATTGGATTAGCTGTAAGCGGAGATTTCGATAGAAAATCATATCTATTATTGAGTGTTACACCATTATTCTCATCTATCGTTATTTTCTCAATCTGTTTATTCTTGTCAACATTTACACATAAAACAAAGAAAACATTGGGAATTAGTTTAGGATTAGTATTTGTAAGCTACTTTTTAAATGTATTATCTGAAATGGGAGAAAGTACAAAGTTCTTAAAGTATATATCAGTCTTCACTTTGGCGGATATTCGTAATGTAATAGTAGATGTAGCTATTAATCCATTGATGGTGGTAATATCAATTGGTATTACTGCAATCTTCTTGATCTTAACGTGGATTCGTTATGAGAAAAAAGAACTAGTATAGTAATTTAATTATGTAAGTGTTTAAGCATACCTTTTGAAGGGGTGCTTAAACACTTTTTATATTGCTGGCAAGCTTTCTAAAAGTCTTCTTCTATTTGTATTAGAAAGGGTAACATTATTTTAGCTTTTACTTTACAATAAATACATAGTTATATCTAAATTATATATTATAAGGGGGTTGTTCATTTTGAATAAGAAATTTTCTATGAAAAAAAGTTTTTTAGATTGATGCTCGTGGTAGTGATAGTTTTAGTAGCTATCGTAGCAACACAATCGGCTTATGTGACAGAGGTTAATGTTACTAAGACAGCTAGAGAGTCATTTGAAGTGGATATTCCTTTTACGAAGTCACACTATGTTTATAGTTATGATTTTGTAATAAAAGCTGGCTTTGAAGTTGAAGACTAGCCAATTTGATCCAGCTGAATATGAATATAAATATATTTATGATGAGAATTAGATTAATAATTTGTGTTACATATTAAACTAACGTAGTTTTTAGGTGTTGTATGTAAGGCTTATTTCTTGTTTATCATGAAATGATATTAAGCAATTAAGAAAATATTAAAAAAAATAAAAAAAGTTGTTGACATATATATTTAGCAATGTTATATTATTTAAGCAGTCGGTGATACGGGCCTGTAGCTCAGGTGGTTAGAGCGCACCCCTGATAAGGGTGAGGTCGGACGTTCGAGTCGTCCCAGGCCCACCAATCGTTCCAAGCCCGGCTGCTTTGCAGATTGTTCTTCGGCTTCGCGCTGAAGG
>JAQXZJ010000009.1 GCA_029227155.1 Erysipelotrichaceae bacterium
TTTTCATTTCCAACAATTTTCACAGAATCCAAAACGCCACCGGCATTAAAGAATAGAGTTGTACCAAACTGTTGAATAAAGAAAATTCCTAGCAAACCAAGTCCAGCTCCAAAAACAGAATATCCTAGATACTTAACACCTGCTTTCAAAGCTTCTTTACTTTGAGAATGAATGACCAAAGGAACACTGAGAAGCGTCATCATCTCATAGAATAAATACATCGTAATCAAGTTTTTTGACATCGATAACCCCATCAATGCCGCAAATGTGAATAAATAAAACATCGAAAACCGCGCACGGTTGTCTTCATGCTTCATATATTCAACAGAATAAATCGCAACTAGAAACCAAATTACAGTTATCAACACTAAGAAAAGCGTTGAAATCGTATCGATTCCAAAGGCAATCGAAAGATGATCCGTAAAGGTAAGAATTACTGCTTCAGCGATTGGATGAGATACAAGATAGATGATCAATCCCAACTGAATCGCTAAGGTTATCATCACAAAGCGATTTCTTATTTGATCTTTTTTAATAAATCCTGATACTATTCCTGCAATTGCTGGAAAAACAACTGCAAATGTCATTAAAAATTTCATTTCTTGTTTTTCCTCCTATCCTAACAATTGTAAACCAAGATTAATCACTTCAATGATTGGTTTGAAATACATTCCTAATATAAAATTAATCGCAATGAACGCTACACAAACAACCTTAAATGTAAGTGTTGGCTGTGGTGTTTTTGGGAATTCTCTTGTTGGTTCTGACCAGATGCTGATTACTGTTGGAATAAAGTAAATCGCATTTAGAATCATGGAAACAGCTAGTGCTGCTAAAACGATCGTCATAACCAACTGATTTCCTGTTGTAGCAACTGCGAAGAAATATTTTGAGGCAAATCCCGCAAATAAAGGCACACCAACCATGGATAAAGCACCTACCGTATAAGCTACTCCAGCAAATGGATTCTTTCTTCCTGTTCCTTGCAAATCACGAATTCCTTTTTTTCCACCGTTAGTATCAATCAAAGAACCAACACTAACAAACAACAATGTCTTTGTCGCAGCATGTGCTAAGATATGGAAACAAGCAGCCACAAATCCAGCCATATTACCAATTCCAAATCCCATAAAGATATATCCAACTTGAGCCACTGAAGAGAAGGCTAACATCTTTTTAATTCGTACTTCTTTGAACGCATAGATGGAACCCATGATCATTCCTAAAATACCAAATACAAACAAGACATGTTGAATCCTTAACATCTGAATTACTTCAAATGAGAATACATTAAATATCATTTTTAAAATTAAGATAATATAACTCTTCAATACCAAACCTGATAAAATCCCTGCTCCTGCCGATACGGAATGATCATACGCATTCGGTAACATCGTATGGAAAGGAAATAATGCACTTTTAACAGATAATCCGATAAAGATCAAACCTGTTACTACCAGTAAGGTATAGTGATATTCTCCGCTTTGAGCAATTACAATCAGTGATTGTTGGATATTTGGCATTAATAAATGACCTGTTAATGCATACAAAATACATAAACCAATCAAAAATAACCCTGATCCTAAAGAACTCATAATTAGGTAGTGAATGGAAGCAATCATGCTACGTCCATGCCCTTTAGCCATAATGACAGCACAAGAAGCAATCGTATTGATTTCAATAAAAACATAAGCAGTAAATACATCATTGGTATAAATTAACGCTAAGATTGAACCAAAGATTAAATTCATCATCACAAAAAAGTATTTGATCTTTTCTGTTACGATATCTCGAAAAATTTCCGTTTGTCCGCCTGTCACCGTTAGAAACATAATGATACTAAAGAAGAAAGCCATCAGTGCTTCTAAAGGACCTGCACGTAATTCATTTCCCCATGGTGCAGGGAAATGCCCCATCATAAATGTAAAACTTTCCTGATTCTGTGTCACACTAATTAATAAGAATAACGATAAGATTGCTACAACGATCGCAATCATCTGATGCAAACGCAATGCCTTTTTAGGATCGCGAATCAATGCCGTAACAATACCACCTAGCATCGTTAAGAAGATAGAGAAGAAAGGAAAATTATGTATCCAATTAATAGCCACGTTTCTCTTCCTCCCTTGCTAATTTCATGATCAGATCCATATCAAATGTATGGTATCTTTTATACAAACGCACAATTAGTGCCAAAGAAAATGCTGTTACACTGACAGATACGACAATACCTGTAAGCACCAATCCACTTGGAACAGGATTAATAAACTGTTCTACTGTTGCAGGTACTCCTGCAACCGCAATTGGTGCAACCCGTCCATAAATAAAACCTTTTGCTGCTAAAAATAAGTAAACAGCAGTATCCATGATATTTAAACCAATGAATTTTTTAATGAGATTACTTTGTAATAATAAGTTCATAAAGCCAATTCCAAACAGAATAACCGCAACGGCTTCATAGTAATTATGTAAGAGTTCCTGCATTAGATATCACCTCTTGTAAATAAAGCATAGAAGCCATACATGGTACAAGCAACAATCAAACCAACACAAATATTCAAAGGCAAAATCAATCCTCCACTTAGAATATTACCTGGAATTCCTTTTGGAATGATATTGATCAAATGATTGGCACCTGTAAAGAAAGAATAGCTTTTACATGCACAATACGTTAATAAACAACCAACACTGATACAAGTAAATCGTTTAAAATTAAAGAATCTGTGAATTGCTGTTTGACCAAATGCGGTATCAAATAAAATCAAGCCCGCACCAATAATCGCACCACCAGAGAATCCTCCTCCAGGAGATAAATGCCCATTTAAAATAACATAAATTCCATAAAGAGTAATCATAGGGAATACAAGTATCGCAAACCGTTTGAGAATTAAATTTTCTTCTTCATCATCCAATTCCTCATCTTCAGTTAGTATTTTTTCATCATCTTCATCAAAATTCTTTTCA
>JAQXZJ010000010.1 GCA_029227155.1 Erysipelotrichaceae bacterium
CCTTCCTTTTCATAATACCGTAAAGTCTTAATTGTTGTTTTCGATAAAGCAGAAAATTCACCGATTTTATACATATGCATACCTCCTGATTCATTCATACAACATACTGTAAGGGGAGAGTCAATCTTTATTTAAAAAATACATATTCAATTGAATATGTATTCATTATAGATCAATGATTTCTTTATTCGTCACTTTTATTCCCTTTTGTTTAATTTTGTGATAGACAGTTTCTTTTAATAATGTATATAATACCGCAGTCGCTGGAACCGCAATCAACATGCCAAATAACCCCATCAAACCACCAAAAACAACAATTGATAATAATACCCAAATACCTGGTAAACCCACTGAATTACCAACAACCTTCGGATAGATTACATTCCCTTCAAATTGTTGAATCAATTGGAAAACTACAACAAAAACAAGTGATTTTATAGGATTAATTGCTAGAATTAATAGAAAGCCAAAGAATTGTCCGATCATAGCCCCAAACATCGGAACAATACTCGTTACCGCAATACAACAACTAATTAACAAAGCATACGGCATTTTCAAGATCAATAGAGCCACGTAGAAGATACATCCCAAAATAACAGCTTCTACCAATTGTCCACTAATAAAACTAGTAAACGTAGCATTCGTCTTTTTGCCTACATAGAAAATCCATTCATATACTTTTTTTGGAAAGATAGCAACAATCAACATCCGCAACTGACGAATAAATTTTTCTTTACTGCTTAATAAATAAAGACTCAACATAAATCCCATGAACCAGTTTGCTAAAACACCTGCAATGCTCATCGTTGCATTCCATGTATTTCCTAACAAATCTGGGGCTACATCACTTGCCCACTTCGTAATAGTTGGTACGATTTGATCCAATGGAACATGGAAGATTTCTTGAATAGAAATCGTATAGTCTACATGGAAATTCTCTAATAATTGATTTGATAATTGCACAATATTTTTAATATAAATAGGAATATTGTTGACTAACATAACAATATTTTCAATTACTTGAGGAAAAATTACGCTACTTAATAAGAAAACAACTGTAGTTGCAACAATTAATGTTGTAATGATCGCTACTGGACGATACCATCTTTTACGAGGTCCAACATGCTGAATCAGTAGTTTCTCCATAAATGTCATTGGTAGATTTAATACAAAAGCAATCCCAATTCCATAAAACAACGGTGATAGCAAGTTTAATAAACGATTAAACCATCCCCACATAATATCAAACTTCGTCAAAAGGAAAATCAAAAGAATAGCATATGTAATTAAATAAAACCAATTCTGTGATCGAAATATTTTCTCTTTTTGATTCATAAATTTTCCTCCTTTACTGCAAATAAGGATTATTTAGAAGCTCCTGTTGTAACGTTGAATGCTCTGAATGGCCAGGATATATTAGATAATCTGGATTCAGTTGTTTTAACAATTCTAAAGATTGTTTTAATTTCACATTACTTCCTCCATATAAATCAGTACGTCCTACACTTTCTTTAAATAATGTATCTCCAGTGAATAAATATTGTTTCCATCCCAAGCACACACTTCCTTCTGTATGACCTGGTGTATCATAAACAGATAAATCAAATACACCGATCGTAAAATGATTTGATGGATAAGTTGTGATCTTAGAAGTAATCGTCGCAAACCGATTCCCCATAAAGTTTACTTCTTTATGTGTCGCTAAATATTCATCTTCCTTTGATAGATAGATAGGGCATTGATATTTTCTTACCAAATCATCTACTGCACCAATGTGATCAAAATGACCATGGGTAAGACAAATACCATCCAAAATATGATCTGGATATTGTAATAAATATTGCTCAATACGTTTCATATTTGCGCCTGGATCAATACATAAGATATGCTTATCTTGATGTAAGAAATAACAATTTACTTGAAAAATTCCTAAACGAATTTGTTCTACTTCAGCCATATGATTCCCTCTTTTCAAATTTTAATCGAAGATTATAAAAAAAGCCATACACTTTTGTAGGCTCTTTTTATTTTTTCTCCTTATGAACTGTTTTCTTATTGCAACGTGGACAATATTTATTCACTTGCATACGTTCTGGATGTTTACGTTTGTTACGAGTAGAGATGTAGTTTTCTTCTCCACATTCACTGCATTTAAAAGTGATGTTATCTCTCATTGTAAGCACCTCCTACTTTGTGCTAAACAATTATAGCACACCTATTTTATATTTACCATAGTTTTTTTATCGAAATAAATGCTATAATACCAACAAAGGTGGGTGGATTTATGTTTACAAGAATGCAAACAAAACAAATCAAAGTAAAGGATCTATTCATTGGTCATCAAAATCGTTGTGTGATTCAATCCATGACCAATACAAAAACGCGTGATGTAGAAGCAACCGTTGCCCAAGCTAAACGATTAATCAATGCTGGATGTGAAATTATTCGTGTTGCAGTAACATGCATGGAAGATGCACAAGCAATAGCACAAATTAAACAACAGATTGATTGTCCAATCGTTGCAGACATTCATTTTGATCATAAACTCGCTCTTGCTTGTATTGAAGCAGGTGTTGATAAAATCAGAATCAATCCTGGAAATATTGGTTCTGAAGAAAATGTTGAAAAAGTAGTTCGAAAATGTCAGGAAAAACATATACCGATCCGTATTGGAATTAACAGTGGTTCTATCGAAAAAGAAATTATTGCTAAATATGGAAAAGTAACCGCAGAAGGAATGATTGAGAGTGCTCAAAAACATATTGACATTTTAGAAAAATTAGGATTTTATGACACTTGTCTATCTTTTAAATCCAGTGATGTCATGTTAACGATACAAGCTTATCGTTTGGCTGCTCAAAA
>JAQXZJ010000011.1 GCA_029227155.1 Erysipelotrichaceae bacterium
GCCCATATCATGAGCAACATCCATCATCTCTTCATATGTCCAACCATCAAGAATAGCACTTAGAAAGCCAAGCTTCATCAAAACCTCCCTTTTATGAAATAAAATGAAATAACTTTCATACTTATTACATTTACTATGATACTCCTGTTTTTTTGCAAATACAAGGAAAAATATTTTCACGAATAATTCCTTTTAATTTAAGATTTTATTTTGTTTTTATCCAAATGAAATAAAAATGAAATATTTCAGAAATATTGACAATCTTTCAGAAACAAAATAATATATTACATATGGCACGCACAAGTATTCCAGTAACAAATATTGCAAAAGAAGCAGGTGTATCACCTGCTACAGTATCACGGGTGTTAAAGCACCCTGAGTTAGTACAAGGAAAAACTCGCATAAAAATCGAAAATGCAATAAAAAATGCAGGCTACGACCTCGATTCAATATTAAAGCAAAATAATAGCAACTCGAATAATGTAATCATGGTTGTACTTCCAACAATTGAAAACCCGTTTTATAACAATATCTTAAAAGGAATTAAAACAAGTGCTAATGCCCATGGTTTTCCTGTAATTATTTACACAGGTAACATTGATTCAAAGAATCTTCCTAATCTTTTACATGTATCCAAAAAGACCTGTGTTGGTGGCATAATTTGTCTTGGAAGAAAATTAGAAGTTGCAGTTGCAAATGCAATTGAAGAAGAACTTCCTCTTGTTCAATGCTGCGAATATAACAAGGATGCTTCTTCTGTTTATGTTAGTATAAATGATTTTATCTCGGCTAAAAATGCTACAAATCATATTATTAATCTTAATTACAGAAGGATTGCATTTATTAATGGTCCAATATCCTATAACTATGCACAAGAAAGACTTAGAGGCTTTGAAGCAGCATTAGAAGAACACAATGTAATAATACCTCAAAACTGGAAGATATCTCTTCCTGAGGTTTCTTATAGTCTTGGTCTATCAGCTGCCTCTCAATTATTAGGAACAGATGATAGACCTGACGCTATTTTCTGTGCAGCAGACGTATTTGCACTATCTGTTATTAAAGCTGCAAATAGATATGGCTTAAGTGTTCCAAAGGATATTGGAGTTGTTGGCTTTGATAACATTGAAGTTGCATCTATCGCAGTACCAAGTATTACTACTATTAACCAGCCTTCATTCCAAATTGGTTTTACAGCAGGTGAAACTATGTTTGAACGCATTAGAGATCCAGAAGCAAAACCTAGTCCAATTTTACTTGATACAGAGTTAATTTCACGTGATTCAATAATACCATTTACAAAAAGATGATAATGTTTTTATTTAGCATCTTTTATTAAAGAAATTAGTAAATTTATAGGGTATTAAACCACGTTAACAAGTTTTATCTGCTAGCATTCTTTAATCAAATAAATCATAAAAGGTAGTTATTAAAATCTATTGAATTGTGTTTTACGCTTTCATCTCGGTAATTCAATTACCGAGGATTCCCGCTTAATGTCCTAAAGGTTTTAATTCTATTTGACCTGGAACATTATTTCCATTAAAGATTTGAGCAGCGTTAATCTGAGGGAAAGACATACCATCATCAATAAACATAAATACATACTTTGGTTCAGCTTTTTTTGCTATTACATCTATACTCACATTTTCTGTTGTTCCTTGGGCAAACATTGTAATTGCCAAAAGCAATAATAAGAACGTTAAAAAACTTTTTTCACTTTTTTTCTCCTAATTAAGATAGGAATATTCTTACATTTTTTTGTGAAAGCTTAATAAAGTGGCAATAAAGTATATGTAAAAACTTTTCTTGCTCAAAAGCTATAAATGAAGGAAAATTAACAGAGCTTTGGAGGCCAAATGATACACAAAAATCCAATTACAACTAGTGGTCCAGAAGGACAACGATTTATCACTATCGGAGAAATAATGCTCCGTTTAACACCACCAAACTATGAAAAGATAAGAATGACACACTCATTTGAAGCAAGCTATGGCGGTGCTGAAGCAAATATAGCTCTTGCTCTTGCAAACCTTGGTATTGATTCAACCTTTTTCTCTGTAGTTCCTAATAACAGTGTTGGTAAAAGTGCTATTAGAATGCTTAGAAGTAACGATGTTCACTGTACTCCTGTTATTTTATCTACCCCTGAAGAGACACCAACACACAGATTAGGTAGCTACTACCTTGAAACTGGATATGGTATTAGACCTAGTAAAGTAATTTATGATAGAAAACACAGTGCAATTACAGAATATGATTTTTCATCTTATGACTTAAAAGCTCTATTAAAAAACTTCACTTGGTTACACCTTAGTGGAATTACTCCTGCACTTGGTGCTAACTGTAAAAAGCTTATTTTAGATTCATTAATTTGTGCTAAAGAGCTTGGTCTTACTGTAAGTTTTGATGGTAACTTTAGAAGTACTCTTTGGACATGGAATGAAGCTAGAGATTTCTGTACTCAATGCTTACCTTATATAGATGTTCTAATTGGTATTGAACCATACCATCTCTACAAAGATCCAGCTGATCCATCAAAAGGTGATGTTAAAGATGGTATTCCACTCCATCTATCATATGATGAACAAAAAATGATATTTGATGAATTTAAAAGACAATATCCTAATATCAAATGTATGGCTCGTCATGTTCGATATGCTAACAGCGGTAGTGAAAATAGCCTAAAAGCCTTTCTCTGGTATGATTATCAAACAATCGAAAGTAAAATGTTTACTTTCACAATCCTTGATAGAGTTGGTGGTGGTGATGCATTTGCTTCAGGCCTTATCTATGCAATGATGAATGACTATGACCCAAATGATATGATTAACTTTGCTGTGGCTAGTAGCGCAATTAAGCATACAATTAGAGGTGATGCCAACATCACAGATGATGCTGAAACCATCAAAAACTTGATGAATATGAATTACGATATTAGAAGATAACTTACTTAAAAACTACATTCTCTCCTATTTTTCATAGTAGGAGAGAATAATAATTTAATTATTCTCAAAATACCAAATAGAAAAAAAACTATATTTTTGGTATATAATTATAGATGAAATACGATAATTTAATTCAAATTGACGATGCTACATACCGCTATGAAGATAACGGTGTACGTTTCTTTATTTTGATTGGAAGTAAACGAGCACTGCTAATTGACAGTGGAATGAATGTTAAAAACATTAAGGACGTTGTGTTAAGTGTTACAAATAAGCCATTTACACTAAGTTAATACCCACGCAGACCCTGATTATATTGGGGCAAATAATGAGTTTTCTTCATTCATGATGCATCCATTTGAAAGTTCCAATTATTACAATGATTCTACAAGAGTAGGAACAATAATTCCTGTTTACGATAAGAGTGTTATCGATTTAGGAGATAGAGAGTTAGAAGTCATATTAATACTAGGTCATACTCCTGGCTCTATTGCACTATTAGATAAGAAAAATCGTGTACTCTATTCTGGTGATTCAATACAAGATGACAAAATATTTCTCTTTGGTCAAATGAGAGAAATA
>JAQXZJ010000012.1 GCA_029227155.1 Erysipelotrichaceae bacterium
TTCCATCATCTCCAACAATAAATAGAATTCCTTCTAATAATGATTGTAAATTATGATCCATAACGTGCCCCCTTCTTTAACCAGATTTGTTCTCCTTGAAGTTCACAATCCAAATATCCTAACCGTAATAAATCTAAAACTGATAAAAATGTAACAATTAATAGATGTAAATCCTGTTCTATACATAAATCAAAGAACTCAAAAACTTCTGGTAATTGTGTCATACGTGCTTTGATCTGTATCGTACGTTCTTCTACAGACAATTCCTTTTTTGCAACCTTCATTTGTAATGGTTGCATAATTTTGTAACGTCGAATACAATGATTCATTGCTTTAATTAAATCTATGGGATTCCCATGGATATCTTGAATCTGTAATTTTGATTCTTTTAGCCATTGATTAGCAATTTCACTCTGTGGCTTATCATAATGAAGCATTCTTTCATTCGATAACTCACTAAATTTAGCAGTTACTTCTTTAAACCTTTGATATTCTAAAAGCCGTTGCATCAATTGCTCTTTGGTGTCTTCTTCATAAGTATCTTCCAGCTCCGAAGTATCTTTTGGTAATAATTTACGGCTTTTATATTCAATCAATCCAGCTAATTCAATCAAATATTCACTAGCAATTTCTAAATGCATCTGTTCCATTGAGTTAATATATTGAATATATTGATCTGCTAATACATTCAAGTCCAAGTCAAAAAGATCTAATTCTTTCTCTTTTACAAGATGAAGCATTAGATCTAATGGTCCTTCAAACTGATCAATCGATACTGTAAAACTTGCCATATACTTACCTCAACATGGGATATTATAGCAAACTTCTTGCTAATTGTCTTTATGATTTTGGTTTGAAAACGATTGCTGTTAAAAAAGCAATCAAAATAGCAAATGCTAAACCGCTCGATACACGTTCAAAAAGATTAGAAAAGATTCCAATAAATCCATATTTTCCAACACCAATCATCGCAGAATGAACCAATGAATGACCAAAACTGGTAATAGGTAAAAGAGCACCTGCTTGTGCATGTACAATGATCCAATCATAAAAATGGAAGAAATCTAGACATATTCCTAAAATAACAAAAAGACTCGTAATATGTCCTGGTGTTAACCGTGTATGATCATACAATAATTGTCCAATTAAACTAAAGAAGCCACAACATAGAAAAGCATAGAAATAATTCATTGAGTATTCTCCAAAAGAATACCATGAGCAATACATGGAATCGTTTCTTTTTGTTGAATCATTATTGGATTCAACAAAGCTCCTGTCGCAACTAATAGAATTTTTCTATAGACTTTTTGATGTAGTTTCGGTAAAAGATCTGCAATCAAAGTACACATACTACAACCACAACCACTTCCACCAGCAAATACTGGCTGTTTCTTACGATCATAGATTAAAAGTCCACAATCAGATAATTTTTGGTCAATATCAGGATATTCTTTTTGCAACAATTCTTTTAGAATAGAAAGTCCTTTACTTGATAAATCACCTGTAAAAATATGATCTATTTCAGCATAGGATATTGTTGATTCATGCAAGAATTGTTGAATTGTCGTATATGCGGCCATTACCATAGCACTTCCCATATCATTTGCATCTTTTAAAAACGCATCAACGATTTCTCCTAAAATACCTTGTGTAATTTGAACCGGTTGAGGTTTGTTTGTTAATGCAATACATCCTGCTCCTGTAACTGTCATCGTAACCGTTTCTTTTTTTTGTATTCCATATTCATTTGGAAAACGAAATTGTTTTTCCGCACTCCCATAATGACTCGAAGTAAACACCAAAGCATGTTGATTTTGACAATCTGATAAATATGTTGCTGCTTGATGTAATGCTAAAGTACTATTTGCACATGCAGCATAAACACCAATGAATGGGATATGTAAACTTCTTGCAAAATAATGAGATGCACCTAATTGATTCTGAAGATCTCCCCCACAAGCAAAAGCAAAATAAGGGGTATCTACCTGAAGTTTATTTAACAAAATTGCATATGCTTTTTGTAATAAAGCTACTTCTGCATGTTCAAAATTTTTACAATCACAATAAAAATCATCAAAAAAATCATCATATCCTTTTTGTAAAGGACCAGCATATTCTAAAGGTCCAACAACACATGTGCTATCTTGAAGATATACCTGATGAAACATTCGAATCTTGTTCATATGCCAACCCAAAAACGAACAATTGCAATTAAAATAGCAAAAGAGATTCCGTAAGTAATTACAGAGCCTGCTAGTTTAAACATATTCGCTCCAATCCCATAGATTGGTCCTTCTGTTCTTCCTTCCATCGCACTTGCTACCAAGGCATTTGCAAACCCAGTAATGGGAATAAATGTTCCTGCTCCACAAAACTGTGCGATTTTATCAAATACACCAAACCCTGTTAATAATGCTGTAATGAAAATGATTGTGATAATCATCCATCCATTTGCATCATTCATAGACAAACGAAGTACATCCGTATAAATGACATATAAAAGTTGTCCAACAAGGCCAATGATTCCTCCACTGACAAAAGCAAGAATTGAATTTCTTATTTTATGTGCATTTTGTTTTTGGTGTTTGTTGATTTGTTGAAATCGATAGATACTCATACATACTACCTCCTTTGGTGTTAGTATGTACAATTCTTTCGATTCAAACGAGTTTTTCCCTTAATTTTAGAATTGTCTTTTTCTCCATACGGGAAATCTGAACTTGACTCATGTTCATTTTCAAAGCAATCTCTTGTTGATTAAACCCCATTTCATATCGATAATAAAGAAGCTGCTGTTCACTTATAGTTAGCTTTTGTAATTCTTGACGCAAAGAAACATAATCAATAATAAGTTCTTTATTAGTTGGCAAACGATCCTCTAAACGAATGGTAGAGCCATCTGACTGATAATATGGTTCATCTAAAGAAAGAAAATGTTGATTTGCTTCTAATGCTATTATGACATCTGTTTCCTCTATATTTAATGCTTTTGAAATCTGTTGAATACTTGCTTCCTGATGATATTGCTGTAAATGCGTTTCTTGATATTTAATAATCCATAAATAACGTTCTTTTACGGATCGAGAAATACGCATGTTTCCATCCTCACGAAAAAACTTCTTTATTTCACCTAATATCATCGGGACAGCGTATGTTGAAAACATCACTTCAAAAGAGGGATTATAATTCATAATCGCTTTCATCAAACCAATACAACCAATCTGAAATAAATCTTGTGGATCATAACGAGTATAATGGAACCGATGTACCAATGACCATACAAGACGAGTATTCTGTAATACACATTGTTCAATTGCTTCCTCATCATGCATTTGACATCGCAAAAGTAGATCATTTAGTTCTTTACTAATCATATAATTGTTTCGTTAATGTAACTATGGTCCCTTGATGAAGAATAGATCTAACATCTAATTGATCACTAAAAGTTTCCATGATCGTAAAACCCATACCAGAATGTTCTTCCTGTTCTTTTGTAGAATAATAGGATTGTTTTGCTAGTTCAATATCTTTGATTCCTATTCCATAATCTTGTATTTGTAATGTAACTATTTTATGATCATCATAAGACATTTGTATCTCAATCAACCCTTTTTCATCTGGATACCCATGGATGATTGCATTTACAACTGCTTCTGCACAGATTGTCTTTAATTCCATTAGTTCATCTGTTGTTGGATTCAATGGTAATAAAAAAGCAACTAATGTCGTACGAATAATCGTTTCATTTTCTATATTTGCCAGGCAACTCAGTTTTAGTTGATTCATAATACTTTCTCCTTAGTATTTTCTTGTTTCATAATAGTAAATACTCCTGATAACATAAAAACCTTTCTTACAGCATCGGGAACATCAACTAAACGAAGTTCTCCACCATACGCATGAACCTGTTTATATCGCGCTAAAACAAACCCTAATCCTGTACTATCAATAAAAGTCACTTGTTTAAAATTTAGACGGACAATCTTTGGATGAGTCATTTCAATATCATATCGACATAATTCTTTCACTTGTTGTACATGATAATTATCGAATTCCCCATTTAAAACATAGCTAACACCTGATTTATCTCTAATAATTTTCATACATCCATCCCTTTCTTATATCATTGTAATCGAATAATTGACTCTCGGTTTATTTTCGACAAGAGCATACAAAAAAGGATTTCTTTCATAGAAGAAATCGCTGTAAAAAACGAAATACAATATCTAAATAGTCTAAAGAGAAAACGTCTTGATCGATTGTAATTTCTCCTTCATAAAAAAATTCATTTCCAAAATCAATATACATGTGTCCTACTATTTGGCCTTTTTGTAATGGAGCTAGTAGTTCTAATGGTTGAATGATTGGTTGTAATTGTTCTGTATCCGCATTTCCTTTTTCATAGATATATGGTACATCTTCACTTGTAATCATTGCTACTTTTTCTGGTTTTCCATTCTTTACAGTCAAATAGTCAACAACCGTTCCTTTTGGATATAGAATCGCTTGTTCATAATGAGAAAAGCCATAATCAAGCATTGCTTTGATATCTGCATTTCTTTGTTCCTTATTCGACTCTTTCATTACAACAGCAATCATACGCAAACCATTTCTTTTTGCACTCGCAGTTAAACAATATCCTGCGGCTTGAGTAAACCCTGTTTTTAAGCCATCCATTCCATCATAGGTTCGAATCAGCTTATTTGTATTCACTAACCAAAAAGGGTCGGTATCCTGACGAAGATAAGTCTCATACATAGCAGTAAAACGGGTTACTTCCCCTTTTGATTCTTTTAATACTTGTCTAGCAATTTGTGCCATATCATATGCACAAGAATAATGATTCGGAATATCAAGTCCTGTTGTATTCGAAAAATGTGTATTTTCTAATTTCAGTTCCTTCACTTTTTCATTCATCATTTGGACAAAACCATCCTCAGTACCGGCGATGTATTCCGCAATCGCTACCATCGCATCATTCGCACTACTGATACACACTGCTGTAAACATTTGTTCCAAAGTCATCGTTTCATTCACTTCTAGAAAAATTTGTGATCCTCCCATACTTGAAGCGTGTTCACTTACAGTAATCGCATCATCCCATTGAATTTTTTGTTTATTGACCTGCTCATAAATCAATAACATCCCCATCATTTTAGTCATGGAAGCAGGATGAAGCTGTTCAAATTCATTTTTCGTATAAATGATTTTACCACTGCTTGCTTCTAATAAAATACCACTTTTCCCATATTGTACTAATTCCGTTTTATTTTCTTGTTGTGCAGCTATCGGCTGCATGATAAGAAAGAATATAACAATCAATGTGACCCATTTCTTCATATAAAACACCTCACCATAAATTATGCTAAGATATTCTGAAATATGACTGAGGTAAAAAAAGAAACATCAATGTTGATGCTTCTCATCTATAATATTTGATAAATTAATGGTTCACGACTAACAGGTTCAGGTAGAATTAAGAAAGTTTCATAAAATTCTTTTATCCATTCTGTAGATAATTCTTCATCTGTATGAACATAAGCAATGATATCTCCTTCTTGAATTGAATCTCCAACTTTCTTATTTAAAACAATGCCGACAGCATAATTAATTGGATCTTCTTTCGTTGCTCTTCCTGCTCCTAATTTCATAGCTAATGTACCAAGAGCTAAGGCTTTTACTTGATCTAAATATCCATTCTTATGTGCTCTCATTTCCACTACCATTTTCGCTTGTGGTAAACGTTCTGGATGATCAATTTGATCAACACAACCACCTTGTGCCTGAACCATTTCTTTTAACTTATTTAAAGCACGTCCATCTTCCACTGCTTTTTCAAGCATTTCTCTAGCACTTGCTTCATCGTTAACAATTTTTGCTTGTTGTAGAATAATAGAACCAGCCGTATAACAAAGTTCTGTAAAATCTTTTGGGCCTTGTCCTTTCAATGTATCAATTGCTTCTTTCACTTCTAAAGCATTTCCAATTGCATGTCCCAATGGTTGATTCATGTCAGTAATCATCGCTCTCGTATCACGACCACAATCTTTTCCAATCTGAATCATTGTTTTTGCAAGTTCAATTGCTTCTTCCGGTGTATGCATAAAAGCACCATCTCCATATTTAACATCCAGTAAAATGGTATCAGCTCCACTAGCTAATTTTTTAGACATAATACTAGAAGCAATCAATGGAATGGATTGTACGGTACCCGTTACATCACGTAAAGCATATAATTTTTTATCAGCTGGTACCAATTGTGCAGTTTGTCCGATAATCGCAATCGAAATATCATTCACTTGTTTAGCAAACGCATCATCATCTAAGAAAATATTAAAATTTTGAATGGATTCTAATTTATCTAGTGTTCCACCCGTGTGTCCTAATCCACGTCCACTCATTTTAGCAACTTTTGCTCCGCAAGACGATACCATAGGCATCAAAGCAAGTGATGTTTTATCTCCTACACCACCTGTTGAATGCTTATCGATTTTAATACCTTCAATACTTGAAAGATCCATAACCTCGCCACTATTCATCATAGCTTTTGTTAAATCCGAAATCTCTCTAGGTTCCATAC
This sequence comes from Erysipelotrichaceae bacterium, assembly GCA_029227155.1. Lineage (GTDB taxonomy): Bacteria > Bacillota_I > Bacilli_A > Erysipelotrichales > Erysipelotrichaceae > RGIG4607. The sequence continues at coordinate 6,581 of JAQXZJ010000012.1, forward strand.
CATTTAATACAATTGCCATACATAATGCACTAACTTGATAATCAGGTATTTCATTTTTTACATATCCATCAATCCAGAATTGAATTTCTTCTGTTGTTAATGGCTGTTTTTCTCTTTTTTTATTGATAATATCAACAAATCTCATGGCTATAGCCCCCGATCTAAATTTGTTTGAATGATTGACTGAATCTTATTAGAAAGCTCAACTGTTGATAAATCTTTGTACTCATCATAGCGAATGGGTGCTCCAAATATTACTTTCGCACGATTGTCTTTTATTTCTTTTACATCAATCGTAAACGTATTGATCAAAGTGCAAGGAATAATAGTCGCTTGCGATAAGAAAGCTGGCTTTATAGAACCTGATTTAAATTCCCCCATTTTTTCACATTTAGAACGTGTCCCTTCGGGAAAAATCACGACATTTCTTCCACTCTTTAATGTTGCTGCTGTATCTTTCACCATCTGTAATGCACTTCTCATATTTTCCCGATCAAGAAATATAACATCAACATTACGCATCCAAGTTCCTATGATTGGAATTTTTCTATTTTCTACTTTAGATACTGCAGTAGTAGATGTAGGTACTGTAGCTACTAGAATAAACGGATCTAAACTACCTTGATGATTACATACATAGTACAAAGTTTCATTCGTTGGAACTTGTTCAATACCTTCTACAGATAAGCGTACATTTGCTTTTTTCACAACTAATTTCGCCCAATGACGTAATATTTGAAATCGTACTTCAAAATCTTGTTTACGAGATTGAATAGCACTGAGCCAGACTGCTGGTAAGTAAAGTGCTAAACGAATCCACATGAGTGCTTTTTTCATCTTTACTTAATCCTTTCTAAGATATTCACGATAAATAAATTCATCGTATTCTACTTCTTTTACCATCTCAAACATCGACCAATTAATTGGAGGAAACCATGTGTCTACTTCGTAATTCTTTTTTACATGAGATATACATAGTTTCTGTACATAAGGTAATGCCTGTTGATAAATACTAGCACCACCACATATATAGACTACTTCTTCACTGTGTTGAAAACGGTCGAATAATGCGTATAGATCATGTTCTACCGAAACATCTAGATGATCAAACTTCAAGTCAGGATTTCGAGAAATGACAATCGTATGACGATTGGGTAATGGTTTTGGTAACCCTAAAAAAGTCGTTTCTCCCATTACAATTGTATGATGTTCTGTCGTTCTTTTAAATAACTGTAAATCTTCTTTAATTCTCCAAGGTAAAAAGGAACGAATACCAATTCCTTGGTTTGGATCCATTGCTACAATCAATGCTAACATTATACAGACACCTTTCCTACGATCTTATCATACGGATCATATCCTTCTAATTCAAAATCATCAAATTTAAAATCACAAATATCTTTCACATCACGATTCCATTTTAATCTTGGTAATGGACGTGGTGTTCTTTCTAACTGTGTTTTTATTTGTTCTAAATGATTCAGATAAATATGTACATCACCAAACGTATGTACCATTTCATAAGCTTCATATCCACATACATGTGCAACCATTTCAAGTAATAATGCATAAGATGCAATATTAAATGGTACACCTAAGAAAACATCCGCACTCCGTTGATATAATTGCAATGATAATCGTTTCTTATCACTGGAAACATAAAATTGTACAAACGCATGACATGGAGGTAAAGCCATTTGATCAATTTGAG
>JAQXZJ010000013.1 GCA_029227155.1 Erysipelotrichaceae bacterium
AAAGAAGAAAAATATAATGAAGTAATTCTATTACTAAAAGATTTACCTGATGAGTTAACTGTGGAATATGAGATTAGATTAACAGATATCATTATGAATCCAGAGTATACATCATTAATTTCTGTCTTTGAAGAAATGATAAAAACTGTTGAGGATGAGATAGCATATCCATTGTTTTTGATGTGTAGTATCTATTATCGACGTGTAAAAGACCATGGTAAGCAAGAACGCTTAATATCTACTTATAAATCTCGTTTTGAAAAACGTCCTTCTTTTTTGCATTATTACATTTTATCCTATGTAGATGTAGGCTATCATACAAAATGGCGTGATATGTTGGATTTAGCTAAGAAAAATAGTGTTTCGATGCAACGCTGTAGTGCGTGGCATTTGTTTGCGGAATTGGTAGCTATGACTTTTGAGGATGAGCATCATGATGCATCAGAAACGGAATACGATTTTTGGTTAAGTGAAGCTAACAAAGCTGTGGATTTAGCAATCATGGAAAATCCAAATTATGCTAAGTATTATTGTACGAAGGGCCGTATTTTGTCTTTGTTGGATAAAACAGATGAGGCACAACAATATATACGTATGGCTATAGATAAAGAAGATTCGTCAAAGAAGGATTATACTTTACGAATTGGTAATTATCAGTATTATTTATTGAAGGTGCAATCTCATGCGGATCGTAATCAATTGAAAAAAGAAATAGTCATTCACAAAGAACAGTTACAGGAAGCAATTATGGATGTAAAAAATCGTGCGGAGTCTATTGATAAATCATTAATGCGTAATCTAGAGTATTTAGGTATTTTCTCAGGAATTATCTCGTTTACCATGGGTGCTATTAACATCACATCAAGTTTAGCAACGATTTCTTTTGCAGGGGCTGCGGCTTTAATTGTTGTTTTATTTGGCGTGCTTGTTGGAGTGTTTGCTATGTTTGATCTAATCATTCATGGATGTAAAAAAGAGAATTGGAAAGTATATACACTTGTTTTTGTTGTTGTGGCTCTTACTATTATTGGAGGATTTGTGGTATGTTTTCAAATATAAGTGGCAAATCAGTTTCAGATCGATTGTATAATGAAGATACGTATGGATACCATGATAAACTACTATTTGTAATTGATGGCGTTACAGGTCTAGGTGAGAATGATTTCATGGGCTTGGGTGATGATGCCAAATGGTTTGTTGAAAATGTAGCAAATGCACTTATGAAAATGGATGAATGTGAAAGCATTGTGGAGTATTTATCAAATGTTTGTAGGAATCTGTATGGAATATACCAAAAGAGGTCAGAGTATCTGGATGAAAATTTAATGCCTAGGGGTTGTATATCTTTATTCCGTGTTCATGATCAAAAGATTGAGTATTATGGCCTAGGTGATTGTGTAGGCATCGTTGAATTTGTGGATGGCACATATGAAGTGTTATATGACAAAGTTATTACAGATTTAGATAATCAAGTAATTGATGAGATGGTAAGAATATCTAAAGAGAAAGGTATTTCACCGATTGAAGCTAGAAGATATATTCAAGATGATTTAATCGCGAATCGCTCTTTGTTAAATAAAAAAGAAGGGTATTATTTGCTAGAGTTAACGGGTAAAGGGTTACCATATGCTATCCAAAAGTCTTGGGATTTATCAAGAGTAAAACGGATTGCTTGCATGAGTGATGGATTTTATGAAGTGATGCAATATGGGTTATATCCAGATATAGCTAGTTTGATGGATGCAATTTTTGATAATCATGAGAAGGTATTTGCGAACTTGTATCAAATGCAACAGGATGACGATGAGGGATATAAAGTGCCTAGATTCAAATTGCGTGATGATACAACGTTAGTTTTGGCTGAAGTAAAAGAGGCTAATCAAAATTGATGGTGGAAAAAGGCAGAAAAGATATGTTATCTAGTCTGCCTTTTAAGGAGTTCTATGATAGAATCAAACATGTTATCTTCTTTTAAATAGACTTAAATACAGAAGAAACAAAAGAAGGCGATATCTTTTTTTAAGAGTATGAATGAAAAATGATCCAAAAATGAAAAGGATCGGGTCATTGTTTTCTATAGAAATAATACAAATTAATTTATATGCTTAAACTTGGTGTGAGAGATTATAAATCATAGCCAATTTGTCCACCAATGATTTTGATTTTATTATGGACATGTGACAATTTCTTTCCTTCATCATAAGATACATTGAGGTGATATCGATGAAGATTGGAATTGCTATGAATGGAAAACGGGATGAATATATCAAAGCATTGTTAATGAAGGAACATGAAGTAGAAAGATTAAATGAAAACAATCTTATAAAACAGAAGTTTGATGTATTAATTTTTGGTATCAAAAGCTTAGATATAGGGATTGCGTTTGGTACATTAGTATTAGATGAGAAGATATGGGAGAAAATTGATACAGGGACTAAAATTGTTTGTGGAAAAGCTTCGAAACGGATCAAAGAACGATATGATACATTTTGTT
>JAQXZJ010000014.1 GCA_029227155.1 Erysipelotrichaceae bacterium
AAGGATATGAGAATGCTGGATATGAAAAAGGTGTTTCTTATCTAAATATATGTTCTCAAGATATTATCATTGATGAATTGAATAAGATGCAAGAAGAATTGGATGCATAAATAGGAAGGTGAGTATTCATTGAATATTCACTTTTTTATTGGATATCAAGAGTTGTGATGGTAATCATCACAAAAATAGGGTAAAATGTACTAGCAGAAATAGAGGTGGAAGAAATGGCAGAAGTGGTGGTAGTAGGTGCAGGCCATGCGGGTGTAGAAGCAGCGTTAGCTTGTGCAAGAAAAGGACATGATACCGTTTTATGCGTGATGAATCGAAAAATGATTGCGTCAATGCCATGTAATCCATCAATTGGTGGACCAGCTAAGGGCATTGTTGTAAGAGAAATTGATGCGCTTGGCGGGCAGATGGGAAAAACTGCAGATGAAACAGCGTTGCAGTTTAAAATGTTAAATACGACCAAAGGACCAGGGGTTCAGTCTTTACGGGTACAGTCGGATAAAGTGAAATATAGTGAAAAGATGCAAGAAATCTGTGCAAATCAAGAACATCTAACGATTCAAGAAGGGATCGTAGAAGAATTGTTATGTGATGATCACTCAATCTGTGGGGTGCGTTTTCAAGATGGCAGTGAGATTCATTGCCAAGTTGTGATATTAACAACGGGGACGTATATGTCTTCATCGGTGATGGTATCTGATCATGTTGTGGAAAGTGGTCCAGATGATCAACCTACCACACAACGGTTAAGCGAAAGCATTCGTTCATTAGGATTAAAAACATTCCGTTTAAAAACAGGTACTCCTCCAAGAGTATTAACGGAATCCATTGATTTTTCTAAAACAAGTGAACAACCAGGTAGTCCTCAGCGGGTATGTTTCAGCTATGAAACGAAAGAAACATTACCGTATGACCAACAAGTCTTGTGTTATTTAACTTATACTACACCATTAACCCACCAATTGATTCGTGACAATTTACAACGGTCTAGTATGTATAGTGGAGTGGTAAAAGGGGTTGGTCCTAGATATTGTCCTTCCATTGAGGATAAATTGGTACGATTTGCGGATAAGGAAAGACATCAGTTGTTTTTAGAACCAGAATCATTGGAGATGGATACAACATATATTCAGGGATTTTCAACCTCCTTGCCTTATGAAATTCAAGAAGAGATGGTTCATTCATTACCGGGATTGGAACATGCAGTAATAAAAAAGTATGCGTATGCGATTGAATATGATGCGATTGATCCTTTGCAGTTATTACCGAGTTTACAAACAAAAGCAATCAAAGGACTCTTTTGTGCAGGACAGATTAATGGAACAAGTGGTTATGAAGAGGCAGCTGGTCAAGGATTGATGGCAGGTATTAATGCGTCTTTGTATTTAGAAGGAAAAGAACCACTCATTTTGAAACGAAATGAAGCGTATATTGGAGTAATGATTGATGATTTGGTTACCAAAGGAACAAAGGAACCGTATCGTTTATTGACTTCAAGAGCAGAATATCGGTTATTGTTACGACATGATAATGCAGATCAGAGATTAACAGAATATGGATATCAGGTTGGGTTGATTTCTGAAGAACGCTATCAGGCGTATCAAAAGAAAATGATACAAATTGAACAAATCAAACAGGAATTGAACCAATTACGATTTACAGCAAAAAGTAGTTGTAATTCCTATTTGATAGAATGTGGATATGAATCATTAAAAGACGGAGTAACTGCATACGAATTATTAAGACGTCCAAAATTAGAATTGATTCCCTTATTAAATGGAACAGAATTAGTGGTTGATCCAGATTTGGCACGTCAAATTGAGATTGAAGTGAAGTATGAAGGATATATTGAAAAAGCGAAGAAGGAAGCGGATCGCTTGATTCAAATGGAACGGTTACGTTTGCCGGAGGATATTAATTATGAGGATGTAATTCATTTATCCTTAGAAGCAAGACAGAAGTTATCTTTGGTTCGTCCATTGAATGTTGGGCAGGCATCCCGTATTTCTGGGGTAAATCCTGCAGATATTGCAGTATTAGCGGTTTATTTACAACAAAGACATCAAAAATAAAGAAGGAGGTGAGTGTGGATATGAAGAAAATAATCGTTGTATTATTGGTTCTCTGTTTGTGTGGATGTAGTAATTCTTGGGAACGGATTTTTGTGGATTTAACCTCTTCTAACAAAATTCAGGCTGTGTGGTTATCTTATGTAGATTATCAACAGATGTTACAAGGAAAAAGTGAAAGTGAATTTCATGAAAATGTTCAAACGATGATGACCAATTTAGAGTCGATTGGGATCAATTATATCTATGCTCATGCGTCTTTCTATACAGATGCGATTTATGAATCTGAGTATTATCCATGGAGCCGAATTGCTAGTGGTAAGATTGGGAAAGCGTTAGATTATGATCCATTGGAAATTATATTAAATGAAGCAGAACTGCGGAAAATTAAAGTAGAAGCATGGATCAATCCTTTGCGTTCATTTACAGCGAAAGAGATGTTGGATGTTCCTGATCGTTATCCAGTGAAACAATGGTATTTAGATGCAAAATTGCGTGCGAAGAATCTGATGCTAGTGGATGGCGTCTATTATTTAAATCCTGGATCTGATGATGTTGTGGAACTGGTATCTAAGGTTGTAGAAGAACTTTGTGAACGCTATGATTTGAAAGGGGTTCATATTGATGATTATTTCTATCCAACGGGGATTACTTCTTCTCATGATGAATTAACGTTTTTAGAGTATCAACAAACAAATCCAGATGTGAGTTTGGCGGATTATCGTAGAAGTATGAGTGATCGATTGGTATCGACTCTTTATGCTACAGTGAAGCGTACGAATCATTCAATGGTGTTTTCAATTAGTCCAAGTGCAAATGTTGATACGAACTATAATCAATTATATGCAGATGTTAGAAAGTGGAGCAATGAGAGAGGCTATTGTGATGTGATCATCCCTCAGATTTATTTTGGATTTGAAAATAGTAATATGCCATTTGAAGAGGCAGTAGAACAATGGGGAGATATGGTAGGGAAACATGTCAGAATCGTATATGGTTTAGCTCCCTATAAGGTCGGGGAGGAAGATCGATATGCAGGGGAAGGTAAAACCGAATGGATTCAGAATGTGGATATTTTATCTCGTCAGGTGCAATTTGTGAAAAAACAGAAACGATATGATGGGGTGGCTTTTTTCCGTTATTATTCGATGTTTTATCCAAAAGCAGAAGTAAAACAACAAATGAAAATTGAATTATCAAAGTTAAAAGATGAATTGAAATAGCTGGCAATTTGATTGCCAGTTTTTATCAGAAAGGATGACTAAAATGGATCATATCAAAGAAATAGCACAACAATTAAAAATCGATCAATCGCAAGTAATGAATACGTTATCTTTACTTGAAGAAGGGAATACGGTTCCTTTTATTGCTCGATATCGAAAAGAAATGACTAAGGGTTTAGATGAAGAACAAATTCGTACGATTCAAGAAGTGTATGAGTATGGCTTGAAGTTGGAAAAAAGAAAAGAAGATGTGTTGCGTATCATTGAAACACAAGGGAAACTTACAGCAGAGATTCGTGAACAAGTATTAGCTTGTGAAAAACTATCGGAAGTAGAAGATCTTTATCGTCCTTATCAACAAAAGAGAAAAACAAGCGCGACTGAGGCTGTTGCCAAAGGGTTAAAACCGCTTGCGGATTGGTTATTGAGCTTACCTGTAAAGGGTGATGTCATGGAGATGGCTCAATCATATTGTTCTGAGCAGGTAACTAGTGCTATGGAAGCACTTCAAGGGGCAAAGGATATCATTGCGGAACATGTGAGTGATGATGCGGAACTTCGTAAGAGAGTGCGTGCATCTATGGCGAATTATGGAGTGATTCAAACCAAAGCAAAGAAAAACCATGAAGATGAAGAGAAAGTGTATCAGATGTATTATGATTATGAAGAAAAGATAAAATACATGGCACCTCATCGATTAATGGCTATTCAGCGTGCAGAAAATGAAAAAGTCATCAAAGTTTCGCTTGTATTTGATCAACAGTATCAGATTGATTGGGCAAAACGTCGTTATACAAAGAATCGAGAATCGATTGCGAATCCTTATATTTATGAAGCTGTTGAAGATGGCTGTAAACGTTTGGTTTTTCCATCAGTAGAAAATGAAGTTCGTAGAGAACGATTGGATCAAGCACATGAGCAGTCGATTGATATCTTTGCGATGAATGTGGAAAAGTTATTACTACAAACTCCAATGAAGAATAAAATGATCATGGGTCTTGACCCTGCATTTCGAACAGGTTGTAAACTGGCTTTGATTGATGGAACAGGAAAATTGCTTGCGATTGATGTGATCTATCCACATGCACCAGTACATAAAATAAAAGAAGCAGAAGAAACGATGATGCATTATTTGCGGCTGTATCCGATTGATATTATTGCGATTGGAAATGGAACAGCAAGTCGTGAATCAGAAGCATTTGTAGCTAACTTAATTCGTAAATATCAATTAAATGTCGCCTATACGATGGTTTCAGAAGCAGGAGCATCGGTTTATTCAGCTAGCGAATTAGCAAAACGAGAATTCCCAGATCTGCATGTTGAACAAAGAAGCGCGGTTTCCATTGCTAGAAGAGTGTTAGATCCGTTGGCAGAATTGATTAAGATTGATCCAAAATCAATAGGAGTAGGTCAGTATCAACATGATTTACCAGAAGCAAGATTAAGCGAACGCTTAGATTTTGTTGTTAGTAAAGCGGTAAATCGAGTGGGTGTCAATGTCAATACGGCTTCTCAACAATTGTTAAATCATATTTCTGGTTTAACAAATGCGAGTGCAAAGGCAATCGTTACTTATCGTAATGAGAAGGGATTATTTGCTAATCGTGAACAATTGAAACAAGTACCACGGCTTGGGGAAAAATCATATCAACAAGCAGTTGGTTTTTTAAGAATAGAAGATGGAGATCATCCATTCGATCGTACATCGATTCACCCAGAAAGTTATCCAATTGCTTTACAAATGTTAAAGGATGCAGAGTTGAGTGAAAAACAACTAGGAACACCAGCATGTTTTGATGTGTTTGCGAATTGGGATGTAGAAGAAACTGCAAGCCATTATCAAGTGGATCGTTATACAGCTGAAGATATTTTAAACGCTTTGAAACAACCATTACGTGATTATCGGGATACTTGTGTAGGTCCACTTTTGAAAAAAGATATATTAACTATGGATGACTTGAAAGAAGGAATGGAACTAGAAGGGGTTGTTCGTAATGTTGTTGATTTTGGGGCCTTTATTGATATCGGGTTAAAAAATGATGCACTGGTACATATTTCTAAAATGAGTACCTCTCGAATCAAACACCCAAGTGAAGTGGTACAAATTGGAGATATTTTAACTGTATGGATCGATACCATTGATCAGGCAAGAAAAAAAGTACAGCTTACTTTAGTGAAACCAAAATAAAACAAAGTGTTATAAAGTAGAGGTGATTTTGATGTATTTTCAAACATTTCAATTACCGAATGAATCACAGGAACATGATATTATCTGTTATTATGAAACACGGAATATCCATACTTCTTACTATCCATTGGGTATTTTTCCACCAAAACAATTGAAACAGATTACATTTGAGCTGATTACGATTTTTTGTGGAGATAATGGATCAGGTAAAACAACTTTGTTGAATGTGATTGCAGAACAATTGCAAGCAAGACGAAAAACAATCATTGATAAAGGTTCCTATTTTCACCATTATGTAGAGAGTTGTCATGCGAAGTGTGACAATGAGACTTTAAAAGAAATTAAGATGATTACCAGTGATGATGTCTTTGATTCGCTATCTGATATTCGTTCTTTTAATACCGAAGTGAACCAAGAGAAAGAACTATTAAGTCAGCAATATCGAAAAGCAAAGTATCATGATCCAAATAAAAGATTTCAATCGTATAAGGAATTAAAAGATACTTGTGATGCACGAAGACAAACGATGTCAAAATACATTCGAGGGCGTTTGAATTCTCAAACGATTCCTGAGTTTTCCAACGGGGAAACAGCATTAACCTTTTGGCAACGAGAAATTAGAGAAGATGGTTTGTATTTATTAGATGAACCAGAGAATAGCTTATCAGCTGAAAATCAATTGCGATTGAAACAATATATTGAAGATTCGGTACGTTTTTATCATTGCCAGTTTATCATTGCTACTCATTCTCCATTTTTGCTCAATTTAAAGCAAGCGAAAATCTATGATTTAGATGTAACTCCAGTAACTACAAAAAACTGGACGGATGTTCAGAATGTGAAAGTTTATTATCAATTTTTTGCAGAGAAACAAAATGAGTTTGAAAAGAAAGAGGAAACAAACAATGGCAAAGTATCAAAAAGATTTTAAGGGGAATTATGAGAATTTTATTTCATTTTTGATCCAGGATTTAAAAAGACAAAGTATGAGTGCAACATTAGAAGACCGTGTGGATTTGTGTGTCAATGATGTAAATGTTTGTACAATGGTTTTTGAACGTTATAGTATGACTGGGAAAAATCGTTGTAGCATGACAGTTACGGTGATCAATCATCAGAACAACATTAATTGTACGGCAATTACATCAGGTGGTAGTCAGGGAGTATTTTTAAAAATCAATACCATAGGGGAAGAATCTTTTTTAGATACGATCAGAACGTCTATTAAACATTATTTATTAAAGAATTAAATCAGAAGAATTGGCAGATACTATCGATGAGGTGATCGATGTGTTTGTGTATCAGAAAAATGATAATGATGTAGTATATGAAATAGCAGTGAATGGAAAGATGTATCTCTATTTATTATCGAAAGCTTATGATCAACAGTTCCGATTAGGGAAGTGGTGTTTTCATTTGTCGTTTCAACTAGGAAATGAAACAGATGCACAACTAATGAAGGAACATAGTGCAAGATGGTTTACATTGACAGAACGAATTGGAATAGCGATTCGAAGATTGCAGGGACAAACGGTTCATTGTGTAGATGTAATCGATCGAGAGAATCCAGATGTGGATGATGTTGCGATTGCGAGTAGTTTACAGAAAACTATTGTAGAAATAGAGTTGCCAGATGAATATTGTGGAGCATTATTGTTGTTTCGAAAACAAACCGAAATTCAAATAACAGTTTTACAAGAAGTAGAAACAGAAGATGCGAAATTAAAACAGTTTTTTGATGAAATGATATGTGAAATGAAACAATTGTTAAAAGACTACCAAAGAATTTTAGAGGAAATGGATCACGATGGTCAACGTATGTTTAGTGATAATGATGATAGTGAACGAGCATGGGCTTTGGATAATGGAAATTATTTTGATCCGAATATTCCTATTATGTATGACATTGAATAGACACAGTAGAATGTGTCTATTTTTCTTTTTCATGGGAACTTTCTTTATTTCGTGTTATGATATAACAAAGGAGTCAAACTATGTTCAATCAAAAAGAAACTGTACTGTATAAAGGAAAGTTGTGCGAAGTGGTTGGAATTGAAGAAAGTATCAAGTGGGGTCAGTGTTATCATCTGAAGACAATATATGAGAAAAGCCCATGGACAATCCAAGTCCCATATGAGAATGCATTTCAGAATATTCGAAAGTTGCCTACCAAAGATGAAGTAAATCGAGCGTTGGTAGAGGCGATGTATGTGGATTCTATGGTAATTGAGCGAAATTCGGTGGATCGGATCTGTAAACCTTTGTTAGATTCTCATGTTGTTAGGGATTGGTTGATATTGTTGCGTGAGTTATTGAATCATCAAGCAGTGGTAGAAGCGACAGGAAAGAAATTCTTGTTGAAGGAACAGGATTATTTGAATCGTGTTTCGGAACAATTAATTCCGTTATATTCTTATGTTTTAGATATGAATGAAGAGGATACAAGAATTTTGTTATTTGAAACGTTTATGGATGCTTGTATATAAAAAGTGGGGGGATTTTGATGAAGTATGTATTAACACATTTGAATGTATTAGAAAAGGAACAATTTGTACAAGATCGAAATGTGTATATAGAAGATGGAAAGATCGTACAGATTACAGATGGAAACGCGGATGTGTCAGGATGGACGGTGTATGACTGTAAGGGAAAATATGGGATGCCTGGTTTGATTAATATGCATGCCCATTTGTTTGGTAGTGGGAAGCCTAGTAAGGTACTGGGTGGTGGCTCATTACAAAAAGCGGTGATCCGTTTGGCAAGCACAAAGCTAGGACACAGAATTGTAGATGCAATGATGGAAGCGAATGTGAAACAAGCCTTATTCAGTGGCTGTACGACAGTGCGTAGTATGGGAGATTTCTTTTATCGTGATGTAATACTAAGGGATCGGATTGAAAAAGGTGAAGTGGATGGCCCAAGATTATTGGTGTCAGGTCCGGCAATTACTGTGAGTGGAGGCCATGGAGATGGTACCTTTGCGATCACGGGAAATACTGTTGATGAATTAAAAGAACGTGTGCTACAAAATCAGAAACAAGGAGTCGATTGGATCAAAATCTGTATTACTGGTGGAGTTATGGACGCAAAGGTTAAGGGTGAACCTGGAGAGTTGAAGATGAATTTACAGCAAGCAAAAGCTGTCTGTGATATGGCGCATTCGCTTGGATATCGTGTCGCAAGTCACACAGAGAGCCCAGAAGGAATGAAGGTTGCGATACAGGCTAAAGTTGATACGATTGAACATGGAAGTTTAATGGATGATGAAGACATCAAACAGTGTTTAGAACAAGGATCTTCTTTAATCTGTACCATTTCCCCAGCATTGCCATTGGCTGAATTTCCTTCTCAATTAACAAAGTTAAATGATTTGTGTGTTTATAATTCAAGAGTGGTATTGGATCAAATGATCGCAGGTAGTCAAAAAGCCCTACAAAGTGGTATTGCAGTAGGATTAGGAACGGATTGTAGTTGCCCATTTTCAACTCCTTATAACATGTGGCGTGAACTCTATTATGCGACTAAGTATTTAGGAGTATCTAATGCTCAAGCAATTGCGATGGCAACTATTGAAAATGCTAAAATTTTACATCTTGAAGATCATATTGGTAGCATCGAATACGGAAAAGATGCTGATATATTGGTGTTAGAAAACGATCCACTACAAGATATTCGAGCACTTGAGAAATTAGATATGGTTATTTCACGAGGTAAAATTTATGAGCATCCAGCTGTTAAAAAGGCGATGGAACTAGAGAAATACTTAGATATATTATAAAAGTCAGCATTGTAATGTGTCCCCAAAGTCAAGGACATAAATAAAAAGACGTAAGGATAGAAATGTAAAGTTTCTATCCTTTTCTTATATTTAAGCAATAGATTTGTTTGTTTCGTGTATCGCCGCTTACAACTTATACATGAAGACGCACGAAAAGCAAGGGCACATAGTGTTAATTTACCCTTGCTGTTTGTGCAAATAATATAGCGATACATGAAATGTATTATATTGTTTCCGGTTGAGCCAATTTTACAAATATATAAATTCTGGATAAACAATAGGTAATAATAATTTCTTTGGTCTAATTCCTTGCTTATATAAATGAATAAACTCCTCTTTAAATTCATTAGTAAATTGTATCGTTTTCTCATTTATGCTTTTTACATATTTACTTTGTGATAGCTCATCGATTTCATCTTTACTAAAATAATGTTTACTCATATGTCATGTACCCCATTCACTAATAGTATAATAAAAGCCCTATAGGTTTTCACTGTTTTTTATTAGTGCCTTTCCTATAGGGCTCATTTTATTACTGGCTATTTTCTATGAGCGAATCATAATATCACCGGATACTGTTTGAATAGTAACTTGTGAAGCTCCATCTCCAAATGTAGCATGACGTTTCGATAAGTCCTCTGTATTTAAATGTGCACGATTGTAGAACTCTCCACTTAATGTACTAGCTTCGATGGTATAATCATCATCATCGATACATAGGCATACATCTCCAGAGGTTGTTCGAATGTTCATATCATGCAGTGGTTGTTCCATAGACGCTTCAATATCTCCACTTACAGTAAGAAACTCAATATCTTCAACGATTCCTTTATATTCAATATCACCGCTGACTGTTTTGCAATATAAATTCTCAAGGTCTACATTTTCAAGCTCGATATCACCGGAAGTAGTCTTAATTGCAACATTACCGGTTAATCCATTAATTTCAACATCACCCGATACACAGTTAATATCTGTTTGCGAAGCATTGACTTTACAAAGAGTAATATCACCGGATGTTGAAGAATAATAAAGTCTCTCTAAGTTTACATAAGTGATATCGATATCGCCACTTGCTGCATTACCATTGATCGTATTTACTTCTTCTGATACAAAAAGTGAAAGCTTTCCTGCAGAGTTGGCAGGTTTCATTGATAAAGTTAAGATACCATCTTGATAATTAGCAACTAAGTGGCTTTTTGCTGATGAAAACAATTGTTTTTTAGGGAAGAATTGATAATGAGTGTTTGAATCAGCCACAATTTCAATATCACAGCGACATGCGGAAGAATCGATTCTAATGGTATGACATTCAGATAAATCCATTTCTTCATTGGTATCAGCTTCTTCTGGCTCATCGTTATCATAAGCATTAAAATTGATGTTTACATCTTCTAATGCTTCTTTAACAGAACTTAATGTATCTCTGATGATGCCTTCAATATCAATATCAATGTCGATATCTCGGTTACGATGGGTCTCTTCTTTTTGCTTAGTTTCGCGTTTTTGCCTTTTTTGACTTGCTAATACAACTGGAGTACCCTCCATTTCACGAATGTTTTGCATTACTTCATCTACACTGCCAAGCGTTGTCATGATTTCTTCTTCACTTTGGCCAGCTTGTAGTCCATTATTGAAATGTTCCTCAAAAGCTTCAAGAATATCGTTCTGGAAGCTAGTAGGATATATGCTGAGTTCTTGTTTTAATTCTTGAATGTATTGTTCTTTTGTCATTTTAGTAGCCTTTCTACTTTCTCTACGAAAGTTAACCATTCTTCTTTTTGTTTTTTCTGATATTCTCTTCCAAGATCAGTAATATGATAATACTTTCTTGCTGGTCCTCCGGAAGATTCTATCAAGTATGTTTCTACATAATTTTCATCTTTCAGTCGTTTTAAAATTAAATACAATGTACCGGCGGCAAGTGACATTTCTTTTGAAATGGCCTCGGTTAATTCATAACCATACTGATCAGAAGTTAATAGTTGAGAAAGAACACATAGTTCTAATGCACCTTTTTTAAATTGAGCGTTCATAGCGACCTCCTTTTTTATATAATACTGCTTACTATATTACATTGCAATATAGTAAGCATAAAAAAATCAAGAAATTTTCTTGATTTATTTTCTTACTAATTTCAGACTGAATTTATTACGATCTCCACGATATTGAGCAATGCTATATTCGATAGGAACATCATTTTGATTATAACTGGTAGTTGTTGTTGTGCAAATGGCACTGTGTTTTGGAATATTCAGTAGTTTTGCCATCTCATCAGTAGCAAGTGTTGCTTCAATTGTCCGATGAACGGATTGAATGATACAGTGATATTTTCTTTCTAGTAGTGCATAAAGGGAGTTTTGTTCGAAGTCTTCCTGTTCTAGGTTTAAAAACATAGAGTAAGGAAGATAAGTGTCGACAATAACCATTGGTTCTCCATTGGCAAAACGTAAACGAGAAAGATGTAAAACGGTATCATCTTTTAGTTGCAAAGCTTGTTGGATTTCAATGGATGCTTCTTCTTTTTGAATGGATAATAATTTAGTAGAAGGAGTTAATCCGAGCATTTTCATTTCATCCGTAAAACTAGCTAACTGTTCAAAGAAGTAACTATCAATTTTTGGTTGAGACACAAAGGTTCCTAATGGCTTTCTACGTGTTAATAATCCTTCATTGATTAATTCTTTTAATGCTTGTCGAATAGTTGGACGTGAAATATCTAAAGCCTCACAGAATTCATTTTCGGTGGGGATTTGATCTCCTACTTGGAATGTTCCATCTTGGATCCGTTCTTTGAGTGCTTTTTTAAATTGATAATAGAGTGGAACGGGTATACTTTTATCAATCGTAAATGATTGAGCAATTTCTTGAATGTTCATAAGTTTTCGCTCTCCTTATAAATGTATTATAAACGAAAAAAAAGCTCTTGACAACATAAAGATAGAACGTTACAATGTAATTACATTGGAGGAGAAAGAAATGTCAGTAAATTTAACCGAAAAAGAATTATGTAAGTATTTTGATCACACGTTTTTAAAAGCATATGCTACAAAGGCAGATTTCGAAAAATTATGTATGGAAGCAAAAACATTAGGAACAGCAATGGTAGCAATCAATTCTTCACCTGTAACTATGTGTAAAGAATTGTTAAAAGGAACCGATGTTCATGTTGGTGCTGCAATTGGTTTCCCTTTAGGGCAAACAACAATTGAAACAAAAGTATTTGAAACAGAAAATGCAATTCAAAATGGTGCAGATGAAATCGATTATGTTATTAACATCGGTGAAGCAAAGATGGGACATTGGGATTATATTCAAGAAGAAATGGAAAGAATTGTTGCTGTTTGTAGAAAACACAACGTTTTGATCAAAGTAATCTTTGAAAACTGTTATTTAACAGATGAAGAAAAAGTGAAAGTTGCTGAAGTAGCAAAAGTTGTTAAACCAGACTTTATTAAGACATCAACTGGTTTTGGTACTGGTGGAGCTACTGTAGAAGATGTTAAATTGATGAAATCAGTGGTAGGAAATGATGTTAAGGTAAAAGCTGCAGGTGGAATCCGTGATTGGGAAACTTGTAAAGCAATGATTGAAGCTGGTGCTGAAAGAATTGGAACGAGTTCAAGTTTGAAGATTGTTGAAGAATTTAAAGCTGCAGGAGGAAAATAACATGAAGGTTATCGTTACTGGTGGGAATGGATTTATTGCTTCTAGTGTAAAAGAAGCGAATCCTCAAATCGAATGGGTGTCAGTCGATCGAAAAGAATTGGATTTAAGCAATCCGGATCAAGTGAGAGATTATTTTATGAATGCAGAATACGATGCTGTATTCCATACAGGAGCTATGGCACAAACTGCAGATTGTGAGAATTATCCAGAATTAACACATAGAATCAATGTAGAATCAACGATTGAAATTGCAAAAGCATGTAAAGCAAAGAATGCTCGTTTGGTGTTTATCAGTACGGAACAAACATTTAATGGTAAAACAGTTGCTGGTCCATTTAAAGAAACAGATGAACAAGCAAGTGTAACTGTGTATGGTAACCATAAGATTGAATGTGAAGAGTTTATTAATGCAAATTTAGATAATTACATTACATTGCGTTTCTCTTGGATGATGGGAATGTCTCGTCCAGGTGTGCGTGTTTCTCCTAACATTATTAACAATGTTATGAAAGCAATGTTCTATCAAGAACCTACAAAGTTTACAGTTAATGAAATTCGTGGTATGACTTATGCAAAACATTTAGCTGAGAATTTTGCTAAAATTCTAGAACTTCCTTCTGGTATTTATAATTTCTCAAATGTGAATATGCATAATACTTATGAATCCGCAAAGATCATTGCTAAGAAACTAGGTTTTGATGATGAGACAATTGATCGTTATATTTTACCAAATCATGAACGGTATGCTGATCGTTTTAGAGATTATCGTTTAGATAATAGCAAAATTGAAGCTTGTGGTATTCATCTAGGTACTTTTGAAGAAGATGTTGATGAATGCTTAAGTGATTACGGTTGGTTACGTTAAGAAGGACGATGTCCTTCTTTTTTTATGGATAAGAATAATATAACAAAATATTGCGAAAAAATAATAAAAATAATATAATAGAAACAGAAAGGTGGTGGCAGTTATGTATGAGTGGGTAAAAGGCAGTGTTTATAATATGGTTACCACATTGTATCCAACGAACATAACGTTAAATAGTAGTGCAACAAGTCATTTTAAAGATATCCGTTGGGTGATGTTAGGCTTGGATCGGGAAAATTATAAATTAGCGATTCGTCCAGTGACAAAAAGAGAAATTGATTTGCGTTTGGTTCCAATGGATCAATTGCATAAGATTTCAATTGGTAAAGGTTATGGAAGAATCAGTCATAAGAATATTATGCTTGAAATACAATCGTTACTAGGTAAAAGCGTTGATGGTTTGAAATTAGCTACGGAGTTTGATGAGGAACAGAATTTACTTGTAATCGATTTGAAAGGGGAAATATAAGGAGGGAGTTTTATGTATATGATTTATGTATGGTGCTTTATCTGTGTGGCAACATTATTAGTGGAAGTTGTTACTACGGCTTCAATGACGAGTATCTGGTTTACAGCTGGGGCTATTGTTGCATTGGTGTTAGCGGCATTGAATGTGTCAATTGTTATTCAAATTATCGTTTTCTTGGTTGTTTCCATTGCGACTTTGGTTGTATTAAGACCGATGGCAGAATCGTATTTAAGAGGAAATATCATTGCGACGAACTCTGATCGGGTTATTGGAACTACGGCTAAAGTGATCAAAGATATTACTGCTGATCATTGGGGTGAAGTGATTGCGGCTTCGATGCATTGGAGTGCTGTGGAAGTTGATGGATTGGAAGTAGAAGCTGGTAGCTCTGTAAAAGTATTGGCAATTGAAGGGGCAAAGCTAATTGTTAAAAAGCAGTAAGCTTAAAATAAAAAGACAATAGTGTCTAGGGAGGTAATGTATGGAATTTATTATTTATGCAGTTATTTTATTAGTTTTATTATTCATTTTAGGAGGAATTCTTGCTTATATCGTTCGTATCGTTCCGCAAGCAGAAGCTTATGTAGTTGAACGTTTAGGCGCTTATCATGCAACTTGGACCACAGGATTGCATGTTGTTATTCCAATTATTGATCGAATTGCGAATAAGGTAACATTGAAAGAAATCGTAAAAGACTTTGCTCCACAACCAGTAATCACAAAAGATAATGTTACGATGCAAATTGATACGGTAGTTTACTTTGCTATTACAGATCCAAAGATGTATACGTATGGTGTTGTAGGGCCAATTACAGCGATTGAAAACTTAACAGCTACAACCTTGCGTAATATTATCGGGGAACTAGAATTAGATGAAACGCTGACATCTCGTGATGTAATTAATACAAAAATGCGTGCAATTTTGGATGAGGCAACAGATCCTTGGGGAATTAAAGTGACTCGTGTAGAAGTGAAGAATATTATTCCTCCAAGAGATATTCAGGAAGCTATGGAAAAACAAATGCGTGCAGAACGTGAACGTCGTGAATCAATTCTTCGTGCAGAAGGTGAAAAGAGAAGTGCAATTTTAAGCGCAGAAGGTGAAAAAGAATCGATGTTATTAAGAGCAACAGCTCGTAAAGAAGCAATGATTGCCGAAGCAGAAGGGGAAGCACAAGCGATTGAACGGAAATATCAAGCAGAAGCTCGTGGTATCCAAATGATCAAAGATGCAAATCCTTCTAAAGAATACTTATCTATGAAAACATTAGAATCTTATGAACGGATGGCTGATGGAAAAGCAACCAAGATCGTGGTTCCTACAGAACTTCAAAGTGTGGCTACTATTCTAACTGCAGCAAAAGAATTTGTTACAGACAACAAAGAATAAATGTTTTCTCTTATCCCCTTTTAGGTGAACATGAATCAATTTCATGATTCGCTTAAAGGGGGTTTTTATATTAGGCAGCGTTGAAAAATCATCGATTTTCGACTCATACTAACATATAGTCGAAATTATAATTTAATAGAATGATATTAATACCCAGTGATTATGGAAAAGTATTTAAAGAAGCAATAAAAAAGGATGTGGTATAACATCCTTTTTGATATTTATGACAGAGTACTCTGCTCTATGATTTTCTAACGTAACTCTTTAATAAACGGGTAGAACCTAGAATTTCTATTTCTGAACAACTTGCAGGAATAAAGACATTTTCTAGATATGCAAAATCTTTGACTTCCCCATCACATACAACTTTTGCGTCTTGTCCCATATTACTTAAACAATAGAACCAGCCTTCTTCTGAGGATAGTTTAATAGAATCTTTGATATCTAATAATTCTACAGTAAATTCTCTACGATCGACTAGAATCTTAGAAGTAGTTTCATTCCATCCATTTAATGGGGAAGAAACTTTTTTTGCTTCTAAAGAGAAATCTGCAACGTCAAAGCTCTTTTCAAGATGTAATGGACGTTCATTTCCCTTATCATCTTTTCGATGATAATCATAGAAACGATAAGTAACATTTGAATTTTGCCCTACTTCAATCGCAAAAATTCCCTTTCCTAACGCATGTAGCATTCCGGCATCAATACATACAAAATCTCCATCTTGTACTGGAACTTTGCGTACATATTGTTCCACTTTATCTTCTTTGATTGCCCGACGAATCTCTTCTGGATCGGCTACTGTTGTACCAGCAACTAATGTTGCATTTGGTTCTGCTTTGATAATATACCAAGCTTCTGTTTTTCCTTCATCATTTTCATGTTCCCGTGCATAAGAATCATATGGATGTACTTGAATGGATAGATCTTGTGCAGCATCCAAATATGCTAAACGTAACATTTTGTCCATTGAACAACCTTTCCCTAAGGTTTCCTCTGGATTTTCTTGAATGACCTCATATAGAGTTTTTCCACAATTTTCTTCACTAACAATAACGTTTTTTGCCCATGGATGAGCACTTACTTCCCAACAGGTACCAAATCCTTTTTCTGAAATTCCTCGAAAGGTAGTCAATTTGTCATTGGCCCAAATCGTTTTGTCATAAATTGGTTTTAAATGAACTGGTTTCATATTGATTCTCCTTCGTTTTATTCATTATAGCATTTTTAACATATCATTTCTCATAAAAAACAATAAAGGATGTAGCAACATCCTTTATTACATACTTTCTTTGTGTGTTAAATAAAGATAAACAAGCTCCATGGTGTTTTTGATTCCTTCATAGTGAGTACGTTCCATTCCATGAGAGGCATTGACACCAGGACCAATCAAAGCACCTTTGACATCATTACCAGCAGACCAAGCAGCTCCGATATCAGAACCATAATAAGGATAAATATCAACAGCATAATTCAGGTTTGCTTGTTTCGCTAGATTAATAAACCGGTTGGTAAGTTCATAATCATAAGGACCACCAGAATCTTTTGCACATATAGAAACATCATATTCACTGCATGCTAAATCAAGACCAATGCATCCCATATCAACAGCAACCAATTCTTTAATATCTTTTGGGATCCAACTAGAACCATGTCCTACTTCTTCGTAAGTAGAGATTAAGAAATAAGTTTTCTGTAATGGCTTGATCTTGTTGTCATGAAGATATTTTAGGATACCAAAGAAAATAGATACAGAGATCTTATCATCTAGGAAACGTGATTTAACAAAGCCGCTTGATGTAATCTGTGTTTTTGGATCAATACATACAAAATCCCCATTTTGAATTCCTAGAGCTTTAACATCGTCAGCATTTTTAACAACTTCATCTAAACGTACTTCCATGGTATCCACAGTACGTTGTGCTGTATTAGAGTCTTTAAATACATGAGCTGCAGGAGATTTTGATAGAATGGTACCTGTATATTTCCGTTCTTCTCTTGTGATGATCGTGCAGTATTCCCCATCTAATGTATTCATAATTGGGCCACCAAGATTGGTAATCGCTAATTTCCCACTTCCGGAAATGGAACGTACCATCAATCCTAACGTATCCGTATGGGCACTTAAGCCAACTGCATAATCATCATTTGATCCTTCGACAGTAATAACTAAATTTCCCTTGTTTGTTAAATATGTAGGATATCCAAGTGCTTCTGCTTCTTTTTGACAAAGGGCAATCGCATGCTTCGTATATCCAGTTGGACTATGGGTTTCTAATAGTTGTTTTGCAAAGTTTAATAAATATGTTTGATCAAAATTCATACTTGAATTCCCCCTATATAATTATTCTATCACTGAAATAGAATTTTATCATTTATTTTGTAGGGTACATACTATAAAAGATAACGCTAACATAAACTACAAGCGATAGAAAAGGTGATCACATGTACCCAATGGAGCCAGATGTACAAGAAATCTTGTTAGAAGCAAAACAAGAAGCATTAGATATGTATAATTCCTACATAGGAACGGAACATGTTTTATTAGCAATGTGTAATCGAAAAGAGAGTTATTTGAATCAATTGTTACAGAATGAAGTTGTACCCTATCATCAATTAAAACATGATTTAGAAATTTTATTTAGTTATCCTAAAAAAACACCGACAGAGATTGATTTTACCGATACTATGTTTCATGTATTACGGATGGGAAACGAAACAAGACTGGAAGAAGGTCGTAGTTTGATGTCTGAAGAAGATTTAACGCAAGCATTGTTTCAAGTGGAAAAAAGTTTAGCTGCAGAAATATTAAGACGGTATGGTGTTGATATTCAATGTCATCTACACATTGAAAATCACATATTAGAAATGGATGAGATTTCTGAACTAACGAATCTAAATGCTAAAATGGAGCATTCTGATGTTTATGTGTTTGAACGAGAGACGGAAATTCAGATGATGATTGAAGTGTTATTAAGAAAAGAAAAAGCCAATCCTTTGTTGCTGGGGGAAGCAGGTGTTGGAAAAAGTGCAATCGTAGAAGCGTTAGCACAGCGATTAGCACAACACAAAATACCCATGTTAGAACATCAATTGATATATGAATTGAATGTAAATGGTTTGGTTGCAGGGACGAAATATCGCGGAGAATTTGAAGAGAAAATTCAAAAAATATTAACCGTAGTTAAGAAGTATCCACAAGTAATTCTATTTATTGATGAGATTCATCATATTCTAGGGGCAGGAAAAGCGGAAGGTTCTCTAGATGTTGCTGGGGTAATGAAACCATATCTTGCTAGAAAAGAGATTCGTTGTATCGGGGCAACTACTTTTATGGAGTATGAACAACATTTTTCAAAAGATCAAGCAATGCAACGAAGGTTTCAAAGTATTCCGATTCTAGAGTTTGATCAAAAACAAATGCAAGAGCTGATGAAAGGAAAATGTGAAGAGTACAGCAAATATCATCAGATTGAAATTCCTCTTTTTCTGATTTCTCATTTAATACAGATGAGTGATTATTATTTACCGAATCGTCATTTTCCGGATAAAACGCTTGATGTGTTAGATCTTGCTTGTGCAAAGGCGAAGTATCAGAAGGTAGGCTGTTTAACAGAAACAATGATCATGGATACGATGAAACAATTGTCTGCATATAAAGAAATAGAATTGACAAAAACGAGGATCCGTGAATTAAAGAGACTGATTCCTCAAAAACAAGAGGTTACTAGTATTGTGCAAAGAATGAAACAAATGGGAAAGAAGTGGAATTCTGATGTTTTCGCTTGTTTTCATATACAGGCAAAAACAGAAGACTACCGATTGATTCGAGATTGGATTGCAGATTGTTATCAGGGGAAACATCATTTAATTACAGTCCATAGTAGTCGATGTTCGACGACATATGAATTTTTATCGAATCCATGGCTGGTACAGCTATATCGAAATCCTTTTCAGGTAGTGGAAATCATTGAATTTTATAAGATGAATGTTGAGATACAGGAACTGTTGTTACAAGCAATGGAGGCTGGATATATTGAAGATATGATGGGAAAGAAAATTGACTTACGTCACTGTGTTTTTATCTTACAGGGTGCTTTGGATAAAAAGTTTAATTCTAGATTGTTTATTACTGATGTAAGAATTGAGGATCAAATGGATAAGAATTGGAAAACAGAAGAGAAAATGTTGTCATAACGCGCCATTTTAAGCCAAATTATGCTAAAATATGCACGAAATATGGAGGATTCGAAATGGGGTACAGTGTTATTATCGTTGCGGCTGGTAAAGGGGAACGTTTTTCGGCAACAACGAGTAAGATTTTGCATCCGTTAGCAAATGGAAAGCGTGTAGTTGAACAGTCTATGGATGTCTTTTTGCGTGATCCAAATTGTTCACAAGTGATTTTGGTATTAAATGAAGAAGGAATGGAATATTTTAAAGCGAAACCAAAAAGAGGTCGCTTGGTTTTGGTTCGCGGAGGTTCAAGTCGTCAGGAAAGTGTTTTCTATGGTCTGATGGCGGTAAAAGAAGAAACTGTATTGATTCATGATGGGGCAAGACCTTGGGTAGAGGAAGCGAATATTCGTTCTTTAGTAGAAACGTTAGAAACGGAAGAGGCAGCACTTTTGGTTGTTCCAGTACAGGATACGATGAAGGTTGTTAAAGATGGATATGTAATTGATACCATTGATCGGAATCAATTACGTCGAGCTCAAACTCCTCAAGGGTTTCATACCCAAGCCATTGTGGCATGTTACAAACAGGCAATGGAACAAGGTTTGGTTACAACCGATGATGCTCAACTGTATCAAATGATTACGGGGAAACCATTAAAATGTGTAGATGGTAGTTTTGCGAATGAAAAAATAACGACGATTTATGATGTACAAAGGAGATAAGGATATGTATCAGGCAAGAAGAAAACAGATTCTAGAGCAGATGGGTCCATATTCTATGGCTATTTTCTATTCTGGAATTGCACCATATAAAGTGGGAGATGAAAAATATCCATTTTGTGTGGACCGAAATTTCTATTATCTAACAGGATTAGAGAGAGAAAATATGTATCTTTTGTTATTTAAATATCCAAACATGACTCAAGAAGTCTTGTTGATTGAACGATATGATGAATGGCTGGCAAAATGGGTAGGAGCACGGATGTTGCCAGAGGAAGCACGTGCTATTTCTAAAGTAGAAGATGTGGCTTACATTGAAGATTTAGATGATCGAGTAGGTAGTTTCTTGTGTTGGTATCAAACCGAAAATCCAATGGTGTATGCTGATTTTTCTAAACAAGAAATGAACCAAGCAAATACGAAAATAGTTGATCTTGTAAATATCTGGAAAGAAAAGTTTCCATGGTTAACGATAAAAAGCATCACGAAAGAATTAACAAAGTTACGTCTATGTAAAGATGAATCAGAAATTGAATGTTTGAAAAAGGCAATTCATGTAACAAATGATGGAATTGAAGCGATGATGAAACATGTTAAAGAAGGAATGAATGAGTCTGAAGTAGAGGCGTATTTTGATTTTGCTTTGAAATCACAACAATGTGAACATTCGTTCCCATCTATTGTGGCAGAAAAAGGAAACGCTACTACATTGCATTATGCTCAAAACAATTCTGTGATTGAACCAGATGCCTTGGTATTAACGGATTTAGGGGCTGCTTATAGCTACTATTGTGCGGATATTACACGTACATTCCCAGCAAGCGGGAAATTTACACCACGGCAAAAAGAGGTATATGAAGTAGTTTTGAATGCCAATAAGCATATTATTGAGTATGCAAAACCGGGAATGACCTTGCGCTATTTGAATCAGGAATTGATTCGTTATTATCAAGAAACATTACCAACGATTGGTTTGTTAAAGAATGGAAAAACGGTTCGTGATTATTATTTCCATGGAGTATCTCATATGTTGGGATTAGAAACACATGATGTGAGTCTAATTGACTATCCATTGGTTCCTGGAAATGTCTTTACGGTAGAACCTGGTTTATATATTACAGAAGAACAAATTGGGGTTCGCATCGAGGATGATGTTTTGATGACTGAACATGGTTGTGTGAACTTATCGAGTGAAATTATCAAAGAAGTTGCAGATATTGAGGCTTTTATGAAACATGAAAAGGGAAACGATTGATAGACTGCTAATTCTCGTTTTAATGGTTCTTGTGGGGTTTGGATTTTGGTATTACATGGATCAAAAACCTCGGATGCCAATCGGTGCGAGTGATTCCTTTTCTAAATATGATCATTATTTAAAACGAGTACAGGGGGATGCGGAAACAATTGAGGTTTACATAGAGCCTAATACTCGTTTTGAAAATTATACACATACCATAACGGTGGTAAATCTTACCGAACAATTTTATTGTGGAACTTTGAAGGTGTTTGATATCAATGGAGAAGTCTGTTATCAGAATCGTATCATTAATCTAAGACCAAAGGAAGAACGGATGATAGCCGTAAATTTGTCTACGCTTCCTTTGATATATCAATGGGAAGATCCATTATTTTATCGATTTGATTACCCAGTTGCGGTAGTCGATGCTTCTGTATCTTATGATGGATATGATGAGTATTACTGGATGAATGTGATTGTGGCAGATGATGTGACGGTGGAACAATGTTTAGAGTATGCCAAAATGATTTATATTGAAGATATTTTAGCAGGGATGGATTCCTTGGATCTGATTTTTTATAAACGTAGTGAGGTTCGTTATGAAAAGGGTAATGAACAATCGTATCCAGTTTTGGATACAGGGTGTTACGGAGCTATTTTATCGCAAAAGGATAAAACGATTACTATTGTTGATTGGAAGCAAGAAAAGGAACAAATTTTACTACAATGTGAGATGAAATAGGTAGGAATGATCGAGTTTTTTTCGTATGAAATAAGGGAAAGGAAAAATGTTGAAAAGTACAAAGTTTTTCATTTACAATGCTTGATATTCCTGTTATAATTCACAATACGGGTAGATATGTCCAATATTTACTCCTTGCCTGAAAAGGCCAATAGACCATAAGGAGGTGTGTTTATGAAAAAGTATGAAGTTATGTACATCTTGAAAGCTACGCTAGAAGATGCTGCAAAGCAAGAGACAATCGATTCATTAAATGCAATCATCACAAATGACGGTGGAGTGATTGAGAATGTGGATGATTGGGGACTTCGTGATTTTGCGTACGAAATCAATGGCATGACAAAAGGATACTATGTAGTCGTTACTTTTAATGGTACAAGCGAAGCTGTAGCAGAATTTGAACGTATTGCACGTATTAACGAAAATGTCATTCGTACAATGATGCTTTGTCTTGAAGACGTAAAAATGTAGGTGAATGATATGATTAATCGTGTGGTTTTAGTGGGTCGCTTAACGAGAGATCCAATTTTAAGAAAGACGCAGTCAGGAACTTCTGTTGTTTCTTTTACGGTTGCTTGTAATCGCCGTGTAGCTGCTGGAGCTGAGCCTCAAACTGATTTTATCAGTTGTGTTGCTTGGAACCGTACAGCGGAGATTGTGAGCCAATACACTAAGAAGGGAAGTCTTGTTGGTGTTGAGGGCCGTATTCAAACACGGAATTATGAGGATGCTCAAAAGAATCGTGTTTATGTGACAGAGGTTGTGTGTGATAGTGTACAGTTCTTAGAATCACGCAGTGTTAGTGAACATCGTGCAAGTGAACCTAGCTCTTATGAGTCAGATATGCCTGCTTATGATGATTTCGCTAGTAGTACTCCATCATTGGATATTTCCAGTGATGACTTACCATTTTAAGAAAGGAGACTATAAATATGGCATTTAAAAAACAACGTATGGGACGTAAAAAAGTTTGTTATTTTACAAAGAACAATATCCAGTATATCGATTACAAAGATACTGAATTATTAAAGAAATTTATCTCAGCAAATGGTAAAATTATTCCTAGACGTGTGACTGGTACAAGCGCTAAATACCAACGTATGTTGGCTGTAGCAATCAAACGTGCTCGTCAAATGGCTTTGTTACCTTACGTAGCTGACTAGTTTAATTATGCTTTTAATATAACCTCCGTCTGATGATGGAGGTTTTCCATCATTTGGTGGGAAAGGAGATTTTATGAATCATAACATGAAACGATTGTCCGAAGGGGCAATGATGTGTGGGTTAATTGGTTTGATTCTGGTGATTAATCGACAATTATTGAATGCACTTGATGTATATTTGTTTTGGATCATTCCATTACCATTGATCGTGTATACGATTCGTTATGGGATAAAAAATGCGTGTGTTGTTACGGTATCCAGTACTTTACTGGCTTTTATGCTATCATTGCCACAGACGGTTTTTTATGTGTTAGCGAGTTGCATTGTAGGGATGGTATATGGATATGGTGTGAGAAATAAGAAGTCGAATGGATGGCTGATTGGGAATACCATATTAGGTAGTTGTATCATCATGATTATTACAGCAATTTTGTTTGCTGAGTTGTTTGGATATGATTTAACGAGTGAAGTTGAGTTTGTTTTCCAAACGATGGAACAAATGAAAGTACCAGTTAGTAATCAAATACGGGATATGGGTAGAATGTTGTTATATGCATCCATGTTCATAAGTTGTGTTTTAGAAGGATTCTTAGTTCATATTATTGCCTTTGTTATATTACGCAAATTGAAGATTGAGGTACCTCAGTTTGTTCCAATCTTTCAATATAAAGCACCAAGGTGGTTTGGTTATTTCAGTGTATTAGTGGTAATCTCAAATGGGATTCTGCCATATTTCACACAGAACACACAATTATCAGAGATACTTTTATGTATAACAATAATATGTTCGATGATTGCGGGATTATTTGGCTATATCCTAGTATTAATTGCGGTTAGAGTAAGAAGGCAAAAATATGGATTATTGTTTTTCTTCCTTTTATTGCTTCTATTTACCAAATTTGTTCTGATCTTATTGGTTACTTTAGGACTTTTGGATATGACTACGGATATTCGCCAAACGCTGATCGGGAGGTTCGCGAAATGAAAGATCAATTAGAAAAAATTAAGGTTAATGCTGTGATATTGTTTACTGCAGAAATTGTGATTGCCTTGATTTTAGAGTTTGGTTTTCGGGTAAGATATGCATCATTTATTTTGCTTTTTGTCGTGGTAGATGCTTTGTTTTTGGCGTTTGTCATGCATAGCTATAGTGAAGACGAAGCAATCAGAAAGTATGAAATTAAAGAAATTGTATCTGAGAATATGGCGGATGCGATTCAATTTGGTGATGTAGGAATCGTTACTTATAATCAGGAATATATGATTACCTGGATGAGTGATTTGTTTATTCAGCGGGAAGTGAATTATGTTGGTGAAAAGGTAACGATGTGGTTGCCGGATATTAACCAGTTGTTTAAAAATGAAGTGGATGAGGTAACGGTGGAGTTTGAAGGGTATCGTTATCTAGTCACTCGCTTGAATGGAGAACAAGTTCTGTTTTTTAAAGACATTACAGATTTCAGTATATTACAGAAGAACTATCATGATGAACAAGTGGTTGTTGGTATGATTCATATGGATAACTATAGTGATGTAGTGCAATATGAAGATGAACAGAAAATCGCTTTGATTAATACCAATTTGAGACAGAAGGTTTTAGATTGGTGTGTGAAGTATCATATGTTTGTGCGCAGGGTTCGTTCGGATCGTTTTCTTGTGGTTTTAAATGAATCAGACTATGAACAAGCTGTGGCGAATCATTTTTCTATTCTATATGAAATTCGAAAAGAAGCTCAAAATATGGATGTTGCGATTACGTTATCGATGGCTTTTGCTAGAGGAACTTCAGATTATTTAGAATTAGATAAGATGGTGAATGAATTGTTGGAGTTTGCTCAGAATCGTGGTGGAGATCAGGTTGCAACTCGTAAATATGGAGAAGATGTAAAGGTATTTGGTGGAAGTAGTGAGGCTCAGGAAAAACGCAGTCGTGTAAGGGTAAGAGTAATGGCAAAGACCATTCACGATATGATTGAGTCTAGTAGCAGAGTATTTATTATTGGACATAAGGATATGGATTTTGACTGTATGGGTGCAGCTTTAGGAATGAGTAGAATTGCCTCTAGCATTCAAAAAGAAGTCTATATCGTATTAGATGAAAAAAGCATTGAGAGAAAGCTGGAACAAACGTTATATCGGATCAATCAGACTTTGGTGGAGTATCATACGTTTATTCCAGTGGATGAAGCGTTGTCTTTAATGGATAAAGATTCACTGATCATTGCGGTGGACCATCATAGTGTTGGTTTGTCAATTGGTGAAAAATTATTAGAGCATTCAAAACAAACAATGATCGTTGACCATCATCGTCGACGTTCTGATGATAATATCAACGCAACGATGGTATATGTGGAGACATCTGCCTCTTCAACAACAGAGCTAGTAACAGAATTATTGCAATATCAACCAGAAAAGTTGGAACTAACAAGCGAAGAAGTAAATGTTATGTTTGCTGGAATGTTGGTTGATACCAATCATTTTAGAACACGTAGTGGTAGTCGTACATTTGAAGCGGCAGCACAGTTGCGGAAAATGGGGGCAGATCCGATGGTTGCGGATGATATGTTAAAAGATACATATAAAGAGTTTGAGATGCGTACACAGTTGGTTTCTTATAGTGAAGAAATCTATGATGATATCGTTGTTTCTGCCATTGATAATGATCATGTATATAATCGAACATTATTATCGAAAGCAGCAGAGTATCTATTACAGATTCAAAACATAGAGGCTTCTTTTGTGATTGCAAAAGTAGATCAGGAAACAGTAGCAATCAGTGCTCGTAGCAATGGTGAAATTAATGTGCAGTTGATTATGGAAAAGATGAATGGCGGTGGACATTTTACGGCTGCGGCATTACAAAGAAAACAGACGACTGTGGAAGAAATAAAAGAAGAATTATTGGATACGATTGATAGTTATTTCAAGGAGGTTAAGGAACATGAGAGTAATCTTGTTAAGTGATGTTAAAAAAGTTGGGAAAAAAGGAGAAATAAAAGAAGTTGCGGATGGATATGCTCGTAATTTCTTGATTCGTAATCGTTTGGCGGTGGAAGCTACCAAAGCAAGTGTTAATATTTTGAATCAGCAAAACCAAACGGCAGCTGAATTAGAAGAACAAAGGGTACAAGAAGCAAACTTGGTGAAGGACCAAATTGAACAGTTAACTTTGGTGTTTAAAGTAAAAGTTGGGAAAGAAGGACGTGCGTTTGGAACGGTGTCTACAAAGCAGATTACAGATGAACTTGCTAAGAAATACCAAATAAAGGTAGAAAAAAGAAAATTCGTAGATACTGACAATTTGGCAACTTTGGGTTATCATAATGTTAGAGTTGAACTTCATAAGGGGGTTATTGCGACCATTCGGGTTCAACTGATTGAAGAATAGATTTGATGGAAAGGAGTGATTTTCATGGCTAGGCAATTGCCACAGAGTATTGATGCAGAGCAATCGCTATTAGGATCAATGCTTTTGTATCCTGAAAGTATTCGGTTAGCATATGAACAAGGAATCGAAGAAAATGATTTTTATCTAGATGCGAATCGTAGAATTTTTTCAGTGATTATGGGGATAGACGATGAAAAAAAGCCAGTAGAGATTGCTGGTGTGGTCACTCGATTAACGGATTTAGGACGTCTACAACAAGTCGGTGGCGTGGAGTATCTAATGAAACTTGCCGATATGGCTACAGCTCCTGCTAATTGTGGCTATTATATTGAATTGATTCAAAATAAAGCGTTGTTGCGTCGATTAATTGAAAGTGCAACTGAAATATCGGAAGAAGGCATGGAACGTTCGTATGATATTGATGAAGTGCTTGATCATGCGGAAAAGAA
Source organism: Erysipelotrichaceae bacterium (assembly GCA_029227155.1). Lineage (GTDB taxonomy): Bacteria > Bacillota_I > Bacilli_A > Erysipelotrichales > Erysipelotrichaceae > RGIG4607. Next base: position 27,538 of record JAQXZJ010000014.1, read on the forward strand.
GATTTTAGAAGTGACGCGGAGCAGAAAAACTTCTGAATTTCGGACGAGTAAACAGGTTGTTCAATCCGTATTAAAAGAATTAGAACTGTTACAACAAAATCGTGGACTAACAGGTGTTCGTACCAATTTTGAAAAACTGGACTATATTACCAATGGATTTCAACCAGGGGATCTGATTATTTTGGCAGCTCGTCCATCTATGGGGAAAACAGCTTTTGCGTTGAATGTTTGTATGAATGCTGCGGTATTGTTTGATAAAAAGGTAGCGTTGTTTTCTTTGGAAATGCCTGGGGAACAATTGATGAAACGTATGTTATCAGCAAAAGGCGGTGTACAGGGGAATAAATTACGGAATGGTTTTTTAGATAATCAGGATTGGAACAATCTTTATGATGCAGCTAGGGAGTTGCAGGAAGCAAGTATCTTTTTAGATGATAGTTCTTCCATTCGGATTTCAGAGATATTTTCTAAATGTAGAAAATTGAAATCAGAACAGGGGTTAGATTTAATTATTATCGACTACTTGCAGTTAATTACTGGATCTAGAGAAACAGAGAGCAGACAACAGGAAGTATCTGATATTTCTCGTAGTTTGAAACAATTGGCTCGTGAAATGGAGTGTCCAGTGATTGCTTTGTCGCAATTATCTCGTAAAGTTGAAAGCCGTGGAGATGATAAACGGCCGATGTTATCGGATTTGCGTGAGTCAGGTTCTATTGAACAGGATGCTGACTTGGTTATTTTCTTGCATAGTAATGATTATTATAAAAAAGAAAAGCCAGAGATCAGGGCAATGAAAGTGATTATTGCGAAGCATCGTAATGGCGCAACTGCAGATGTAGATTTGACTTTTGAAGCAAGTATCAATACTTTCTTCAATGCAGCTAAGGAAGGAGTTACACCAGATGAAGAATAAATTAGTTCTAGTAATTGGAATCTTTTTAAGTGTGGTTTTGGCATATATATTTCCTGCGATGGAACAAACGAAATCATATGATACAGCGATTTCTTATGCACAAGATACCGGTTCAGAAGATACATTATTAGTACAAAAAAAACAGGAGATCTTATCAGAGCCTCACATTGTTTCTAAAATTTATTTAAAAGACCAGTTAATTGGTGTTTTAACAAATGAAGAAACATTAAAGAATACATTAAAAGAAGTATATAAAAGAGATTATGAAGTGAATTTTCCAAATACGGAAGTAGGATTAGGAGAAGACGTTTATATCGTACAGGAACAATCGTATATAAAGTATCAAGATATTGATGAAGAAATCATGAATTACTTGTCGAATAATAATCTATTCTCTATTTTGACAAATAAAGTACAATTTAGTAATGGTGCTGTTATCTACGTTAAAAATGCAGAAGATTTTGTGAATGCACGGGAACGCTTTTTACTTAATTTTATTTCTAAAGGAGCTTATGATGCGTTAAAACTCAATCAAACACCAACAGCTTTAACGACATTTGGTGAGCAGGAATTGAGCCTTGAAGTATTGGAAAAAATGACGATTACACAGGGACTAGCACCTCAAAACAAAATTTTGATGACAGACGATGATATTTTGGAATTTTTAAATTATGGTTATGGTACTACGAAGACCTATTATACTGTAAAACCTTACGATACGGTTGAAGGGGTTGCGCGTCAGGCGAGAACAGGAATTGATGCTCAACAATTAATCAGTATTAATCCGGGAGTATTAAAGTCAGAAGATCAAGTGTTATCTGTTGGTCAAAAACTAAATGTCACGTATTTTAATTCTCCATTAACAGTAGTTGTTGTAAAAGAACGGTTAGCGGAAGAAATTGTGTATCCAGAACCAACAAAATATATTTATGATAATACCTTGCCAGCCGGAAGACGTGTTGTTGTATCTAAGGAAGTCATTGGGAAAAGAAATGTGCGTTATTATGACACCTATACCAATGGGATCTTAACTAGTGGGGAAGAGGTTTCTAGTTTAACAACGGTTCAACCAGTACAGGAAATCATCCGCGTGGGTGTATATAACGAAGAAGATTATAATGAAATTATCGGGGGAGGATCTGGACAATTCCGTTGGCCTGTTCAAAACCCTAGAATTACTTGCCGTTGGGGCTGTTATGCAGGACATCAGGCAATAGACATCCAGAATCGGTATAACTTATATGGAAACTGCTATGCATCAGATGCTGGTGTTGTTATCAAGAACTCTTATGATAGTATTGGAGGATATTCGATTCAAATTGACCATGGTAATGGATACTATACATATTATGGACACTTTAGAGAAAGAAGTGCTGTAAAGGTAGGAGCTCATGTTGAAAAAGGGCAGATGATTGGTAAGATTGGTGCCACAGGATATGCGACAGGACCACACGTTCACTTTGAAGTATGGGTAGGTGGCCGACCTTATACTAGTGGGGCACGAAGAATCAATCCGTGCAGTGTATTAGGATGTTAAAATGGAGTTTCATGTATTAGCAAGCGGATCCAAGGGAAATTGTAGTTTGATCATTTCGGAAGATACAAAAATTATGATTGACTGTGGGTGTAGTAAAAAATATATTCGGGATTGCATGGCTGAAATTGGGTATTCTATGGATCAATTAGATGCTTTGTTGCTAACACATTCTCATACGGATCATATTCGTAGCGTCGATTTATTTGCGGATATTCCTGTCTATGCACCATTTGAAGTGTTTAATCGCAAAGATGAAATAGATGTTGTTCCCTATCAAAGGTTTCAAATTGGACAGTTTTTTATCTGCCCATTGCCTTTGTCACACGACGCAGGACCAACAGTTGGATATGTAATCGAAGATTCGCAAGAAAAACTAGTATATGTTACAGATACGGGATATTTTAATGAACATAATATACCGTATGTTGAGAATGCAAATTACTATATCTTTGAAAGCAATCATGATATTCCGACATTGATGGCAACTAGTCGTCCTCAATTTTTAAAAGCACGAATCTTATCAAATTATGGGCATTTGTGCAATGAGGATGCTTCTGCAATCTTAAGTCGTATTATTGGAGAACGGACAACGGAAGTTATTTTAGCTCATATTTCCCAAGAAGCGAATACCAGAAAAATGGCATTTGACTGTTTTGTTCAAGAACTTCATTTGATTGGTTTTCCACTAAAACAAATAAAAATTCATGCGGCAGGACAGTATGAAATGTATCATGGTGGAAGAAAAAAAGAGAAGATTTCTGGATAAAATTGGCAGATTCAAAAGCACAATATCAGGGAGGTTGTGCTTTTTTTTTATAAATTATCATGGTAAAATAAAATGGAACGGAGTTGATGATAGTGTTAAATTTACAAAATGTATCAAAAACATATAAAAACGGTGTAAATGCATTACATGATATCAACCTGAAAATTGAACAGGGTGAATTTGTATATATTATCGGTGCTACTGGTTCAGGGAAAAGTACGTTAATTAAATTAATCGATGGGGAAGAGATTCCTACTTCGGGTACAGTAGAAGTTGCAGGAATTAATGTTGGGAAACTGAAACACAAAAAGGTTCCTAAATATCGTCGTAATATTGGTGTTGTTTTCCAAGACTATCGTTTGTTACCAGCAAAGACAGTATTTGAAAATGTAGCATTTGCTTTAGAGGTGATTAATTTACCCACTCTAGAAATTCGTCGTAGGGTACGAGAAGTTCTGGAACTTGTTGGATTAGAAGATAAAGCAAACTCGTTTCCACATGAATTATCTGGTGGACAACAACAACGGGTAGCAATTGCTCGAGCAATTGCAAACCGTCCAAAAATCTTAATCGCTGATGAGCCTACAGGAAATTTGGATCCAGATACCGCTAAAGGAATTTTGGAACTATTAGGAATTATTAATCAAGAAGAAAAAACTACGGTAATGATGGTAACGCATGATCGTAACATTGTGGATGCAATTCGTCATCGAACCATTAAATTAGAAAATGGCTTTATTGTGGCCGACTTTGTAGAAGGAGGCTATGAACACCATGTTTAGAGCGTTAGGAAGACATATCAAAGAAGCGTTTTTGGGAATATCTCGACATTTTGCCATGTCGTTATCTGCAGCAAGTGCAGTAACGGTAACATTGCTGTTAATGAGTATATTAGTTTTAACCATTGGGAATATTTCTCAGATTACGCAGAATTTACAAGAGAAAGTATCTATTTTTGTTAGAATTGATGAATCAATTACGGATACAGAAATTTACTCTTTGAAAAACCGAGTGGAAAAGGTAGAAGGGGTCCATTCTGTAGAATACTCTTCAAAAGACAATGAGTTGGATCGATTGATCGAAGAATTTGGAGAGGAAGGAAGTTTACTAGAAGTATATCGTGGAGAGGAAAATCCATTAAGCAGAGCGTTTATCGTAGAGGTAGAACGTGGTGCTAAAATCTCAGAGGTATCAGAACGAATCAGCAAGATCTATGGAGTAGAAGAATCACTATTTGGTGGTACTGCAACGGAACAATTTGTTGAGTCTTTGGATGCGATTCGTATTGGTGGCGGTATCGTTGTAATTGCGTTGAGTCTTTTGGCAATATTCTTAATTGCAAATACGATCAAAATCACCATTTTTGCTCGTCAAGATGAGATTGCTATCATGCGTCATGTTGGAGCAACCAATGGTTATATTCGTACACCATTTGTGATAGAAGGAATCATTATTGGCTTAATTGGAGCTATCATACCAATTCTTTTTACCATTATTGCGTATGATTTCCTATATACAGCAATGGATGGCAAACTAATTACAGGTATGTTAACACTGTTACCTGTGTTCCCATTTACTTTATGGGTTTCAGGAACATTAGTAGGAATGAGTGTTTTAGTTGGTTGGATCGGAAGCTTGCTATCAGTGAATAAGAATTTGAGGTGGAAACGATGAAAAAGGTAAGTATATTTTTTGTTGTGTGCTGCCTAGTGTTCGGATTGGGAATTTTCCCTATTGCGGCTGATGATTATGATTTTAAAAACAATGAAGATAAATATTATGCCCTGTGTTCAAAAACGGGGCTAACCTCAGAAGAAAAAGCAGCTTGCAAAGCATTTCAATCTTATTTGACCGAACAGGCAAAAGATATTCAAGATAAAATTAATGATTGGAATTCACAATTAGATTCTATTCGTAAAGATATCAATAAAGTATTACAGGTAATTGAACAGTTAGATGCGGAAATTGCTAAAATTGAGCGTCAACAAACTCAACTAGAGAAACAAATTAATGTATTAGAAACGGAAATAGCTTCTTTAGAAATTGAAATCAAGGCAAGAGAGGAAAATATTGAAAAGATTGATGAACAGATTAAAATCCGTATGAAAAATATGCAATCAATATTTTCAATCAATAAATATATAGAGTATATTGCTGGAGCGAACGATTTCGTTGATTTGATTCGTAGAACAAGTGCAATTAATCAATTAATGAATTATGATACGGATCAAATGAAACTGCTGGAACAAGAAAAAGAAAAGCTAGAAGAGAATGTTACGGAGTTAAATACACAGAAAGCTTCTTTTGTGAGTCAAAACGAATTGCTTGATGATATGAAAAAAGAAGTACAAAACGCAAAGAATGTTCAAAGAGAATACTATGCGACATATTTGAAGAAACAAGCAGAATTGGAAGCATCAAAACGGGAAAATGTAAAAGATTTAGATGATTTGCAGGATAAGCTGAATGAAATCTCCAAAGCGTTAGGTTCTGTTGCACCTAGTGCAGGTTGGATTTATCCAGTTAATGCTGGATGGTATATTTCTGCTGGGGCATGGTATTATCCTTCTAGTTTTGGTGGAGGTCTTCACTTAGGTGTTGATTTTGCGGCAAGCAATAAACGAAAAGTGGTAGCTGTTGCAAATGGTGTTGTAGCATATACCTATGACAAATGTACTACTGGTGGTTTGGGAAATAGCTGCGGTGGTGTATGGGGAAGTGGAAATGCGGTCTTGTTATTAGTACAAGTTGGTTCACATACCTATGGTGTTTGGACATGCCATATGTCAAAAGGCCTTCAAGTGAAAAAAGGAGATATCGTTACCCAAGGAACAGTTTTAGGTAATGTTGGAAGTACAGGAAATTCATCTGGTAATCATACGCATGTTGAAATTTATGATTTAGGTACAATGTCATTACAAACTGCACTGAATACCTTTGCAAGAACTGGAGATGTAACGTTTGGGGCTGGTTGGGGATCATTGAGAACAACTTGCGATCGAAAAGGAACTCCATGTCGGATGAATCCACAAAAAATATTTAATGTAAAACCAGGACAAAGTGCATAAAGATGGGGGGAATCCCATCTTTTTAATAGAATGAAAAAATTTACATTAAATAATTGATGTATTTTTTCATATGAAGATGTGTTTTCATATATTGAATCATTTTTTCAGAAAAGAAAGCAAAATTTTCGAAAAAAGGTGTTGACATGAGAAGGTGGATTTGATATTATAATCAAGCACACGACGAGTGCGCACAGATCTTTGAAAACTAAACAGAAACGTCAATTCAAGCGAAAGAAAGAAACAAAGAAGCATAGAGAGATATGCTGAAAGGATAACAGACGAGAGTCAATC
>JAQXZJ010000015.1 GCA_029227155.1 Erysipelotrichaceae bacterium
TCCTGAATCATTTGATAATCGTCGATTGCCCTTCTTGTATAACCAAGCAGTTTTTGTAATTTCATGGTAAGTTCCTTTCAAATTAGCGATAACATATGTATAAAGATGCACTAACTATATCATAATGCATATTCTACGATTGAACAATGATAATTTACTGTTTTCAAACGAAAAAAATATGGTATACTTAGATTTAAGAATATAAAATTATACAAAGGAGGCTTGCTTTATGAGAACAGCTGTTATTTGCGCATAGTATTGGCTATTCCGGTATTATGTGTGTAATAGCCAATGCTTACCTAATTACTATCATATGAATTAGGAGGCTATTATGGGCTATCAAAGAGCGGAAGAAATACTTCCACAGGAACTAATTGAATTAATTCAGCAGTATGTTGACGGAACAAGTATTTACATACCTAGAAAAGAAGAACATGTCGTAGGATGGGGACAGAATACTGATACCAAAGAGGTATTGGAACGACGTAATCAGGAGATTTATCAAAACTACCTGTCAGGTCAGAAAGTACCTGTACTGGCTGCTCAGTATTGTTTATCCGAGAAAAGCATTTGGAGAATCGTTCGTCAAATGAAAGTATCTGCATAAGTATATCAAGTCGATGTAATGAGAAACGGTAAGGTTTGTCTTGCATCGATTTTTTTACTCTCAAGTTTGTTTAAAATTGAAGATGAGATTGTGAAATAGTTCTAGAAAGGATAAGATGTAATCGTAACTAATACACGTGTTACCTATTGGCAGGAGTGTTACGTAATCCAGCCGGTCTTATGAAAGGAGTATTGTATGACTACACCAGTTATTATTGCATAGCATAAGCTATTGCAATATAGAAACATCAATAGCTTATGCATAGTATCCAATTACTTTAAAAGGAGATATGCAAATGAGCTATAATCAAATACAATGTAATGTAATACCTGTTGATGTATTCAAGATCAAGCGAGGCTGTCCACATTGCGGAACCAAACAGTTATTGGAGAGTAAAAAGAGGTTCCGTACAAATGCAAATGGTAAAAAAGTTGATATCTGGATGATTTATGGATGTCAGACATGCGATTATACATATAATCTGCCTGTATATGAGAGAGTTTCCCCACAAAGCATTTCAAGAGATGACTATGAAAAATTCCTCGCAAGTGATGAAGAACTCCTGATGAAATATGGAACCAATAAGGAGTTATTTCAAAGGAATAAGGCAGAAATTAGTCAGGAGAGCACGTATGAGTTTCAGGTGAATGGCGATGTGAAGCATGTAATCTGTAAACTGGAACAGACGGAAGAAGAAGTAATCTTACAGATTGATAATCAAACGGGACAAAAGCTAAGAGATGATAAGCTTGTTGCTGGTATTCTTGGAGTTAGCAGAACGAAAGCTAAAGAATATATTCAAAACGAACGGATTCAGGTAGAGATGATATAAACATGGAAAACGTCCGGAGTTAGGTCAGTTAAATAGAGGAAAGTAAAAGCAAGATACACATTGTGTTTTACATAAGCAGAACTTTGTGCAATAATGGTTGTGTTTGGAGGAATGAACTTATGAAATACACACAAAAATCAAGAATAATGGGATATGTCATAACAGCAATGCTTGTGGCAGGTACTAGTATTTTTACAAACGTAACTACAGTATGTGCAAAGGTACAAAATCATGAAACAATTGAAGAATTGGTAACTACAACTCAGAAAAAAGCATGTGTAAGCAATATGAGTGTTGTGACAGTAAAACAGAATGATGTTTCCTATTATGGAACAGGAAAATCGAATGAAATCTTTCAGATTGGTTCTATGACTAAGGCATTTACAGGATTGGGTGTACAAAAATTAGTGGAAGATGGGAAAATTCAGATTGATGCTTCAGTTACAGAATATTTGCCGGATTTCAGAGTATATTGTGATGGAAATGAAGTGTCAATAACAGTTAAACAACTTCTAAATCACACGAGTGGTTTTACAAATTCTGAAAAGGATTATCCAAGTGCAACAAAGGGAATGTCATTACAGGATTGGTATGTTGCAATCAATGATTCCGGTTTATCTGCTCAACCAGGAGAGGAATTTAACTACTCAAACGTAAATTACAATTTATTGGGATG
>JAQXZJ010000016.1 GCA_029227155.1 Erysipelotrichaceae bacterium
AAAAATTATGGCAACTTTTGATTTGAGCAAGCCTCATTGTAGATTTTTCAATGAGTTATGTATGATTCCTCATGGCTCATACAATGAAAAACAAGTTTCTGATTATTTAGTATCTTTTGCAGAACAAAGAAATTTAGAGTATGTGAAGGATTCAATGAATAATGTCATCATTTATAAACGAGCATCTCAAGGTTATGAACAGGCAAAACCATTATTGTTACAGGCTCATGTAGATATGGTTTGTGAAGCAAATAAAGCTACTGTATTTGATTTTGAAAAAGATAGTTTAAAATTAGTCGTTGATGGAGATTGGTTAAAAGCTGATGGTACTACACTTGGTGCTGATGATGGTACAGGTGTTGCCTATATGTTAGCAATCTTAGATGATGATCAACTTCCTCATCCAGATTTAGAATGTTGTTTTACAGTCCAAGAAGAAGTTGGTTTATTTGGAGCATTGGCTTTAGATCCATCTTTATTTAAAGCAAGAAGAATGATTAGTCTTGATGGTGGTGGGGAAGTAACAACTGCAATTTCATCAGCTGGTGGATGCATTGTTGAAAGTATCATTGAGTTAAAGAAAAAAACGAATATCGATAAAACGTATCGTTTGTTTATTTCTGGATTGTCTGGTGGACATTCTGGTGGAGAAATTCATAAAGAAAAAGGAAATGCTAATAAACTAGCGATTCGGATCTTAAAAGAAATGAATCTTGCAAACGTTGATTTCCATTTAGTATCTGTAAATGGTGGATTAAAAGATAATGCGATTCCGAGAGAATGTGAAGTAATCTTTACATCTGATTGTTCAAAGGACGTAATGGATCAAGTATTAGCAGTTTCTGTTAAGAAAATCAAAACAGAGTTAGAATTCTCTGATGCTAACTTCCAATGTGTAGTAGAAGAAGTGGAAATGGCATCTGAATGTATGGATGAAGAAACAAGCAATCGGGTTTTAAACTATTTATTCTTATTACCAAATGGATTTAGACACCGTTCTATGGCAATTGAAGGACTAACTTTAACTTCTTTAAATTTAGGAATTATTCGCACCAATGAAAATGAAATGCGTATTACCAATTCTTTAAGAAGTGCGATTGAATCAGGAATTGATCATTTGATTGATATCATATTCACTTTAGGATCATTATTCCAAGTAAAATGTTCTACTTCAGCTAGATATCCTGGTTGGAATTATAAGGCTGAATCTGCAATGAGAGAGGCATTAGATCGAGTTTTGGCTAAGAACAAGGGTGTGAATCTTACTTGTATTGCAACACATGGTGGTTGTGAATGCGGGGTTTTCGCTTCTATGAGTGAAGAAATGGATATCTTAACGTATGGTCCTGTAACGGAATTTATTCATACACCGGATGAACGGTTACATTTAGATTCCTTTGATCGAAGTTATAGGATTCTTACAGATTTAGTTGCAGAATGCAAATAGGAGTAAAAGATATGGCAGGTAAATTAATTGTATTATCAGGAGCAAGTTCTATTGGAAAAAAAGATATGAAAAAAGCTCTTTTAGAAGATAAAGATTTAGGATTATTATATGTTATCTCAATGACAACACGTCCAAAGAAAGAAAATGAAGTAGATGGAGTGGATTATTACTTTACAGAAACAAAGAACTTTGCTAAATCTGTAAGTAATAAAGAGTTATTAGAATATACGGAGTTTAATGGTTATTATTATGGAACGCCTAAAAATCAGGTAATGTTCTTATTGCAACAAAATAAGAATGTACTTGTAGATGTAGAGGCAGAAGGAGTAGGACCTATTAAATTGAATGTTCCAGAAGCGTTATGTATTTTCTTAATGCCAAAATCATTAGAAGATCTAGAACAACATATTCATGATGTTTATGGGGATGATACCGCTAATGAACGATTACGGATCAATAAGGCAAGAATGGAAATGGAAATTGCACCATTATTCCGTAATCAGGTCGTTATGGATGATTTTGATCAAGCTTTCTTAGAAACTAAGAAAATGATTCTAGATTACTTAAATCAAGACAATTAAGGATGTTGAGTGAAAGAAGGGGATATTATGATATCTAGACAAGATGGTTTCATCAAGAATGTGGCTCATTTAGAAGATTTAAAATCTAAAATTTTACCATATCGTGAAAGAGAACGAATTATGGATCGTTGGCTACGGATTCGTTACCAAGAAGTTTTACCTATGATTATGAAAAGAGCAGGTATTGATAGTTGGGTAATTGCATGTAATGAATATAATGAAGATCCCGTTTTAAAAACATTGACTCCATGTGCGATGTTTACTGCAAGAAGAACGACGATTCTTTTAATGGTATTAAAAGGAGACGAAGTAAAACGATATTCAATTACAAGACCGAATGTTGGTTTAGATGAATTCTATGAAGCAGTATGGGTAAATCAAAAAGATTCAATCTGGTGTAAGGACCCTGAAAAAGCAGAAACACAATATGAATGCTTAGCTCGTTTGTTAAAAGAAAATAACGTAAATAAGATTGGAATGAATATGTCAAAGGATTTTGCTTTTGCGGATGGTTTAACAAAAACAATGTATGATGCAATTGTTGAATGTTTTGATGATGAATTAATGAGTAAAATTGTTTCTGCGGAAGATTTGTGTGTTGGATGGTTAGAAACAAGAACAGAACCTGAAATGGAAGCATACAATGGAATTATGCAGATTGCACATGCTATGATTGATGAAGCCTTTTCTTCTAAAGTAATCATACCTGGTGTTACAACGAATCATGATGTTAAATACTGGATGTTAAATCAAGTAGTTGCACTTGGATTAGAACCTTGGTTTGATTTTGAAGTATCAATTATCAGAAATGGTGCTTCTGGACATGATGAAAAGGATGGTACGATTGCTGGTATTGGTCAATTTGAAGAATCTGAAATTATTAAACAAGGTGATATCTTACATTGTGATGTTGGCTTTAGATATTTAGGACTATGTACAGATACACAAGAAAATGCATATATTTTAAGACACGGTGAATTGGATGCACCAGAAGGCTTAAAAGCAGCATTAGCTCAAGTGAATCGGTTCCAAGATATTGTTGTTTCAAACTTCAAAGAAGGAAGAAGTGGAAATGAAATTTTAAGTTTATCATTGGCACAAGCTAAAGAAGAAGGATTAAAACCATGTCTTTATACTCATCCAATTGGTTATGATGGACATGCGGCAGGTCCTACGATTGGTTTATTTGATAAACAACAAGGTGTATCTGGTCGTAATGGTACTTATCCTCTTTATAACAACACAGCATATTCACTAGAATTGAATTGTAAAGTTACGATCCCTGAATGGAATCATCAGGAATTTGCCCTAGGATTGGAAACAGATGTTTTATTTACAAACGATGAAGTCTATTTCTTAGGCGGAAGACAGGAAAATTTCCATTTGGTTAAATAATTATGAAGAAAATATCGATACTACATTTATATTTATTAATATTTCTGTATTCATTAATTGCTAATTTTGCTCATCCAGTAACTCCCTCATTTATTAAGGAGCTGGGTTTGCATGACTATATGTTTGGTTTAGCTTTTGGATGTATGGCATTTACAAACTTTTTATTCTCTCCTTTTTGGGGAAAAATGTCTTCCAAATATGGAGCTGGTAAAATATTCTCTTTTGCATTCTTAGGATATGGAGCCATGCAGCTGTGCTTTGGACTTTCTACTCAAGAATGGCAGATTTGTTTAGCAAGATTAGGCGGAGGTTTCTTTATTTCGGCAATTTCTGTTTCACAGATGATTTATGTCATTAAAAATTCTGAAAATAAGGGTCATGATTTGGCTATAACAGCAACGCTAAGTGCTGTTGTTTCTCCTTTTGGATTTTTGATTGGAGGATTTATTGGAGATTATTCTATTTTCTTAACATTTGTGATTCAGGCGGTTGGTTTAGTTTTAACAGGCTTATTATCGTTTGCGATACTTGGTGATTCAGAAACAGAAAAAGTTGCGATTCGGGCAAGTGAAATCAATCCGTTTACCGATTTTATTCGTTCTAAAGATTTAATTGCTGGATTCGTCTTCTTATTCTTGATCATGGTCATTTGTTCTTCTTTCGCATCGACTTGTTATGAACAATGTTTCAATTATTATATTAAAGATCAGTTTAACTTCCCAAGTTCTTATAATGGTATCTTAAAGGCGGGGGTTGGGTTTATTGCTCTATTAGCAAACTGGTTGATTACCATGAGATTATTGAAGACAAATACGTTTAAAACAGTTACATATGTATTTAGCATTCTATTTATGATGTTAATGGCTGTTATCTTTGTGAATGATATGGTTCCATTCATTATCATTAATGTCATCTTCTTTGGTTGTAATTCGATTTACTTGCCATTATTACAAGATATGATGACAAAACGAAATAAAGAACGATCAAGTGAGATGGTTGGTTTATTTAATGCAACTCGTTCTATGGGAATGGTATTTGGTTCTTTATTTGCAGGTTTCATCTATGGTTTTGGGCCAAAACTATCCTTTGTCTTTTCAGCAATTGCTTTCTTTATCTGTATCTTTGTTTCCATTGCACATGCAAAGAAAGCGAATGCTTAATCACTTAAACAAGAAGCATCATTCAATTGATGCTTTTTATTGTGAACAACTAATCCAAAAGATATAATATCAATAAGAAGGATGTGATATCGATGGCTCTTCAGCAAATAGAACAACCGGAATTGATTCAGGTGAATGATAAGTTAAGGTTAAGAAAATATGATGGAAATTACGAAAAAATGTTAGCAGGATATCAAGATCCGTATGTGTATCAGAATTCAGAAGGTATTTTTGATGAAGATAAAATCCCTGATTTAGAATACGTAAAACGAATGAGTGAATATCTAAGCCGTGTTGGTGAGATGTATTTTATCGAATGGTTACAAAATGGAGAATATATAAGTATTGGTGATGTAACCATAAAGGAAGAAAATCCACCAATTGCGATCTGGCAAACAGAATATCGTAATAAAGGTATCGGGTCTTTAGTGATGTCTGTAGTGGTCCAACGACTAAAAGAATTAGGATATCATAGAATTAGTCACTCGACTGTTTATAAATGGAATGATGCTTCTTTACAGATGCATCTAAAGCTAGGATTTCAGGTTGTTGAAGAAACTGATAAGGAGTATTTGCTGAATCTTGAATTTTAACGAAAACATCTCTTTTAAAAGGAGGTGTTTTTTTACATGGATTTTACAAAGAATAGATTATAGATTTTACAACTCAACGATAAAATGTAGCCGTAGTTGAAAAGTACTACCTAAAAGGAGATAGAGATATGAAAAAATTAATCAGTTTACTTGTGGTTATGATTTTAATTAGTGTAAGCATTATCGGTTGTGCAAAGAATGAGAAAATTGTATCTACCGATGGATCAACTTCTATGGAAAAGGTGATTGGTTCTTTAGGAGAATCATTTGAAAGTGAGCATCAAGGGGTTTCTTTTACTTACAATCCTACCGGTTCTGGTACAGGAATTACAGCAGTTAGTGAGGGTAGATGTGATATTGGATTATCCAGTCGTAATCTTAAAAGTGAAGAAATTTCTAAAGGGTTAGTAGAAACAGTCATTGCTTATGATGGAATTGCAGTTATTGTGAATCCTAAAAATCCAATTGAGAATTTAGATCTTGAGACCATTGCCAAAATCTTCAAAGGTGAAATTATAAACTGGAAAGAAATTGGTGGATATGATAGTGAAATTGTTTTGATTGGTCGAGAGGCGAATAGTGGTACAAGAGATGGGTTTGAATCTATTACGAAAACAGTGAATGAATGTCAATATCGTCAGGAATTAACAGCAACGGGAGATGTGATTACTACGGTAGCAAATAATCCTAATGCGATTGGTTATGCTTCTGTAGCATCTATTAAAGACTCTGTTAAGGCAATTACGGTAAATGGAGTTGTGGCTAATGAAGAAAGTATCAAAGATGGAACCTATCAGATTCAACGTCCCTTTGTTTTAGTTACAAAAGCTGATGTTAAACTTTCTCAAACAGCTCAAGAATTCTATGATTTCTGCTTATCAGAACAAGGAAAAGCAATTATTAGAAAAGCAGGAGCGGTGCCTGCAGATTAAGGAAGCAACGAGTTAAATTGTTGCTTATTCCTTATGGAGAATAAAAGATGAATTTACGGGCAAAAAAAGTAGAAATAGTTGTACATGGAATCTTCTTGATTCTAGGACTGATTACGGTGTGTGCTGTTATTCTGATTAGTTTTTATCTACTGATTGCAGGGATACCGGCTATCAAAAAAATTGGTTTGATTCCGTTTTTATTAGGAAAACAATGGTCTTCAACGGAAATGAATCCCCAATATGGTATTTTACCATTCATTTTAACAAGTATTTATGGAACAACAGGTGCTCTTGTTATTGGCGCGCCTATTGGCTTTTTAACAGCAGTTTATTTAGCAAAAGTAGCTTCAGATCCAATAAAAAAAATCATGAATTCTGCGGTTGGTTTACTTGCAGGGATTCCTTCAGTGGTTTATGGTCTTGTGGGAATGATTGTTCTAGTTCCTACGATCCGTGTAGGTTTTCATCAATCGGACGGAGCCAATCTTTTAGCAGCAATAATTGTTCTTAGTGTTATGGTTTTGCCATCCATTATCAAAGTATCAATCAATGCTTTAGAAGCAGTGCCGAAAGAATATGAAGAAGGATCACTAGCCCTCGGTGCAACACCAATGGAAACATATTTTAAAGTGTCTATTCCGTGTGCTAAAAGTGGAATTGCAGCTAGTATTGTTCTTGGTGTAGGAAGAGCAATTGGTGAAGCAATGGCTGTCATAATGGTTTCTGGTAATGTACCAAATATGCCATCTCTTTTTACGAGTGTAAGATTTCTTACCACAGCGGTTTCAAGTGAAATGTCTTATGCAACAGCAGGAAGTTTACATCAACAAGCACTATTTTCCATTGCTTTGGTATTATTTTTCTTTATTTTGTTCATCAACGCATTGCTCAATATTTGTTTAAAACAAAAGAAAGCGAGATAAATAGATGATTGGTCAAATATCAAAAAAAAGAAAAATGTACATTTGCTTTATGAATATTATAATGATTGTTTCTGTAGGTGTAACATGTGCTCTGGTACTCTTTCTAATTAGTTATGTTCTGATAAAAGGAATCCCAAACATAACATGGAATTTTATAGCAACAAAACCGAGTTATCTTACTGGAAATATCGGAATCTTACCTGATATTTTGAATACAATTACAATTATTATTACAACACTCTTTTTTGCTTTACATTTAGGAGTAGGAGCGGCAATTTATTTAAATGAATATGCACAAAATAAAAAAATCGTTGCAATGATTGAATATGCTTCTGAAACATTATCTGGTATTCCTTCAATCATTTATGGACTGGTAGGTATGTTGTTCTTCTGCCAATTTTTAAACATGAAAACTTCGTTATTGGCAGGAGCTATGACATTAGTAATTATGAATCTACCAACCATTATGCGTACGGCACAGGAAAGTTTAAAAACAGTACCGCAAAGTTATCGGGAAGGAGCTTTTGGCCTAGGAGCAGGAAAATGGCGAGTGATCCATACGGTGGTTTTGCCTGAGTGTATCGATGGAATCGTAACAGGATGCATGTTATCAATTGGAAGAATTCTTGGGGAATCAGCAGCATTGTTATTTACAGCAGGCTTTGCTCATACGTTGCATGGTTTCTTTACGGGGTTAACTTCTTCTGGAGCAACTCTTACTGTTGCATTGTACGTATATGCTAAAGAACAGGGAGAATTTGAAGTGGCATTTGCAATTGCGGCTATTTTGATGATCTTAACTTTGATCATTAATCTTCTAGCTAACTGGATTAGTTATCGTTTGAAAAGGAGAATAGCAGAATGAGTATTATTTCAGTGAAAGACTTGAATTTATGGTATAACGATACCCATGCATTAAAGAATATCAATATTGAAATAGAAGAGCGTTCTATTACCGCGCTGATTGGTCCCTCTGGATGTGGAAAATCAACATTTTTAAAAACACTTAATCGTATGAATGATCTTGTTTGTGGAGTACGAATGAATGGTGATGTATTATATGAAAATGAAAATATTTTACAGAACAGCATTGATGTGAATGAATTACGCCGAAATATTGGTATGGTATTTCAAAAACCCAATCCATTTCCTATGAGTATCTATGATAATGTAGCGTATGGTCCTAGGACTCATGGAATCAGAAACAAAGTAAAACTCGATGTAATTGTTGAGGAAGCATTACAAAATGTAGGATTATGGGAAGAGGTAAAAGGCAGATTAAAATCCAATGCATTAAAATTGTCAGGAGGCCAGCAACAAAGACTTTGTATTGCTAGAGCATTAGCTGTAGAACCAAAAGTTTTGTTAATGGATGAACCCACAAGTGCACTGGATCCAATTTCAACATCCAAAATCGAAGACCTTGTAGTCGAATTAAAAAATAAGTATACTATAATTATTGTTACACACAATATGCAGCAGGCAGTACGTATTTCTGATAAAACAGCATTCTTCTTGCTTGGTGAGTTAGTAGAATATGGAAATACCGAAGAAATATTCTCG
>JAQXZJ010000017.1 GCA_029227155.1 Erysipelotrichaceae bacterium
GCGGTGCCGGGTGACTTATTTGAAAACCACGAGTTCGGAGAGAACCTCGATAAAGAGGATGACAGTCTAATATCTCGTCTACTTTGTCGCATCATCCATATAACGAATCGTCTGGCTGGGCTGCGGTGGCGGCAGAAGCACCGCTGCTCCAAGCAGAATGCGTATGATTTTCTCATGAAAGCATCGGAGATTGCCCCTGTGGTGATGAGCCTGGGCAACCATGAGTTGTATCTAACCGCTCAAGATAAAGAGGCCCTCAAGGATGCGAATGTTGCGCTGCTGAATAACAGTACTGTGGAGATCAAAAAAGTAATAATGTCAACATAATAATGATTTCTATTGCACATATCTTCTAATTTAACAAGCGCTTTGGCACAAAATTGTGAAATAGCTATATTTATTCGTAAACGAGATAGAATGTGCCAAAAATAGCCGGTTTCAAGCACGTTTTATAGTCGATACACTTTATTCTTAATTCTACAAGACTAATGGCACAAAAAATAAAAAAAGCAATATTTTGACATAAATTGTCAGAATGTGCCAAAATTAGTTTTTATAATCAATTTAGGGAAGATTTTTGCAAACAAACACACTTTTCTGTCCTAGAATATATACTCCAGCATAAATAGTAACCTGTACTATAGTTTCAATCAAACTGTAAATTACTTCTTGGTATTTCTTGCTAAAGGTATTAATTTCACAGAAGATACATATTAGATCCTAATTGACAAGTACTTTGACACAAAATTAAAAAATTGTGTTTTTTTATGCGCATATGCCAAAATGAGACAAAAGTAGGTTCCATTACAGAACCTACCATTTCTAGTCTCTTCTAAACAAATCTACCTTGAATACTACTTTGTGGAAGTTGTATGAATTTGATTTCATTGTTGAAAGATGGATACCACGTAATTATTAATAATAATGTGAACTATATCACACTTTTATGTGAATACATGTGTTAATATGCAAATAGATTGTAAATTATGGTTTACATAATTGTACAATTATGACAAGTCCATGGTTAGAAAACTATGTTATTCTTTTTATATGTTTGTTCCTATATTATATGCTCCTATTATTACTTTAATATATAAGAACAAACAGAAATGAGATGTACTTGATACATCCTTTTTTCATGTTTAAAATAACGGTACATGTTCCTTTAACCACTTAGCTACTCCATCTTCATCATTAGATAGAATCACTCCACTAGCAATCTCTTTTAATTGCTCATGCGCATTGCTGACTGCATATCCTTCATCTGCTAACTCAAACATATCAATATCATTCTTACCATCTTCAAATACAACGAGATGATCACAATCTAATAAAGATTGTAATTGTTGAATTGCATGAGATTTAGAAGCCTGTAAAGAAGTAAACTCTAGCCACCGTTCTTTGGTATAGATGCCTATATGATATACACACTTCTCAGGCTCATCAATACAAGTTAGATAGAAAATCTGCCCTCGTTTCAGTTCTTCTAATGTTTCCACAGGATGATTACGGATATCATCTTCACGAGTCTGTAAAAACTTATTCATTCCTTTGGTACATAAAGCTGGTACATAGGAAAACTGTTCCTTTCCATCGATAAATGCATAAACAATAGGAATAATCTGATGTTGGAACAAATCGTCTAATAGATCGGCAATAGAATCATTAAAAGTATTCGCAATCATAATATCCTCGGTACTAGGATCAATCACAAGGGCGCCATTATAAACAATCAAAGGGTTGTTTGTATGAAGACCTTGAGTTGCTTTTTTAGCAGTGACATATGATCTTGCAGTAGCATAAGAGAAAATCATCCCCTGCTTCGTTAATTCATTAATGGCTTGATTTGTATAAGCAGATGTTTGTTCATTACTCCTTAATAAAGTTCCGTCTAAGTCTGATACATAAAGCGTTTTCATGGTATTCACCTCAGGTTTTATCATATCATAAAACAGGAATAAAAAAATCTAAAAAATTAGCACTCTAGTGTTGACAGTGCTAAAATGGGTGCTATAATATAATTGTAGTTAAGGAAAGGACCTTAACGAGGGTGTTAATTTCATCTAAAAAATAGAAAAGAAAAAGAGGCGATGTATATGAAATTATTACCTTCATTCCGTACTTTGGATGTATTTGATGATTTGTTTAATGATGTATTTATGGATCGACCATCTGTGGATATGTTGAAAACAGATATCCGTGAGAAAGATGGACGGTACATTCTAGAAATGGAAGTTCCTGGAATTAAGAAAGAAGATTTATCAATTGCATTGAAGAATGGATATTTACAAGTCAGTGCAAAACGTGAATCAAGCTCAGAAGAGAAAGATGATCAAGGACATTTGATTCGTCAGGAACGCTACTCTGGTAGTTGTTCTCGTCAATTCTATGTAGGAGATCATATCAAAGAAGATGATATCAAGGCAAGCTTCCAAAATGGTGAATTGCTCATTTCTATTCCAAGTAAGAAACCAGATGAAGTGGAAGAAAGAAAGTATATTCCAATTGAATAATTAAAAAAAGAACTAACTGATTTTGGTAAGTCAGTTAGTTCTTTTTTTATTATAAGAATACACTAATATCTAAAATTAATTGGTGTTCTGATTGAATCAAACGCTCCACAATCTCTTTTGAAACTTCATCGGCATTTCCATATTCATTTAGGTATCGCCTAAGAGATTTGATTCCCATGTTGCAACCATCGGTCATAAGATCTGCAATTGTTTTATCCGTGGAATCCAATAAGATCTTCATATTGGTTTCTATCCAGGACATGCTTTTGGCAAGTTGGTTGGGATCTTTACCTGTAGCATGTGATGTGAGTAAAATCTTCTCTGCTTCTTTTTGTAGTTGTTCGTGTTCTTGTTTCGCTTGTAGAAGAAAATCCCTGAATTTCTGGTTTTCAATATGGTTTATGACATCATTAATAGCATCAATTCCCATTTTTGCTCCTGCATCACATTCTTTCAATAATTGGATACTATCATTATTTAACATATTGTACCTCCTGATTATAGTATGGATTCAATTTGTGAAAATAACAAATGTCACAAGAGAATGTATATTTAGATGAATTGTAATTCTAATAGAAACTGTGTATAATTGTGAATCGGAGTTGGTAAGATGGAACGATATCAGGAAATAGAAAGAAGTATCATCAAACGATTTCGTAAAGAAATCTGGGTGAAGTTTATTCGGGCAATCAATGAATATGAATTGATCCAACCCAATGATAAGATTGCGGTATGTATCTCTGGGGGCAAAGATTCCATGTTACTGGCGAAATGTATGCAAGAGATACAGAAACATGGGAAGATGGATTTTAGTTTAAAATTCATTGTCATGGATCCAGGATATCATCCAGAAAATCGTCAAAGAATCATTGAGAATGCGAAATTAATGAACATTCCTATTACCATCTTTGATAGTCAGATCTTTGAATATGTATCAACCATTGAACAATCTCCTTGTTACCTATGTGCTAGAATGAGACGAGGATATTTATATCGTTTTGCTCAAGAAATGGGTTGCAACAAAATTGCCTTAGGACATCATTTTGATGATGTGGTAGAAACTATTTTGATGGGGATGATGTATGGTGGTCAGATTCAGACGATGATGCCAAAGTTACATAGTAAAAACTTTGCAGGTATGGAATTGATACGTCCTTTGTATTTAGTAAAAGAAGAAGACATCATTCATTGGTGTCAATACAATCACTTAGAATTCATTCGTTGTGCATGT
>JAQXZJ010000018.1 GCA_029227155.1 Erysipelotrichaceae bacterium
ATGTGTCAGAACAAGCTAAACCGTTCTTTGATGATGCGTTTGTTGTACTAGAAGAGCCATGTATTCAGGATGGATTCCAAAGAGCACCGATTGATCCGATGTATGAGGAAGTGGTTAAATTTGTAGTTGCTGAACAAAAAGCAAGTACATCCTTATTGCAACGGAGATTTGGGTTTGGTTATAATCGTGCAGCGAAAATAATTGATATGTTACAAGAAGAAGGGATTATCGGTCCTGCACAAGGAAGTAAGCCTAGAGAAGTATTTGTAAAATCAATCGAAGATTAAAGGAGGATCTAGCAAATGAAAAAATTGATAAAAGGATTCCTTTGTTGCATCATTTGTTTCTCACTTTTTGGATGTAAAGATATAACTAAGAAAATCGAAGGAGAAGTTGCCTATCTTGTATACTATCAGAGTGAATATGGTGAGAATTATCATGAAGCAGTTAGCAATGCTTTAAGTTCTTATATGGAAAATCATGAACAAAGTTATGTAGAATATCAATTGACAGATACCTCTACACAGACTTTTGTGAAAACGGTTGAATTAGCCATGCATAAAGGTTCTAATGTATTCATCGTTCCATATTCTTTCTTTAATGCTTTAATAGAGGTTCATGAAAATTATCCGGATGTTCAGTTTGTATTATTGGATTCATCAATTGGTGATGAATATTTAGAGAATGTTGATAATATTCTTTCTATTTCTTTTAATACATATGAAATGGGGTATTTAGCTGGTTCATTGATTCCTTTTGAAAACTATCGCAAGGTAGGGTTTTTACAATCGATACACAATCAATTAGAGGAAAACTATATTCAGGGAATCATAGATGGATTAAATGATTCAGCAAAAATGCTTGAGGACCAAGCAGGTTCGACATCAGAAGTTAAAATTAATTTTACAATTTATGATATAGCAGACCAAAAGGTTGATAAAAGGAAAGAAACAATAGCAGAAGGATATCAAAAAAATGTTGATGTTTTTCTATACATGGATAGTTCCCTATTTGATTTGTTAGATGAATATACGGATAAATCGGGATATCGATTTGTTGGATATTGTGCAAATGATAGAGAGAGCGAAAATGTACTTTTCTATTCAAAATTAAATTATTCAATGTTATTAGAGAATTTATTAGATCGAATGATAAATGATGAGGAATTAGATCACAATTTGGTCTTTGGTATGAAAGATGGAGCTCATACAATTGAGTATTTGCCAAATACTATTCATAAAGCGACAGAACGGCAGTTAATCACATTAACTTCTAAAATTAATGAGGGTCAATTAGAATTAAGTGCAAAAGAGGTATCGAATAAGCCGAATCATGTGAATGTTGTTCACCAGGAAAATAGATAGTAGGTAGGATGTAAATCCTGCCTTTTTTCATATGTGGTTCATATTAAAATAACTTATTGAGAAAAATTAAGTGTGATAAGATACTTTTCGTGGTTTATCGAATAAACTAGAAAGGAATCTTAATATAGAATTGTAATAGATAAGACAATTTAAGTTATTAAGGTAAAATGTAAACGATACGTATTTTAGTTGATTCATCTAGTGATTTTACTCTACAAGAGTTAAAAGAGAAAAATTTGGAATTCGTACCATTGACTGTAACACTACAAAATAAGAGTTATTTAGATGGTATTGAACTTGAAAAAAATGAGTTTTATGAAAAATTGATTGCTTCTGAAGAATTTCCTAAGACCTCTCAGCCTACTCCACAAGCATTTTTAGATGTTTTTGAAGATGTAAAAGCAAAAGGGGATGAACTGATTTGTGTATTATTATCTTCTACATTGAGTGGAACCTATCAAAGTGCATTGTTGGCCAAAGATCTAGTTGATTATGATCATATTCATCTGATTGATTCATTATCTGCAACTTGTATGAATAAAGTAATAGTTGAGGAAGCGTGTAGATTAAAAGATGCGGGTGCTAGTGTTGATGAGATTGTAGAAAGAATTAAAGACTTAAATGCTAGGGTGAAAATTGTTGCTATGGTGGATACTTTGGAATATATATATAAGGGTGGTCGATTAAATAAAACTGCTGTATCGGTCGGTGAATTTGTGAAGATTAAACCAATCTTAACTTTAGCAGAGGATCATTCGATAGGAATGTTGAGCACTTGCTTTGGAAAAGTAAAAGCGATGAATTATTTATTAAAGCATTTAGAAAAAAGTTGAATTAGATGAACAATTTCCTGTTTATCTTGCCTATTCTTAAGGGTTAGAAAATTGTCATAAGTTTGAGCAGAAGTTACGAGAAGCAAATTATAAGGTTGCTGGTGAGCCACTACAAATAGGAGCTACGATAGGAGCACATGTGGGTCCTGGAGCAATTGGAGTTGTTTATGTAACCAAAAAATAAGTTTGAAAATCCATTCATTTTTAAGAATGGATTTTTTATTTGATATATTATATCATTAACTTGACATATCAAGTTGAAAGTGATACATATAAAGGTAAAGAATGGTTTGAAAGGAGAACATATGATAGATAAAATTAAAGGTGGAATTATAGTATCTTGTTATGCTGGTAATGATTATCCAGGAGATATTAATGCTGAAATGGCGAATCCTATTGCAATGGCTTATGTTGCAAATTCAGTTGTAGCAGGTGGTGCTGCAGCAATCCGGACAAATTTGGCAAATTTAAAAGCGGTAAGAGAAATGGTTTCGGTTCCAGTAATTGGTATTCATAAAGTTTCAGATGAAAATAATCCAGGAGATTTCCGAATTACTCCAACAATGAAAGAAGTGGATGAACTCGTTAAAAATGGTGCGGATGGAATTGCTATTGATGGTACAAAGCGTCCTCGTTATGATGATTTAACGTTAGAAGAATTTATTCATCAGATTAAAGCTAAATATCCAGATTTATTATTGATTGCTGACATTTCAACCGTTGAAGAAGGAATTGCTGCTTATCAATATGGTGCAGATATGGTTGGTACAACATTATCTGGTTATACTCCATATAGTAAAAATCCAATTGTTTTCGGTACGATTCCAACACCAGAACCAGATTATGATATTATTCGTGAATTAAAGAAACATGGTATAGAGAATATTATTGCAGAAGGACGTTATCATAGTGGAGAACAATTAATGAAAGGATTTGAAGCAGGAGCTACTGCTATTGTTGTGGGAACTTCTATTACAAGTCCAAAGAAAATTGTTCAAACTCTTTTATATGATGCAAAACAGGCAGGAGGAAAATAAGAATGGAAGCTTGGGAACGTTATTTTGAAAAAGAATTAGAGATTGTTAAAGAAGTAAGAGAAACACAATCAGAACAAATTAAAAAAGGGGCAGAACTAATTGCTGATTGTTATGAACAAGGTGGTATTGTTCGCATTTTTGGATGTGGACATTCACACTTAATCTCAGAAGATGTTTTCTGGAGAGCAGCAACGCTTGGAAATGTTCATGCAATCTTAGAGCCAAGTGTAAGCGGTATGTCAGAAATCACAAAGGCAGGGAATGTAGAAAGCCTAGAAGGCTATGGACAAATGATTGTAGATTATCATAAAGTACAAAAACCAGATATCATGATTTGTATTTCTAACTCAGGAAATAAAGCGGTTGCGATTGATGTTGCAAGAACTTGCCAAGAAAGAGGTATTCCAACAATTGTATTAACCAATGTTGCTTATTCAGATTATTTAAAACCAAAACACTCTAGTGGTAAGAAATTGAAAGACTTCGGAGATGTTGTTATTTCCAATTGTTCTGCTATCGGAGATAGTGCAATGGAAATTGAAGGATTTGATATTCCTGTCGGTTCAACTTCATCTATTCCGTTCTTATTTATTCAGAATTCAATGTTTGCTTATGCTGTTGAATTATTGGTAAAACGTGGAATTCATCCAGATGTATATTTAAATGGAAGCTTAAAAGCAAATTTTGCAGATCGTGTAAATACGCATAATGGTGGAATTGTAGATAAATATCATAGTAGAATTCGTAATTTATAGGAAACAGGTCATACGACCTGTTTCCTTTGCTTAAATGAAGGAACTATAATATAATTGTCTCTAGATATGCGTATACTATTATTTGAATTGGAGGGAGTTTATGACTCATACAAATAAACAAAACGGAGTTCGACTTCATTTTTGTAAAACGGATAAATTTAAAGACGTAACAATCTCACTTCGTTTCTCAAAACCATTGAATCAAACCAATGCTACAGTTCGTTCCCTTTTAGGGATGATGTTAGTGGATCGAACACAAAAGTACAATACCAAATTGTCGATGCAAAGACAATTAGATTATCTCTATGGAGCAAATTTATATCATAAAATTACTGGATATGGAACAGCGCATGTATTAGAAATTAAATTACAAGTAATTAATGAAAGATATACGAATCAGCCATTATTGGAAAATCAGTTTGCTTTATTACATGAAGTGATCTTTGCTCCGTTATTAACAGAAGAATCTTTTCAGGAAGCAAAACGATTATTAAAAGAAAAATTTGATCGTTCCTTAGATACTCCTGCTGTTTTTGCATCGAAACGACTATTAGAACTTGCTGCTAATGATCAACCGTTAGCGATTGATGCATCCGGAAATCCAAGTTTAATCGGTTCTATTACTTTACAACAGGTTCAAAAAGAGTATGATTCATTAATTAACGAAAATATGGTTGATTGCTTCGTTGTTGGTGATTATCAAGAAACAAGAGTTTCAGATTTTGTTGATCAATATCTAAATCTTCATGGAAATCAGAATTCTTCATCCTTTTATCATTTACAAAAACAAGAGTTTAATCGTGTTGTAGAGCAAATGCAGATTCAACAAACGGTATTATCACAATTATATCGGACAGGAATCAACATTGCTGATGATGATTACTGGGCATTAAGGATCACGAATGCCTTACTAGGCGTTTATCCTACTTCACTGTTATTTCAGGAAGTGCGTGAAAAAAGAAGTTTATGTTATTCCATTTATTCTTCTATTATTGCTTATGATGGTGCTTTAGTGATTCAAACAGGAATTAATAAAGAGAATGTAGAACTGGTAGAAGAATTGATCAAACAACAAATGGTTCGCTTACAAAATGGTGACTTTAATGATGATCTATTACAAACAACAAAAGAAATGATGATGAATGGTTTAAAAACAATTGAAGATGATGTGTCGAGCATCATAGGTTTAAGATACCAAAATGTTTTGTTGAACCGGCAGAATCAATTATTAGATTTCATTCATCAAATTGCTCAAGTCAGTAAAGAAGATGTTATGCGTATTGCGAAACAACTAGAGTTGCAGTGTACTTTTGTATTACAACAGGAGGACTAAAGATGAAGCGTCATTTTAATGAACGATATAATGAAACATATTATGAAGAAAAATTAGATAATGGTTTACGTGTTATTGTGTGGCATAAACCAGGATTTGAAACGTCTCAATTCCTATTTGCTACTCCCTATGGAGCACTGGATTTTTGTCAACAAAAAGAAGATGAGTCCATGGTTGCCTTTCCAAGTGGGATTGCACATTTTTTGGAACATAAGATGTTTGAACATCAAGGAATCGATGTGATGGAACGCTTCTCTCAATTAGGAGCGAATGTGAATGCTTTTACATCTTATAATGAAACAGTCTATTATTTCTCTACAACTAATAAAGACGTAAAAGAAGAAGTAAATCTGTTATTAGATTTTGTACAAGAATTATCAATTGAAG
>JAQXZJ010000019.1 GCA_029227155.1 Erysipelotrichaceae bacterium
TTTTTAGCAACATAACAACAGAAATAACTGCTAAAAACAAGACATTCGATTCCCCAAAAGTATCAAATGCACGATAATCTAGAATCATCCCAGCAACTAAATTAATAGCTCCTGTTTCTTCTACTCCTGATTCAATATACCGTTCTACAACTTCATTTGAAGCAGGATTATTAGCACTTCCAAATGGAGGTAATTCAATAACGGTTGCTAATAAAACAAGAGTAAAAATACTACAAATGATAATTGCTAAAACACGATATCCCAATAACTTTTGTTCTTCAGATAATCCATTTGGTTTCTTAAACCATGAAAACAATCCTTTTTTATGATGCTCGATAGGCTTTAAATCATCAACGACTTCCTCTCCATTAACCCAAGCCAAAAATCGAGTCAAACCCCCCTTAGGCATCTTAGCCATCGTCTCTTGTTCCTTCTAGCATATGAGTTTTCTTCAGTGTAAGGAAGAAAAGAACACTGGTAACTCCTGCACCAACAGCCGCTTCCGTAATCGCCAAATCCGGTGATTCCAAAAACAACCAGATAATAGCCATAATATTGCTATAACCCATGAAAATCAGAATGGCTTGCATCAAGTTTTTATAGAACGATACTGCTAATGCTGACACGATCAAAAAGGTCAACAACATCAATTGAATCATTGCACTCAAATCCATTATTTTCTACCGATCCTTTCATTCACTTTTTCATTCGTTAATACTTCTGTTCTTGCAATCAAATGTGAACATACCGGACTGGCCATCCATAAGAAAATTATAGCTAATCCTAAACGAATGAGATGGAAACAATTCTCAGCCAACAACATCAAACCAATGACTGATAAAAATAAACCTAAGGTATCTGCAATGGATGCTGCATGCATACGATTTAATACATAATTAAAACGAAACAATCCTAAAACAGAAACAGCTACACAAAAGATACCTGACAATAAGAAAATAGAAGCAAGAATCAAACGAATCATAGTTCCTTCTCCTTTCTTTTTAAGTTTAACAATCTTCCTTTATGGTGTAACGTAATCACATGACATACCACCACACCGGATAAACAGCTTAATAGCGTATAGATCAAAGCAATATCAACCAAAGCAGCTTCTTTCAAATATACGGATAAAATACAAATAAAAATTACCCCTGTTGTACAAATAACATTATTCGCAATTAAACGATCGGAATAGCGAGGGCCTTTAATTGCACGAATAATGCAGAAAAAGAACAGGATTGCTAATACAAACATGCAAAACAACAAAAGATAGCTTTTCCAAGTCTCTATATTCATTTCCATCCTCCTATTCCACTCCCTTTTCATCCATTTTCTTCAATTCCTCTACAAAAACGGATGACTCAATTCCTTCCAAAAAACTAGAATCCAAGCCTAATACCAAAAACCGATCCTGATGAACATCAACCGTAATGGTACCAGGAGTTAAGGTAATAGAATTTGCCAACAAAGCATTCAATGAAGAATGTTTTAAATTCGAGTCAAATTCCTTCATTACAGGTTCAATTTCAATTTTTCCAGGCGTAAGAATAATATCCATTACCTGTAAATTTGCTTTTATAATTTCTACAATAAGAATTGCATAATATCGAATTCGATAATAAATACGCATTATTAGTTTGCGATCATACTGAAATAAATTTCGATTTGTTAACTTACTTAGAAGCAAGCAAATAGCACAGCAAATCACAATACCAAATAATAAGATCTCTAGCGTTATTCTTCCATTGAAGATAATCCAGAGCAAAAGCATTCCGATAACCATGTTTCCTTCCTTTCTCTAGGCATAAGCCAATCTTTATTATTTTCCATGCAGTGTCTAAGCACTGACAGCCATAAAATTATAGCACTATTTTTTCTCTTTTACAGTAAAATATGTAAGAAATATGGGAAGAAATCACACGATTACAATTTCCCCCAATAAAAAACATGAATATGAGCATCATATTCATGTAATTTTACTATTTGATCATTTCGCGATATTTTGCCATTTCTGCTTCATTTGCCCAAATAAAGTGTCCAGGTTTAATTTCTTGGAAACTTGGCTTATCCACAGAATAGTCATGTTCCGCTTCTGAGTAAACGATCAATTTCTTTTCTTTTTCAATCTGTGGATCAGGCATTGGAACCGCAGAAAGTAAAGATTGTGTATATGGATGTAAACTATTTCTGAATAGTTCTTCTGTTTCTGCTAATTCAACGATTCGTCCTTTATGGATAACCGCAATACGGTCTGACACATAGCGAACAACAGATAAATCATGCGCAACGAATATTGTTGTTAAACCACGTTCTTTTTGTAATCCCTTTAATAGGTTTAATACTTGTGCACGAATTGATACATCAAGTGCAGAAATTGGTTCATCCGCAATTAACAATTCAGGTTCCATGATCATTGCACGAGCAATACCGATCCGCTGACGTTGTCCACCAGAGAATTCATGTGGATAACGAGTCGTATGTTCCTGCAACAAACCAACATCTGTTAAAGCTTTAACTACTTTATTTTTTCGGTCTTCTTCATTTTCATATAAATTGAAGTTATATAAACCTTCAGAAACAATATAGTCAATCGTTGCCCGTTCATTCAAGGAAGCAGCTGGATCTTGGAAAACCATCTGAATATTACGAACTACCCAACGGTCCAATTCTTTATCAATCTTACCGCTAATCTTTTTTCCTTTGAAGATAACTTCTCCATTAGAAATTGGATTAATACGAATAATCGCACGACCAATCGTCGTTTTACCAGAACCAGATTCTCCTACTAGAGCAAATGTTTCTCCACGATATACATCAAAGTTTACATCAGATACAGCAACAAATTTCTTCTTACCTGAAGTAAATGTTACTTCCAGATCTTTGACACTTAATAGAACTTCTTTTTCTTGATTATCCATGATATCCTCCTCCTTTAGAAATCATCGCTGTTAACCGTTCATGCAAGTGATCGATCGCTTTTGGAGGATTCACTTTTGGAGCACGAGGATCTAACAACCAGGTCTTTGCTTTATGAGTTGGACTAATTTGAAAGAAAGGAGGTTCTTCTTCAAAATCTATTTTCATTGCATACGGATTACGAGGAGCGAAAGCATCTCCAATTACTTTATCAAATAGTGATGGTGGAGTACCTGTAATCGCATATAAATCTTCCCCTTTTGTTCCCAATTGAGGTAAAGATGATAATAAAGCCCAAGTATATGGATGTTTTGGATCATAGAATAGTTCTTCAACCGTACCATATTCTACAATTTGACCAGCATACATTACAGCAACCTTATCTGCAACATTTGCTACAACACCAAGGTCATGTGTAATATAGACAGTTGTAAAGCCATATTCTTTTTGAAGATCTTTAATCAATTGTACGATCTGAGCTTGAATCGTTACATCCAATGCTGTAGTAGGTTCATCACAAATTAAGATTTTTGGACGACATGCTAAAGCAATAGCGATAACGATACGTTGTCTCATTCCTCCAGAATATTGGAATGGATATTCATCAAAACGATTGGCAGCATTGTAAATACCAACACGTTCCATTAAATCGATTGCAATATCTTTTGCTTCTTGCGCACTTTTACCCTGATGTTTTTCAATAACTTCCGTAATTTGAGAACCAATAGAACGAATTGGATTCAAAGAAGTCATTGGATCTTGGAACACTGTCGCAATTTTTTTACCACGAATGTTTTCCCATTCTTTATCGTTTTTAATATCAAGTAAGTTATTTCCTTCAAAATAAATTTGCCCATTAGGAATTGATCCATTTTGTTCTAACATACCTGTAAATGTTTTTGTTAATACAGATTTACCAGAACCAGATTCTCCAACGATTGCTAGAGTTTCTCCTTCATATAAATCCAATGATACATTACGAATTGCTGTTAATGTACGTTCACGAACTCTAAACTGCACAACAATATCGCGAGCAGATAATACTACTTCTTTTTCACTCATCTTGTGCACCTCCTACATATGTGTACGTGGGTCAGCCGCATCGGCTAAGCTTTGACCAATCACATACAACGAAACGGAAATAATTGCAGAAATTGCAACTGGAATCCAGAACAAATATGGTGTAGATTTCATATAAACAGCGTAAGAACTGATCATATTTCCTAAAGATGCCGTATTCGCACCTAACCCAATTCCTAGATAACTCAAGAATACTTCATATGAAATAAAACTTGGAACATCACGCGCAACAGAAGTTACGATAACTGAAATCAAATAAGGTAAAATGTTATGAAGAATAATTCGAGGAGTAGGAGTACCTAAGCAACGAGATGCTAAGTTGTATTCTCTATCGCGAATAATCATAACTTGAATACGAATGAAATATGCAGTACCTAGCCAACTGGTAACTGATAATGCAAATACCAATTGCCAGAACCCACGACCTAATACATACATCAGAATAATAACCAACAATGTAAATGGAACATTAGCTACAACATTGTAAATTTCAATCATGATCTTATCCATTTTCTTTGAGTATCCCCAGAAAGCACCGACGATAACTCCAAGCACTGTTGTAATCGTTGTAGCAATAAAGGCAATCGTCAAAGAGTTTCTAGTACCAGCCCAAACTGCATCAAACAACGAGTTACCAACATTATCCGTACCAAATGGGTATTCCAAACATGGACGGATATAACGCATTGTAAAGTCGTTAACATGAGGCATATAGTCTGGACGATAATGAGAAATCATTGGATGAATCGCAGACATTAAGATAATAATTGAGCAGACAATTAATACAAAAATTGTAACTTTGCTGCTAAAGAACTTTTTAGCAACTGATCTCCAGTACGAATAGTGAGGAGCAGCAATATGCTCAGATGCTGAGCTGTCAATCGTGACAAACGTAAATCTTTCATCTTGCATACTAACGAGAACCTCCCTTCGCTTCTAATTGAATCCGAGGATCCACAAATGTAACAAGGATATCACCTAACAACAGTGACAAAATAGACAAGGTCGTAAAGATGAATGTTAATGCAATGATCATTGGATTATTAAATCCCGTAATTGCATCCGGCAACATTTTTCCCATTCCAGGAATCGCAAAGACAGTTTCGGTAATAACCGCACCACTGATTGTTAAGATAATACTTGATGGAATACCATTAACAATTGGAATAATTGCATTTCTTAAAATATGTTTTACGAAAATTTCACGTTGTGATAAACCTTTTGCACGAGCAAATTTAACATAGTCAGCACTTGATTGGTCAATCATATAACGACGAATCCAAATCATCAAACTTGCTGTAGACATCAATCCTAAAATAATCGTAGGTAAGATATAAGAACGAATATCATGCGCACCAAAGGTTGGGAACTTCTCAGGTAATCCTGCAGAGTTACCAAGGAATTTAGCAAAATAGATAAATGCTAATGATGGTACAGCAATCATAAAGTTAATATATACGATACCAATCTTATCTGCTAATTTATCCTTTTGAGATGCCATTAAGATACCAGCTGGTAAACCAATACCATAAGAAATAATCAATCCTAATACACCAAAGATAAATGACATCACAACCATAGATGGATCACTTAAGTTGTTTGCACAGTTTGCATAGTTGTCTACAAACTTCTTTTGATCCATAGAATCCATAGTAGCTGCAGATTTATACTTACATTTATGAAGATTTACAGGAGAACTAATCGTTTGTCCTGTTTCAAATTTAACTTGAGATTGTTTTGGATTACCTTGTCCTTCAGTAATGACCGCACCAACTTCGCGACCATTAAAAGTTGGATAAGAGATACCAAAATTAAGGGAGATGATATTTTGATGGATGAAAGGGAAGCTACCATCAAAATATATTAAATACTTATTTTCGCATCCTGAACACTTTAAAGCTGGAACACCGTTGTGATCAGAACCTAAATAAATTTTGCGTTCTAAGTTCGGATTTCCACTATCCGTAATTGCCCAAGGATTATCTACTTTAATCAAGCGGCCAAACCAAGTTGTAACCAGACTAAAAACCGATTTGTCTTTGTGAGCATACAAAAGC
Source organism: Erysipelotrichaceae bacterium (assembly GCA_029227155.1). Classification (GTDB taxonomy): domain Bacteria; phylum Bacillota_I; class Bacilli_A; order Erysipelotrichales; family Erysipelotrichaceae; genus RGIG4607. The sequence continues at coordinate 6,054 of JAQXZJ010000019.1, forward strand.
CCAGACTGTTGAAATGATTCCACTGTCCATCCCTTTGCCTCATATTCCGCTTTTACAGCTAATGATTCTGGAGAATTCACGATCATACATGCACTCACATTATCAGAAGCACTTTCGCACATTTCTCTTTGATCAACAAATTCTAAATATCCAAGTCTTTCCCAGGCATTGTACTTATATCTAACTTTCTCGTCCGGTTTGGAAGCTAACTTTGATAACATTTGGTCATTCTGGAATACATTATCTCTAGGTACTAATGTATAAACCATCAGAATTGCTATCGTAACGACAAGAAAAATAGATATAATAGAACGAACTAATCTTCCTAAAATATAATTTTTCACTTTTCACCACTACTTTCATATATAAGTTTTAAAAAGGCTTGGATTTAACTCCAAGCCTTTGAATTCGGCTCATAAGAGCAATACTTTTAGTAAGCTTTAATTTTTGATTAAGCTTTATTCTTCAACCAAGTTTCTTTAGCTTTTGCATAAGCATCAGCAGTAACGATTTCGTCTTGAACTTGCATGAATTTGAATTTGTATTCTCCCAAACCAGCCATTGAATATGGTCCTGTGAATGGAACAACTTTAGAAACTACCATAGATACTGTAGTGCATTGTACAGGAATTGTGAATGCATTTTCTAGCAACCAAGCATCAGCTTTAGCGAATGCTGCATAACGAGCATAATCATCATCTTTAATAGCATCAGCAGCTTTTAATAATGCATCGTATTCATCCAAACCAACTTCTAACATAGCAGCTCTAGAAGAATCTGTGCAGTTAGGGTTAGATGTTGCATCCAAACCGATTGAAGTCATCATATCACCATTGAATGTGTTATAGATGTTCAAGTAAGAAATTGGATCCATGTAGTCTGGTCCCCAACCTGTAGCTGTTGAAATATCCCAGTCAGATTCAGCACCTGTTTCAGCCCAATATGTTGCATAGTAGTAATCTTCTAATGGTAACATAACGATGTTGATTAAGATTTCACCATTTGAAGAAGTTTCGATAGAGTTCTTCAAAGAGTTCATACGGTTAATCATATTTTGTGATTTTTCGTAGCAAACGATATCCAAAGTAACAGGGAATTTAATTCCATCTGCTTTAGCAGCTTTGATAAATTCTAAGCATCTAGCAGGATCATAGAATGAGTTTTCACCATCAGCGATATTTGCATTAGGGAATGATTGACCAGCAGATAATTCTTTTTGGATTAATTCACCATATGTTGTACCATCTGATGTTTTCAAGAAGTTAGGAGCTGTTAATGTGTTACGTAAAGATAATTTAGCAACTTCTTCTTCAGAACCTTGTTTAGCATAAGCAAGTTTGTCAAAAGCAGTCATAACAGCTAAACGGAAGTTTTTGTTCATGATAGCTGCATGTGTATCTACTAATTCTTGCCCTTTTTTGTTAGAGTTTTTAGCATTTACACGGTTAAAGTTGAATGCAACGTTAAATGTTGTAGCATCTGGCATACCAGCTCTCATTTGATCAGCATATTGAGTCTTGTATGCTTCATAGTCTTCCCAAGATGCATTTAATGCAGATTGAGTATAAACACCATCTTCGAATCCTTTGATTACTGAATATGGGTCTTGTCCATCATCAAATGTCCAAGTTAATTTGTTGATATAAACATGTTCAGCATCCCAGTAATTTTGGTTCTTTTGAAGTTCGATTACTGATTTAGCTGTGTAGTTAGTTAAAATGTATCCACCATTGTAAAGAATGCTTGTTGGATCCATAGCACCAAATGAGCAGTTAGCCAAATCTGGAGCACCTAATTTACAACCTTCACCTTTTGATTCAAGGAATTCTTGGTTGATTGGGAACAAGATTCCATAAGTTGCGATTGTGTAGAAATAAGGATAGCTATCTGTTAATGTATATTTTAAAGTATATTCATCAACTGCTTCTACACCAACTGTAGCGAAATCTGTTGTTTCTCCACTTACATAAGCATTTAAACCTTCGATCATGAATTGAACAAGGTATAATGTTGAAGATTGGAATTCAGCAGCATGTCTCAAACCTGTTACCCAGTCTTGAGCGGTTACTTCTGCATATTCTTCACCATTTGAGTTTACCCATTTAGCACCTTTACGGATATTAAATGTCCATTCTGTATAATCTTCATTGTGGTCATAGCTTTCAGCTAGAGCTGGAACATAGTTACCAAGTGAATCATTTTCTAATAAACCATCAACATAGTTTGCATTATAGCGATGGTCTTCAGCACGATAAGTAACTGTGTAGTCCATTGTTTGTGGATCACTGCTATATACATACGAGAAGTCATTAGATGTGATTTTGTTTTTATCACAAGCTGCAAGACTTAGTACCATAAGAGTGATTAACACTAAACTAATCATCTTTTTCATTTTAATATTCCTCCCTTTTCATATTAAGGCAAGCATTTGTTGCTTTAACAGATAAAATATTATATGCTTTCATGTTTTATGTCAAGTTTTTTCACGAATGTAACAGACTTTCATAAAATTGTCAATTTCACACATTTTTCACAATTTTTCATAAAATATACACATTTCTTCTGAAACTAAGGAATACTAACAAAATTAGTATTCCCTTATTTAATACACTATGCAAAAATCCAACATGGGATTGGGCACTTAAAAAAGTCATAGATCCTTGTATCTATGATCTATTTGAAAGAAACTTTTTTCAGAATCTTTGACACTTCTTGATAGGAAGGATAGAATTCATTCAAGACTTGATAAAACTCCTTCCTATGATTCTGTTGATAAAAATGTGCATACTCATGATAAAGCACTGCTTGAATACATTCTTTTGGTAAAGCAAGAAGATATAAATTCAGATGAATCTCTTTTTTATTAGGAAAACAACTTCCAAAACGTGATGTCATTAACCGATAATGATAGGTTACATTTTCTATTTTCGTTTTCTTCTCAACTTCTTCTCGAATGGATTCTATATATTGAGAGAGATACTCTTTTTGAATGGTTCGTAACCATTTTTGATATTGAGCAACTGTCAATGGTTTGGTAAACGTTAAATACAATCCATCTTCTTTTAGAACTACACCTTTCTTTATTCCAAATTTATGAATGATTGGATACTCTTTACCAAATAATAGGAAATATCCTTCTTTTTGAACAACGATTCTTTCTTTCTTATATTGTTTCCAAATCCAGTCTTTCTGTTCAAGCAATAGTTCTTTCACAGTTATTTGAGTTACACCTTTTGGTATATTCACCATTATCAAATGTTCTTTGGGTAAATAACGAAAACGAATCTGTCTACCTTTTGAACGCTTTAGCTGATATGGAAAATCAACACCCTGAATATTAATCTGATTCATGGCACGCTTCCCACTCATCCATCAAATGGGCAATCTGATTATGAACCTCATCAATCTGTTCATCTAATTCATTCATCTTTCGATAATCATGATAATATTCCGGTTCAAATCGTAAATTACGTAATTCCTCTAGTTTCGTTTCCATTTCATCAATTTGTTTCTCTAACTTTTTAATATCCCGGCTTCGATCCACTCTCTTTTTCACTTCTTTTTGTGGTTTTTCTTTTTCTTCTTTTTGTTCTACAACTTCTACCCTTTCACTATAATCCTGATAATTCATCGGATAATACGTAGCTCCGTTTTCATCAATCACTAGAATCGCTGTCGCAATCTTCTGAATAAAATAACGGTCATGGGAAACAAATAGAATCGTTCCATCATAATCACTTAATGCCTCTTCCAATGCTTCTTTTCCCAGAATATCCAAGTGATTCGTTGGTTCATCCAGAATTAAGAAATTACCTTGCTGTAACATCAGTTTTGCTAGTGAAAGTCGAACTTTTTCTCCTCCTGATAATACATCCACTGTTTTAAACACATCATCTGCAGAGAACAAGAAGGACCCTAATGTCGTACGGATCTGCGTCCGATCATATTCTGGAAAGTCATCCCATAACTCATCTAATACTGTTTTATTAGTAGAAAATTGTGCTAATTGCTGATCAAAGTATCCCACTTCAATTTGATGACCAAACATGAACTCTCCACCAAGTGGTGGTACATAACCCATCAAAGTTTTTACAAATGTACTTTTTCCTTTTCCATTGGGTCCTAAGACGGCAATTCTTTGACCTTTTTGTATTTCTAAGCTAATCGTGCATAATGGATGATCATATCCAATCGTTAATTGATCGACCAACAATACTTGTTTTCCACCTTTAATTCTTGGATGAAAATGTGCTTTGAAATTCTTCGTTTCGGCAGTTGGCGCTTCGATCCGTTCCATCCGATCTAAATATTTAATCTTAGATTGCGCAAATGCTGCTTTATTCTTTTTATAACGGAACTTCTCAATCAACATCTCCAAACGTTCGATTTCTTTCTGCTGACGCTTATAGGCATCCATCTGACGTTGCGCATCATTCTCTTTCTGTACGACATAATTCGAATAGTTCCCAACATACTTTCTTAAGGAAGTAAACTCCAACTCATATACTTCTTCTACAATTCGGTCTAAAAACATACGGTCATGCGATACCAGTACTACTGCCTTTGGATAACGCTTTAAATATCCTTCTAACCATTCAATCGTTTCTAGATCCAAATGATTGGTTGGTTCATCTAATAATAAGATATCCGGTTTTGTTAACAAAAGCTTTACAAACGCAATCCGTGTTTTCTGCCCACCAGAAAACGTTGATAATGGACGACTCAGATCTTCAAACGTAAAACCAAACTTTGTAAAAATTGATAGTTGTTCCTGTTGATAGGTATAGCCATCTCTACGTTCAAACTCACTTTGCAAACGTGAATACTGTTCTAATAATTGTTCCGAATAATCCGTTGCCATTCTTTGAGCCAAACGATCCATCTGCTCTTTGATTCTCAATAAATCCTCATAAATTTTGTCAAACTCTTCTTGCACTGTACAGCTTTCATCATCAAAGGCTTTTTGATGTAAGTATCCAATCGTAATTCCATTTGCTTGATGAATCGTACCAGAATCCAAAGATAGTTCACCTGTAATCGTCTTCAATAATGTACTTTTCCCACAACCATTACGACCGATTACTGCAATTTTTTCTGTGTTTTTTACTTCAAATTGAATATTTTCAAATATAACCTCGGGGCCAAATGATTTGGTTCCTTTATTAATTTGGAATAACATGCTAACACCCCTTTCAAACAAAATAGCCTTTCGGCTATTTTGACTCACTTAAATGTTTTACAATTCCTTCCGCAATTGCATTTGCTATTTGATCAAATTCCTCATTCCATCTTACAACATCATCTGCATTGTCAATATTGAACAAATCCAAATAGATCGCTTCCATTCCATTTTCATTAGAAGCAAATGCATTATCGGCCGAACGTTCTGAATATAATCCTGTTCCTAACGCACGTCCGCCAGCTTCTCGAATTTCATACCAGCTATCATACACACCACTACGCGAACTAGAAACAACATCAAATGTTTGTGTTTTACCTTCTAAACTCGTCTTACTGGTAATTTCATCATAAATAGAAGCTGCCAACTCATTAGAAACATACGATGAATGAACAATCTGCATTCCTTTGCTTTCTTCCCCACCGCTATAAACTCCTAGATTCACAAAGTATTTCGCATTGCTTTGATAACCAGCAGCCAAAGTACCTGTTTCACCATATAAACTCATCCAGTTATATTCTTCATGACTGATTCCCACTTTGAAACCTTTCTTCGTTAAAATGTCTTTCACCTTTTTAGCCAAACGATACATTTCTTCTTCTTCCGTCACACCATTACCCGTTTGACCTTCCGTTGCATTGATCGTGATTGGCCCTGGATTCAACATGATATCTAACTCATTCTCTGGCGATACTTCCTTTGTTACATGAATAAACACATAGTTTCGATCCAATGCATTCTCTTTTGCATTCTTTTTATTCAATAATGCTGCATCCGCCAACACTTCCACTTTGGTACCTGCTGTTGTATAAATAGCATTTGAAGTTTTTAAAGCAACATCCATGTAAAGCCGTTTTTCAATTAGATTATCGACAATATAAACTTCATATAATCCCACTGGTAAATCGCGAGTATCAATCTGTCCATCCAGAGTATCTCCTAATTTATCAATTTTGATCTCTTTGTTTGAACAAACATTCTTTAAGATCATCGTTCTACCAACAAATGAGTCATTCGTACCAACTTCATATTCTTCACTATATAAACTCAAATGTTCTCCATAGAAAATGAAATCACTCATTTCCATTAATCCAGCATATTGCTTAGATGATAACTTCTTTTGTAGTTTCGATGTCGATAACTTACAGGTTGTAAATCCATCCTGTTTGCTTCCGCCTAACAACATTCCAAACAAACTAACCATTAAATAGATTACTAATATGAAAGCAATCAACATGGGAATGACGGTTTTCCAACGAATTCTCCGTCTTCTTTTTTTAATCACTTTCTTTCCCATATTCTTATCCTCCTTATAAATCAATATCTGCTGTATGTTTTGCAAATCGTTTCGATTCTTCCGGTAACGTCATATAACTTGGTGCGATTGCTGTACATAAATACTCATGTGGATGATTGGCAATCGGTAACATCGTGTCTTCAAACGGTACATATTGAACCGGGAAAATATCTTCTTTCTTAAAGATAAACGGTTTCATCGGTGTTTTGAACGTCCATGTCAAATCAAAACCAATATATTTCGAGCCATGATTCAAGCGACCGTATAACAAGGCATTTCTCATAAAAACACGTTTTAATCCTTTTGGATTGATGCCAATATTATCTAATAAGATAAGCAATGGCATTAATATCAGATTAAACATTCTAAACGGCAAATCTACAAAACGATTATTGCTACAATAATCATAGACAAACACATCAACAAATACCCCATCAGAATCTCTACCCTCATCTTTACATTTATTTCTCAAAAGAGTATTCACTTCTTTGATATAGGTATTACGTTTTCGGATCTTCATGCCTGGAATCAATACATTATAGCGATCATGGGTATAATAACATTGAAACAAATACTTATCCTTCGGTAAGTCAGTTTTCAGCACATCAATAAAGCGTTTAAAATCACTTTGCATCATCGCTATATCCGCATCATCATCCCAAGGAATAAATCCTTGATGGCGCACTGCACCCAATGCACTTCCTCCATTAAGCCAATAAGGAATCTGATGCTTTTGACAGATCTGGTCGATATCCTTTAACATTTCTAACAATGTCATTTGAACATCTCTTACGGTAATCTCACTACCGTCTTTTTTCGTTTTCAGTACATATTTTTCCATATATTTATTATAACCAAAAAAAAGAAAAAATAAAACGATAATTTCACAAGAGAAAAAGGGCTAAAACAGCCCTTAAAACTGACAATTATTTGGTGTTCTTGGGAAAGGAATAACATCACGAATATTCTGCATTCCTGTAATATACATCAAGAAGCGTTCAAATCCAAGTCCAAAACCGGCATGTTTACAACCTCCATAACGGCGTAAGTCAGTATACCATTTTAAACTTTCCTGTTCCATGTGTAGCTCTTCCATCCGCTGAATCAACACATCATAACGTTCTTCCCTTTGTGAGCCACCAACCAATTCACCAACAGCAGGTACTAACAAATCACAAGCCGCAACTGTTTTTCCATCATCATTTAAACGCATATAGAATGATTTGATTTCTTTTGGATAATCTGTCACAAAAACAGGTCCTTTTACAACTTCTTCTGCTAAATAGCGTTCATGTTCTGATTGAATGTCCATCCCCCAATGTACTGGGAATTCAAAAGTAACTGGTGCTTTTGCTAAAACGCCAATTGCTTCTGTATAGGTCATTCGTTTAAATTCTGAATTACGTACATGATTCAAGCGATCCAACAATGTCGAATCAATCATCTGATTAAAAAACTTCATTTCTTCTGGACAGTTATCTAATACATAATCAATACAAGATTTGATCATATCTTCTATCAGATTCATGTCATCTTCTAAATCTGCAAACGCAATTTCTGGCTCAATCATCCAGAATTCTGACGCATGTTTTGTAGTATTTGAGTTTTCTGCTCGAAAAGTTGGACCAAAAGTATAAACATCACGGAACGCTAAAGCAAAGGCTTCCGCATGTAATTGACCGGATACTGTAAGTGATGCATGCTTTCCAAAGAAATCTTCATCATACTGATCATCTGTACGTGTCGTAACCGTAAATGTTTCTCCTGCGCCTTCTGCATCATTAGCTGTAATCAAAGGTGTATGAACATACACAAACCCCTGATCTTGAAAAAATTCATGAATTGCCATAGAAAGAACCGAACGAACTCTAAATACCGCACTAAACGTATTCGTCCGTGGACGTAAGTGTCCTAATTCTCTTAAATATTCAAATGAGTGCCGTTTCTTCTGCAAAGGATAATCCTGACTACAGCTTCCTTCAATCACAATTTCTTTTACTTCAATTTCAAATGGTTGTTTCATTTCTGGAGTTCGTTTAAACTTCCCCATTGCAGTAATTGCCGTCCCCGTCAAACACTTTGACACTTCCTGAATATTTTTCAAGCTTGCATCATAGACCAACTGACAATTTCTAAAATAAGTTCCATCATTCAATTCAATGAAACCAATTTGTCCATTATGACGATTGGTACGAATCCATCCTTGTAACTGAACATATTCAATACCATCTACTTCCATATCTACATCAGCTAAAACCATTTCATATAATTCACGAATGGTCATATATTCGAACATATGTTATTCTCCCCTTTAGTTATTGTTATTTGTGTATTGCGTTGGTTTCAAAAACAAGTTCTTGAATTGCACTGACAACATCTACCGTTTTTAAAGTCATCGTCTTTGGAACGATAATATGTTCATGCGTAAAATCAATAATACCTCGAATTCCAATCTTTGCTAAACGATTTACTGTTTTTTGAATATCTTTAGAAGCAGTAATAATCGCAATTCGACATCCTTCTGGAATTCTTTCTTCTAATTCATCTAAATGATACACCGGAATACTGTAGTTCCGATTAATCTTTGCTTCATCAATATCAAACGCACAGACAATCTCTCCCACAACATAATTCCAGCGGTTATAATTCATCAATGCTTGACCTAGATTTCCTGCACCAATCAAAATAATCTTTTCATCAAAATCCACACCCAGCCGATCATTAAAAATCTCAATCAGCGTATCAATGTCATAACCATATCCTTGCTTGCCTAAAGCTCCCAAAAATGATAAGTCCCGACGAATTGTGGTCGATTTAATGGCTACATAGTCACTTAATTCGCTAGACATCACACGCTCGATCCCTAATCGTTTCAATTGTCTTAAAGCTTTTAAATATACGGGATATCGCTGTAAAGTAGCCTTTGGTACCGATTTATTATCCATAGTCTTCACCTCGTTAATATTTTAGCATACTTCCTATCATTTGTGAATTTATTAGTTTATTTATCAAATTCCATTTCTAACGATGGATCTGCACCGACATCTTCTGTTGCCCGTATTTGTTTCATATATGCATGATAACCACTTGCACCAATCATCGCTGCATTATCCGTACAGCACCAAAGAGGTGGAATCGTATAAGTGATATCTGGATATTGTTTCATATTCTCTTGAATCAATTCCCGCAAGCGTGAATTCGCAGCAACCCCACCAGCAATCACAAAATGAGCTGGATGATATTGTTCTAAAGCAAGCTGTACCCGACTCCATAACTGTTGTAATGCTGCTTCTTGGAAGGAACAAGCCATATTAGCTGGAACAAGTTCTTCATGATTCCGTTTTAAGCGATCCAATGATTGAATCACCGCTGATTTCAAACCACTAAAAGAGAAATCCAACGGATGATCTGTCTTAGGTTTTGGCAATGGATAAGCCGAAATCCCTTCTTTTGCCAAACGATCAATTTGCGGACCACCCGGATAAGGCAAACCTAATACTCGGGCTACTTTATCGTATGCTTCCCCAATTGCATCATCTTGTGTAGTTCCCACAACCTCAAACTGATAATCTTCTTTCATATAAACCAACTCTGTATGTCCGCCAGAAACAACCAAAGCCAACATTGGAAAACGAATCTCATCAACAAACTGATTCGCATAAATATGCCCTGTAATATGATGTACAGGAATCAAAGGTAAATGATGAGCAAATGCCAACGTTTTCGCTGCTTGTACCCCAACATGCAAAGAGCCAATCAAACCAGGGCCCTGTGTAAAACAAATCCCATCTAATTCAGAATATTCCATATGCGCTTTCATCATTGCTTCTTTTATTACCAGGGAAATATTCTCTACATGGATTCGAGAGGCAACCTCTGGAATAACTCCTCCAAATTGGCTATGTACATCAATTTGAGAAGATACAACATTCGAAAGAATCTCTTTTCCATTCTTTACTACAGCAGCAGCGGTTTCATCACAACTAGACTCAATCGCCAATAAATAAACATCTTTCATTTATATCAATCCTTTCATCATTACATCCGCATCTTCATGATTATCTTGATAATAATCTTTTTTCACCGAAATTTTTTCAAATCCAAACGATTCATACAGTGATTTTGCTGCTAGATTAGAAGGACGAACTTCCAACGTCATCCATTCACATCCGGCATCCTTACACATCTGTATTCCATGATTCAACAATTGTTTGGCATACCCTTTTCGTTGATAGGATGGATCAATTGCTAAATTCGTAATCTGACCTTGTTCAAAAAGAATCCAAACCCCAAGATAGCCGATTATTTTATCTTCTTCTATTACCCACATTTGAGAAAATGGATTCTCTAATAATTCGTAGCGAAAATCATCTTCTTTCCAAGTACTAGTAAATAACTGTTCTTCTAACTCTAATACTCTTGGAAGATCCTCTATTTGCATCAAACGAATCATGGTTTCACCAAATATTCACTGGTATCTTTTAAATACCGCGGTGTAAGATAATCCACCTGTTCTACTTTATGCCAATATGGTTTTAATTCTAATAAATGACTTGCGATATCATCAAACCGTTCTTCCATTTCAAATAAACCACAATCACCAACATAAGTTACTTCTGGATGCGATTGAATATAGGCACGCATCTGCTCAATTGTTTCAATGTGATCCTCCCATTCTACCTGTCCATGATGATATTGACCTACATAAACTCTTTGACCTCTAGCATCCATAATCGCACAGGTATGTGCATCAGAACCTGCATACAACTGCAAAGTACTAACGGTATATAAATCGATCTTCATGCTCGAACAGAAGACCTTTGCAACCGTCATCGCAATCCGAATCCCCGTATAACTTCCAGGGCCGTCAGTAATCACCATCGCATCAATATCTTTACTATCCCATCCATGTTGATCCAATAACATCTTCAATTTAGGAATCATCCATTCTGATTGTTTCTTAAAACACTCCATATGCAAAGAATCTATCACTTCATTATTTTCTATTAATACAATATTTAAATACTTATAGGAAGTATCCATCCCTACAACTTTCATAACCATTCCTCCAATATCTTCTGTGCATCTTCTCCTATTGCTCGAATATGAATACAGCGATTATCTTCTGTTTCATTTAAAATCTCAATTTCTAAATATTCTTTTGGTAATAAGTCAGAAATATACATTGGCCATTCCACCACACATACTCCTTCACCATCAATCAAATATTCCTCAAATCCTAAATCTTGATGAATTCCTTCTAAACGATATGCGTCAATATGACAAAGCTGCATCCTTCCTTGATATAATTTCAGAATATTAAACGTTGGACTATTCACTGTTTTTGTAATTCCTAATCCCTTAGCTAATCCTTGAGTAAATGTTGTTTTACCAGCACCTAAATCTCCTTTTAATAGAATTACAATTGGTTTCGATAATATTTCTCCTAAACGAAACGCTAAGCTTTGTGTTTCTGCTTTTGACTTACTTTTCACTGTTTGTTCTTTCATATGAATCACCGTTGTCATTATACTATATTCGCTTCAAAAAAACAGTATTTCTATGGTATGATACAAGAAAATAAGGATGGAGATATTATGTTTGACACATTACTTTTTGACTTAGATGATACGTTATTAAGCTTCCAAAAGGCAGAATATTTCAGTTTTAAGAAAACCTGTGAAGACTGCCATATCCAATGGAGCGAACCCTTTTATCAACGATATAAAGTTATTAATGAAGGATATTGGAAAAAGCTAGAAAAAGGTCAAATTACTAGAGATCGTTTAATTGTGGAACGATTTGAAGTTTTTTTCAAAGAATATCATATCAATTATGATTGTCAATTATTCAATGATTTATATTTCAGCAATCTAAAATACCAGCATCAGCCAATGGAACATACCTATGAATTATTGGATCAATTAAAAGAGAAAACACTGTATCTCGTTACGAATGGTCAAGCCATTGTTCAGAAACAACGAATTTTAGATAGTCGTATGCATGAATATATGAATGATATCTTTATTTCTGAAGAAGTCGGATTTGAGAAACCTAGTATTCATTTCTTTGAAGCAATGGAACAAAGAGTAGGACCACTTGATAAGAATCATACATTAATCATTGGTGATTCTTTAAGTAGTGATATGTTAGGTGGAAACCATTTTGGAATACAAACTTGTTGGTATAATCCAAAACATAAAGAAAATCATTCAGATATAAACATTGATTATGAAATAGACGATTTATTGCAATTATTAGATATCATATAACAAAAAAATACTCTGTTATAGAGTATTTTTTCTTAATCACGATTTCGATTGATAATCAACAAGAAACGTAAAATTTGAATAGCAGATGAAATAACCGCCGCAACATATGTCATAGCTGCTGCAGAAAGCATAGATTTGACATCAGCGCGCTCTTCTTCATAAATCATTCCATCATTAGCTAGAATTGTCATAGCCCGACTAGAAGCATTGAATTCAACTGGTAAAGTTACAACTTGGAATGCTAAAACTACAAGTAATAAACCAATACCGAAATAAGCTAATGGTTTAATTGAGAATAATAGACCAATTAATAGGACTGGCCAAGCTAGATTACTAGATAATGCACAAAATGGTAAAATAGAATTTCTTAAAGCAATAAAACCATAGTTTTCAGCATGTTGAATTGCATGAGAACTTTCATGTGCTGCCACTGAAATAGCCGCAATCGTTGCACCATAATAAATATCATTGGATAAGCGAACCACTTTTGCTTTTGGATCATAGTGATCAGATAATACACCTTGTGCATGTTCAATTGACACATCATGTAATCCATTTTCATCTAGTATTCTTCTAGCAACTTGAGCTCCTGTTAGTCCTTTTTCATTTTCTTGTTGTTTGTATTGATGGAAAGCACTATTGACTTTCATTTGCGCAATCATGACCACAATAAATGCGAGTAAATATAAAAAATATTGCATACAAAAACCTTCTTTCTTTCTAATAGTATAACAAACAATTATGGGAATAATATGTAAAATACTATTTTTATCCCATATACAAAAAACCCACTCAACTGAATGAGTGGGAATAAAACTGGCGATGTGCTATCTTGACTAGAGCACGTCTAGCTATTGTCGCCGCTGAAATGCTTAACTTCTGTGTTCGGGATGGGAACAGGTGTGACCATTTCGCCATCATCACCAGATCTTCTTGAAGGTTTGTTCCTTCAAAA
>JAQXZJ010000020.1 GCA_029227155.1 Erysipelotrichaceae bacterium
GAGCTGGTAAGTCCACAATTATGTCTATCCTGTTTGGTTTATATCAGCCAACATCTGGTACAATCAAAGTTCGGGGAAAGGAAGTAATTATTAGTGATCCTAATGTTGCTACCGCATTAGGAATTGGAATGGTGCATCAGCACTTTAAATTGGTAGATACATTTACTGTAACAGAGAATATCATTTTAGGAATGGAGCCAAAGACGAAATATCATACGATTGATATTAAAAAAGCGGCGAAACAAGTAGAGGAAATATCGAAAAAATATGGATAGAATGTAGATCCATATGCAAAAATTGAAGATATTTCTGTTGGTATGCAACAGAGAGTTGAGATTTTGAAGATGTTGTATCGGAATTCTGATATCTTGATTTTTGATGAACCTACTGCGGTTTTGACTCCACAGGAAATTCGTGAATTGATGCAGATTATGCGGAATTTAGTTGATGAAGGAAAGACAATTTTGCTGATTACGCATAAATTGAAAGAAATTAAAGAAGTGGCAGATCGTTGTACGGTTCTACGAAAAGGAAAATGCATTGGTACAGTAGATGTAAAGGATACCAGTGAACGCCAAATGGCAGAAATGATGGTGGGAAGAAATGTTAGCTTCCAAGTAGATAAGACGCCTGCAAAACCACAACAGGTTGTTTTAGATATCCAGAATCTTGTCGTGAATGGTGCAAAAGGAATTCCTGCAGTGAAAGGTATTTCATTACAGGTTCATGCAGGAGAGATCTTAGGTTTGGCGGGTATTGATGGAAATGGTCAAACTGAACTTGTTTATGGATTAACTGGTCTAGCGAAGATTCAAAGTGGAAAGGTTCTATTGAATGGAAAAGATATTACAAATCTTTCGATTAAAGAACGTTTAGAAAGTGGACTTTCTCATGTCCCAGAAGATCGTCATAAACATGGTTTGGTGTTGGATTTTAAACTGGAAGAAAACTTTGTTTTGCATTGCTATCAGAAAGAACCATATGCAAAACATCATATCTTGAATCAATCAGCGATTGATGAATATGCAGATCATTTGATTGAACAGTTTGATGTACGTTGCGGGCAGGGTAAAGATACACTAACACGAAGCATGTCTGGTGGTAATCAACAAAAAGCCATTATAGCTAGAGAAATTGATCGTTCTTGTGATTTGTTGTTGGTCGTACAACCAACACGTGGTTTGGATGTTGGAGCGATTGAATATATTCATAAACGGATCGTTGATGAACGAGATAAAGGAAGAGCAGTATTGCTTGTATCTTTAGAGTTGGATGAAATTCTGAATTTATCCGATCGAATTGCTGTTATTCATAATGGTGAATTAAGTGGTTTGGTACAAAGAGAAGATACGGATGAAAATGAATTAGGCTTGATGATGTCAGGTGCCATCAAGAAAGTAGGTGACGCATATGAAGAAGCATAGTGCATTAAAGATTTCTTTGATTGCGGTTGTATGTGGAATTTTATTAGGTTTCATTGTAGTAGCAATTACTGGTAGAAGTCCATATCATATGTTTGTGGCTTTGCTTCGTTCAATGACGGGATTTAATTTAATGAAGCCACAACAGGGTGTGAATGTTACTTTCATCTTGAACTGGTTTTTGGAAGCTATGCCAATTATTCTGACGGGGTTATCTGTTGGTTTTGCATATCGTACCGGTTTATTTAACATTGGAGCTGAAGGTCAGTTAATGATGGGAAGCCTTGCGGCTGCAATTGTAGCATTATCTGTTGATCTACCAACGATCCCTCATTTGATTCTATGTGTTTTAGCAGCTATGCTTGCTGGTGCATTGTGGGCTTTGGTTCCTGGTATCTTAAAAGCTTATCGGAACGTCAACGAAGTTGTTATTTGTATTATGATGAACTATACCGGAATGTATTTTGCAAACTTGATCACACGTACATTCTTGGAAATTGATGTGAATACTAATGCAAGAACGGTTGCTTTCCCAGCATCTGCAACATTTTCTAAAGTATTCCCAAGTATTCCATCTAGTTTTAACTGGGGTTTTGTTGTAGTTGCTATCTGTGTGATTCTATATTGGTTCCTGATTGAGAAAACAACTTTTGGTTTTGGTTTGCGGGCAACTGGTTTTAATAAAGAATCTGCACGCTTTGCTGGAATGAAGGTTGAAAAGAATATTGTTATGTCCATGGGTATCGCTGGTGCTTTTGCTGGTGCAGCTGGTGCAATTATTGTAATGGGTATTTTCAAATATGGTCGTATCTTTACAATGTTTGATAACTATGGTTTTGATGGAATTTCTGTGGCTTTGGTTGGTGCTGCTACTGCACCAGGTATTGTATTATCTGGCTTCTTGTTTGGTTTATTAAAAGCAGCGAATACCAATTTACAGATGTTTAATATTCCAAAAGAAATTTCTGATTTGATGCAAGCAACGATTATTTATTTAGTAGCGATTCAATATGGAATCATTCTTCTGCTTGATCGTTGGGAAAAGAGAAAAAAGAAAAAAGAAGTGTTACCTGTGGAAGGAGGTGCCAGTGAATGAATACCGTAATTTCTATGGTATCTAGTGCCTTGATTTTGGCAACTCCTCTAATTATCGCGGCTTTGGGTGGCTTGTTCTCAGAACGCTCTGGTGTCGTTAATATTGCCTTGGAAGGAATTATGCAAGTGGGAGCCTTTACTGCTGCAACAACGCTGGTTATTTTACAAGGAATGTCTGTTCCTGGTGCCGTTTGGATTTCGATTATTTTAGCATCGATTAGTGGAACTTTGTTCTCTGCAATTCATGCTTATGCAGCGATCCACTTACGTGCTGATCATACAATTTCTGGTACGGCATTGAATGTTTTAGCTGGTGGGTTGACAATTTACTTGTCAGAAATTATTTTCCATGCGAAATCTACGACTGCTTATATCTTTGCGTTTAAGAGAATTTCGATTCCAATTTTGAAAGATATTCCTATTATTGGACCAATGTTCTTTGCTAATACATATCCAACTACCTATCTTGCAGTCATTCTTGTAGTGATTACTTGGTTTGTAGTATTTAAGACACCATTTGGTTTGCGTTTGCGTTCTTGTGGGGAATATCCTCAAGCATCTGCATCAATGGGTATCAATGTAGTAAAAATGCGTTGGATCGGTGTATTGGCCTCTGGAGCTCTTTCTGGATTAGCTGGTGCTGCTTTGGTACTAACAACGAATACGTTCTTCTATTCAGGAACGGTTCATGGATTAGGATTCGTTGCAATTGCAACTTTGATTTTCGGTAAATGGAATCCTTGGGGCGTTCTATTATCTGGATTCTTCTTTGGATTTAGCCAGACTTTAGGACAATATTCTACTTCCATTTCTTTCTTAAAAGGATTACCATCTGAGTTCTTTGCATTATTACCATATGTAATCACAATTCTAGCTATTGTATTCTTTAGTAAGAAACAGGTAGGTCCAAAAGCAGCCGGGGAAATTTACGATTCCGGAAAACGATAATTTACCAAGAAGCATTTCTCAGGAAATGCTTCTTTTTTTTCACAACTGGATGAAATTCGAGTATAATACTAACAAGTGCTGTGAGGGGTAGAAGATGAAAAAGATTAAATTAATCATATTCGATATGGATGGAACGTTATTAACTGATGATAAACGGGTGACAGAAGCAACGAAAGAAATTTTAAGAGAAGTGAAAAAACAGGGTGTGCTTTTAGGTATTGCAACAGGACGTGCCCAGTTTCTTTTAGAAAGGACATTAAAAGAATATCAAATTGATGACTTATTTGATGTTGCAGTAGGGTTAAATGGAGTAATGATCATCGATCGTAATCGAAAAACGGTTTCCTATACGCATCGTTTAACATCAGAAATGACACGAAATATAGAAAAATATGCAGCAAAAATTGATGCGAATCTGATTGGATATACGCAAACTTGCTTGTATGCTAAATATGATGATGAACAAGCGAAAAGTTCATCAAAACGATTGCGGTTGCCAATTCAAGTCTATGATTTTACGAAAACAGATCAACAATGGGATAAATTATTAGTCATTCGTAGCCATCCTTTTACAACAGAGGAATTTGCTTATCTACAAGCAATGGATAATGATCAATATCATGGTTTTGAAACGGATCGAAATTGTTTTGAAGTTGTGGATGCTAGAATATCAAAAGCAACTGGTATTCAGGCTTTGTGTGAGCAGTTGCATCTATCTGTAGATGAAGTATTAGCATTTGGCGATAGTGGAAATGATGTAGAAATGTTACAAATGTGTGGAATTGGCGTTTGTATGGGAAATGGAAATGAACAAGCGAAACAAGTGGCAGATGCTGTTACATTAAGCAATGAAGAAGATGGAATTGCGGCATATTTGAAACAGAATTGGGAGATTCTTGCATGAAGGTGATTTTCTTTGATTTAGATGGGACCTTACTAAATGAAGATTCCATCATTACTGAAACCAATCGTCAATGTTTAATGCGTGTTCATCAAAAAGGAATCAAAATGGGAATAGCAAGTGGTAGACCGATCAGTACCATTGAAAAGAAAATCGAAGAATGGGGGATGGAAGGTATCATTACATTGGCAGTAGGAATGAATGGCAGTCATATTAAAAATTTAGAGAACGGAACATTAGAAGAGTTGTCATTAATGCCAAGTGAAGGGATCTGCCAATTATTTGATCTGTATGACGATTATCCGTGTGAGTTTATGGTTTGTGATGAAAACCATGTCTATATGAAAGACTATACGTTCTTTACAGATTGGATCTGTAATAATGACTATTTAACGTATGTTCAAACAGATTTTACAGTTGAAAGGAAAAAAGATTGGCCAAAAGCTTGTATCATATGTGAACCTGAGCGGTTGCCACAAATGGTTGAAAACTATAAGAATTTCACGTATCCAGATATGATCGGAAATGTAGCCAGTGATTATACCATTGAATTCACCCATCGGAAGATCAATAAAGGAATTGGAATAAAAAAACTATGTGAAGAGATTCATGTTTCAATGGATGAAGTGATGGCATTTGGCGATGCCAATAATGATTTATCTATGTTTGAGGTAGTTGGACATCCCATTTGCATGGCAAATGGAACAAAGGAAGCGAAATCTTTAGCAAAAGAGATTACCAAGTATGACAATACCCAAGATGGTGTTGCAAAATATTTAGAAGAGCATTGGGAGGAATTATGATGAATGTATTTGTTTGTTATCCAAAATGTTCTACTTGCCAGAAGGCAAGGAAACATTTGGAAGAAAAGAATGTAGTATTTGAAATCAGAGATATTAAGGAAAGCAATCCAACGAAAGAGGAATTAAAAGAATGGTATCAGAAAAGCCAATTGCCACTAAAAAAATTCTTCAATACATCCGGATTATTATATCGAGAGATGCAATTAAAGGAACGTTTACCACGGATGAGTGAAGAAGACATGCTAGAGATTTTAGCGAGTGATGGTATGCTGGTAAAACGGCCTATTCTTGTGATGGAGGATC
>JAQXZJ010000021.1 GCA_029227155.1 Erysipelotrichaceae bacterium
TATTAAAAAAATTCTAGCTTTTATGAAAAAACATGGGATTTTTGTGAAACTTGTGGATTGGGTAGAAAAAAGAGGTGCTGAGAAATCAGGACAAGTAACGCGATATGAGATGTTTGGATTGGTGTTGTTTGTAGCGATTCCTTTACCGGGAACAGGCGCTTGGACGGGGTCTTTGGTTGCGGCACTATTAGAGATGGATATTAAAAAGGCAATGCTATCGGTGTTTGTTGGGGTATTGATTGCAGGTATGATTATGACAATTTTCTCTTATGGATTACTTGATTTGATTTTATAGAATGTTGGGGGCATTTGGATGAATTTAAAGAAGTTTTTTGGACCAAAAGAATTTGAAAAAGAAGCATTAACGGTCGCTATTCCGATGATGTTACAACAAGTTATTACGAGTTGTGTGAACCTAGTAGATAATGTGATGGTTGGACAATTGGGAGATGCTGCTTTAAGTGGAGTGGCAGCTGCGAATCGTTTTTATATGATTGCGAATTTTGGGATGAATGGATTATTAATCGCGACAAGTATTTTTTTGGCGCAGTTTTTTGGTGCGAAAGATGAAGAACATATGAAACAATCTTTCCGATATATGATTCTATCGGTGTTTGTTTTAGTCATTCCAATTATGTTAATTGCTTATTTCTTCTCAGATACGGTGATTCATTTCTTTACAAGTGATGCACAAACGATTGTAAATGGGGCGATTTATTTAAAAGCGGTGTTGTTCTCTTTTGCTCCTTTGGCTATTTCTCTTTGTATTTCTAATGCAATGCGTGCTCTAGGGGAAACGAAAATTCCATTTATGATTAGTGTAGTAGCCATTGTATTAAATGCAAGCTGTAACTATGTATTTATGTTTGGAGCATTTGGACTACCAGCATTTGGGGTATTAGGTGCTGCTTATGGTACCATTGTTGCGCGTATCATTGAAATGTTTCTTTACTTGATTGCTTTATATATGACTCATCAAGTCTTTGCGACCAAGATGCAGGATTTGTTCCATATTGATTGGAGATTGGTAAAGCGGATTACAGTCAAAGCTTTGCCTTTGGTATTAAATGAAGTGTTGTGGTCTAGTGGAATGGCAACATTATTTAAATTATATGCAACAAGAGGTCCAGTTGTTTTAGCTGGTTATTCGATTGCAGGTACGACTTCAGATATCTTCTTTACTTTATTTGGAGGTATGGCTGTTGCAACGACTGTAATGGTTTCTCATCGTTTGGGTGCAGGAAATATTGATGAAGCAAGAAGAAATGGATATTATCTGATTGGTTTCAGTGTGAAATTAGCAGTTGTATTTGCAGTTATGATGTTTGCGTCTAGTTTTATCGTTCCACAGTTTTATAGTGTATCAACGGAAGCAAAACTGTTAGCACGCCATTTCCTTCAGATTATGAGTGTGTTGTTTTGGATCTACATGGCAAACACAGAATTATATTTTATTCTAAGAGCAGGTGGAGAAACGAAGAAAACATTAATTATGGATAGCTTATATATGTGGGGTGTGAATATTCCATTGGTTGCTTCTGTTGCTTATTTGACTTCTTGTAATATTTATACGTTATATATCATTGGACAGTGTACGGACTTTATGAAATTAATCATTGCATATCGTTTGGTTCGTAAAGAAACGTGGCTTAATAACTTAACAGAAGAAAAAATTTTATTTGATGAATAAATTTTAAAAAAGATGTTGAATTCTATTTAGGCTTATGCTATTATAATTAAGCACTTGCCTAAATAGCTCAGTCGGTAGAGCAACTGGCTGTTAACCAGTGGGTCCTTGGTTCGAGTCCATGTTTAGGCGCCATTTGCAAATAACGAATTAGCGAAAGCTAGTTCGTTTTTTTGTATATATATTATTTCCTGAATCATAATAAGGTCATGCAAAGGAGTATGTGAACGATGAAAAAGTTTATATGTAATGTATGTGGCTATGTATGTGAATGTGAACAAGTTCCTGAGTATTGTCCTGAATGTCATGCAGAAGCAGAGAAATTTGATCAGTTGATTCCGGATTCGAGGTATGCAGGTACACAAACAGAACGGAATCTAATTGAAGCCTTTGATGGAGAATCACAAGCAAGAAATAAATATACGATATACTATGAGATCGCTCGTCAAGAAGGATATGATCAGCTTGCTGGTATTTTTCTAGAAACTTCAAATCATGAGTATCAACATGCAAAAACTTGGTATCGTGAGTTTCATGGATATGATGTAACGGAAGAGAACTTATTAACAGCAGCTCGTGGGGAACATGCGGAATGGACTTTGATGTATCAAAGAATGGCCCAGGAAGCACGTGAAGAAGGATTTGATGAGCTTGCGAAACGATTTGAGGCGGTGGCTGAGATTGAGAAGAGCCATGAAGAGCGTTATTTGAAGTTTTTGGAATATATGCAGAATGAAAAATTATTTAAAGAAGATGAAGAAATTGAATGGAAGTGTCGTAAGTGTGGGTATATTTATCAAGGGAAAGAAGCACCTAAAGAATGTCCAAGTTGTTCTCATGGACAAGGGTTTTATGAACGTTTAGTAGAATATTAAATCCTGAAAAGGATTTTTTATTTGCGATTTATTTTTCTTTGAGTATAATAACAGATTATAAGGGGGCATATGCAGGATGTTAAAACGTAGTTTTAATTATTTATCAATGTTTGCTATAGGCTCCTTTTTTATCGTTTTGGGCTGCTGCTTTTTCTTGTATACCATTCAGGTTTGGAACTGGTTATATATCACTCTAATCGTAGGTATTTCTCTTACTGGTATATTACGAATTATTAATGTAGTTTGGAACTATCAAACGATTCAGCATCGAAAAAAACAAGTTCTTGATTCAGCGCTATGGGCTGTTTTGGTTGTTTTATCAATCTTTTTTCCAAGAACCTTTGCTATATTGTTACCACGAATTTTAGGCGTCTGGATGCTTATGCATGCGACTGTAAAATTGATTGTGCTTTATATCAAAGTAAAAGACCATTTACCACTTGATTGGATGCGGGGAATTTCTTTAGTGTTTGACTGTGTTGTTGGATGTTATCTATTAATAGAACCTGCTCGTCATTATCTGTTTTTAAGCCGGGTTATCGCTTTATATTTTATGGTTTATGGTTTGCGAGAATTAATGGATCTTGTAAGAGAAATTTTACCATCGGGATCAGGTACACGTCTGGATCAAAAGATCCAGTTAGCGATTCCTCCAATGATGTCTGCATTGATTCCTTCTCAATTAATGAGTGTATTTTTAGATCGTAGTCAGGAAGATGAAGTGCAAAGGAAATTTGATGCGATTAAGCAAGATATTATCCCTGATGTAGAAGTGTTAATTCATTTAGCTCCTAGTGGACCAGCTCGCTTTGGACATGTGGATATGATTTACCAGAATACGATTTTTTCTTACGGCTGTTATGATCCGCATACAAGAAAATTAGTGGGGACCATGGGGGATGGCGTTGTCATTGTTTCTCCTGTAAATACATATTTGCATAATTGTTTGGCGAATGAAAACAAGGTCTTGGTTGCCTTTGGAATATCTTTAAATGAGCAACAGAAAGAACGTCTGAATCAGAAAATATTGGAACTATCAGAATTATGGGTAGAGTTTTTGAGTGATGAACAACGGCTACAACAAGGGCTACCATGTGAAGGAGATGCCAAAGATTATATTAGTCGGGTTACTCGAACTTCTCCACAGGCGAAGTTTTATAAGTTTAAAGAAGGCAGATTTAAAACGTTCTTTGTGTTATCTAGTAATTGTGTTAGTTTTGTTGCTTATTTGATGAAAGTGATTGGATTAAATTTATTTGACTTGAGTGGTATTATATCACCGGGAGCTTATTATGATTTCTTGAATCGGCAATTTATGAGTCATAATGGGTTTATCGTATCGAGAAAACTATATCGAAAACGGGATGTAAAAAAATTTGAATAAAAATTAAAAAAGTTGTTGACGAGTGTATGTTGGTCTGATATAATGAACAAGCACTAAGGCAATAAGGCCTTAGTTAACATACATGGCTCGTTGGTGAAGCGGCTTAACACAGCGCCCTTTCACGGCGTCACTCACGGGTTCGAATCCCGTACGAGTCACCATTGTAAACTAAAACCCTTTATTTATAAGGGTTTTTTTAATGTCAAAATAAATTTAGGTACGAATTAGGTACGAATTTTTTTATAAATTATCAATTACTTTAATTAGTTTATCTAAATTAGATTTGTCTACCAGTTTCTGGGTGCCTCATCTGAACATGAGATGTGCCTTTCTATCGTAGAATAACGAAGCCGTTCTTTTTAAGGAACTTAATCATTTCCTTAGACGTCATTGGCATGATTTTCAGCTTTCCTTTATCACACCTACATTATAATACGTAAAAATACGTATATCAATAAAATAAAGTGTCTGCATTTTTGTGATCGAAAGGAAAAAGAGTTAAGCTATGTGAAGGATTCATCAAAAGAATACTGTTTTATTTAGGGGCTCATTATAAAAAATTCGTGTGATCAATGGAAAATAGTTTCGTTTGTCAACCATGTTTGAAATATGATATGATAACACAACAGAAAGTGAGTGATGAAGACGAAAACGATAAAGAAATTATTTGGGGTAATCTGTTATAGTCTTATGATCTTGCTGATTCTGCACTATTTTCAATTAGAATTGATGGCTTCCTATCAGATGGATCTAGTAGAACGTTTTGGTTCTGTAATGCTCATCTGTGCATTGTTATACATTGGGACTTGGCTGATTACCACAAAAAAAGAATTGCTTGCTAAAAGAATGTATATGAGTTTTCAATTCATGTTTGTATTCTATTTAGTATTATTTTTTACCATAACACTGATTGATCCTCAACTAGGACGTTCAGTTTCGATAGAATCTCGTACATGGACACAAGTAAAGGAATACTTTGAAGCAACAGCAAACATAGTGCCTTTACGAATGATAAGAATCTATTGGTATGGTTTACAAAATGGGATGATCACACTAGCTGATTATTGTATGAATATCGTAGGAAACTTTATTGTCGCAATGCCATTTGCTTTCTTTTTACCTATGTTTTCTAAAAAGATGAAACAATGGATTCCCTTTAGTTTGACCATCTTCTGTTTTATTTTACTGATTGAATGTTTACAGGTAGTTACGATGACAGGATGGTTTGATGTGGATGATTTATTACTGAATGTATCAGGAGCTATTTTGATGTTTGGTTGTTTAAAATTACCTGGTGTTAAAACGGTATTCAATCGAATGACGTTTGGAGCAATGGATTATGAAGATAAAAGAGCCTAAATTGCCAAAACAATTAGAAGAATATTCACTCAATGATTTTTCTCAATCATTGGATGATGTGATCGTTCGTCCTCAACTAGTAGAAGCACAAACAATTTGTGAAGTGAAATGGAATGAATGTCATTTTCAGGGAGTTGATTTTAGCCTTTGTCAAGTAGAGAAAATAGAGATGATCGATTGTATCTTTGAACATTGTAATCTTTCTAATTTTCATTTTGATCATGGTATGATTCGTCGTTGTGTGTTTATTGATTGTAAACTAATGGGATGGGATGTTGAAGATAGTTCATTACAAGATGTACGATTTGAACAATGTAGAATGACTTATTGGAATTTCATCCATTCTCAATTGAAACAAGTGGTATGGAAAGAGTGTGATGGGAAGTATTCTCGTTTATTTGAAATCAATCCAGTTGATTGGTTATTGGAACAATGTGATTTATCAGAATCAGAATGGTTCCATGTATCACTAAAAGGAATTGATCTTTCTAGTTGTGATTTAAACTTAATCACAATTGATGTAAATAGTTTATATGGATGCACCGTGAATGAACAACAAGCAATTGCTTTTTCTAGCCTTTTAGGACTGAATGTGAAGGAAAAATGATAAAAGCGGTATATTTAAAATGGAAACTATGATACTATATATAACGAAGGAGAAATGAGAATGAAAAAAATTATTATTAGTATTACTGTTGTTTTAATGATGTTAACAATGACAGCATGTGGTGGAAAAGAAAAGAACATTGAAGGTGATTTAGTTACTTTAATGAATAAAGTATACGAAGGAGTAGAAGCACCTATGTTAGGACAAATTGAACTAACAGAAGAAAATCTATCTTTCTATGTTGGAGCAGAATCTTTGGATTTCAAAGAAGGATTAGCAAGCGAAGCAATGATTAATGCGATTGCTCACTCTGTAGTTTTGATTCGTATGAATGAGGGCGCAGATGTTGAAGCTGCTAAAAAAGAAATTAGAGAAAAAGTAAATCCTGCGAAATGGATTTGTGTTGGCGTTGATGAAGATAAAGTGATTGTGGATAGCCGTGGCGACTTGATTATTTTGATTTTAGATAACAACATTGGCACACAAATTCATGAAAATTTCAAAAAATTGAGCTAAGAATCTTCGCATTGCGAAGATTTTTTAATAAGAGGTGACTTATGCTATTTTCTAGTATTTCCTTTTTATATTATTTTCTGGCATGTTTAATAATTATTTATTTTGTCATGCCAAAAACGAAATGGAAAAATTTGATTCTGTTGGTTATGAGTCTATGCTTCTATGGATACGGGGAGCCTCGGGCAATTTGGATCCTGCTCTTATCTTGTGTGATCAGTTATGTTGGTGGACGGCTGATTGAGAAAAGTACAAAATATCGTACCTGGATTTTAGTGATTACCATTGGGATTGAGTTATCCTTTTTAATCTATTACAAATACGCAGGATTCTTTTTAGATACATTGCGTTCTTTGTCAGTTCCTGTTCCTTTTTTCTCAGTGGTCATGCCAATTGGAATAAGCTTTTTCACTTTTCAGACAATCAGTTATGTTGCGGATGTTTATCAGAAGAAAGTGGAGGCTTCTTGTCACTTTTGGCAATATGCAACGTATGTATGCTTGTTTCCACAGTTGGTTGCTGGACCTATTGTTCGTTATTCAGAAGTGGAAAAAGAACTGCAGAGCAGAGAACATTCTTATGAATTATTTGCGAATGGGATTCGTAGATTTGTTATTGGTTTAGCAAAAAAAGTGCTTTTAGCAAATGTATTAGGAGAGTTCTGTACGATTTTAAGTGGTCAAGATGCGAGCGTATTATCGTATTGGTTACAGGCAATCTCGTATGCTTTGCAGATTTATTTTGATTTTTCGGGATATAGCGATATGGCAATTGGTTTAGGAGCTATGTTTGGTTTTCATTTTCCAGAAAACTTTAACTATCCATTTATTGCCCGTTCGATTACGGAGTTTTGGCGTCGTTGGCATATGACGTTATCTTATTGGTTCCGTGATTATGTGTATATTCCATTGGGTGGAAACCGGGTTCCTTTTTGGAAATGGGTTCGTAATGTGATGGTTGTCTGGTTGCTTACAGGATTTTGGCATGGAGCGAACTGGAACTTTCTATTCTGGGGTTTGTACTTTGGGATACTACTCTTATTAGAAAAGAAAATTTGGGGAAAGTATCTGGAAGATCATCATGCATTAGCGTGGGTGTATACGCAATTGTTGGTAGTGATTAGTTTTGTTATTTTTAGACAAGAAGATCTGTCTTTATTAGTACAACAATTACAAGGAATGTTTGGTGCTGTTCCACTAATCAACGCCACGACACTTTACTATTTTAAAAGCTATTTTGTGATTCTTGTGATTGGAATCTTTGCGATGACTCCATGGGTGAAACAACTCTCTCAATGGGTGAAAACACGTAATCGGGTAGTTTATGATGTATTGGATGTTGTAATCATTATTGGGTTGTTTCTGATTGTTACTGCGTATCTTGTGGATGCATCGTTTAATCCATTTTTGTATTTTAGATTCTAGAAAGAGGGGAAACGGATGAAACATAAAATCATATCTTTTACCTTTGTTGGTTTATTATTAGGCGTGATGATATGCAACATCATTTTGCCTGATCAAGAAATTTCTAAATCTGAACGAAGAAAACTGACCCAGTTTCCAACGGTGACTCTTTCTTCCATTATGGATGGAAGCTGGCAGGAAAAATGGGAACGGTATACCAATGATCAGTTTATTGCTCGCGATTGGTTTCGGATGTTTGAATCTATCATTCGGACGAATGTATTACATCAATTAGATGATCAGGGTGTCTTTATGTATGATGATCAAATCTATAAAATGGATCATAAGATCGATCAAAAGTCATTGGATCACTTTGTTTCTTGTATTCAAACGATTCAAAATCAATATCTAACGAAAGAAAATCAAGCGTATTATGCTATTATTCCAGATAAGAACTATTATCAAGAAGATGCTGTCCATTTGAAACTGGATTATGAACAAGTGTTTGATTATTTACAAAGTCAGCTGCAGCTGCAAGAAATTGTTTTAACGGATTGTTTGTCGAGTGAGGATTATTATGCGACTGATTTACATTGGCGTCAGGAGAAATTAGATAAAGTTGTAGAGCGATTGAGTGATACATTGCAATTGAATTTGAATCGTTCGTATCAACAAAAGACTTATGATCACTTCTTTGGAGCATATGCAAGTCAGTTTCCTCAAGCAAAAAAACCAGATCAATTGATTTATTTAACCAATGATATCTTAGATGAGGCGGTTGTATCAAATATTGAACAACCAAATGTTACGACAGTATATGATGAAGCAAAATTAACGGGTGTAGATAGTTATGATGTCTTCTTATCAGGGCCTACTGCTTTGACTGTAATTGAAAATCCAAATGCTGAAAATGATCGCGAACTGATTCTTTTCAGAGACTCGTTTGGTAGCAGTTTAGCACCGTTATTAGTTGAAGGATATCAGAAAATTACACTAGTAGATATTCGATATGTGTCTAGTTCTTTATTAGACCAATGGATCACATTTGATGATCAAGATATTCTCTTTTTATATAGTGTGCCTATTGTGAATCAAAGTTTTACATTAAGGAAGTAAAAAGCGACGAATCGTCGCATTTCTTTTGTAAAGATGTGCTATAATGAAGTGAATATATTAGGGGAAATAGAACATGAACAAAACAGAAAACGACAACAAACTATTAATACTCTTTATCATCCTAACTGTGATAAGCGGTGGCGGCTTTTTTCCTGTGTTGTTTATTTATGTCTTATTTAAATATGTGTTGAATGCAGATTCAAAGAAAACAACGAATACGAAACCACAAAAAACAGAACGTTTTTATACGCAGAAGGAAAAAGAAGAGATTAATCAGTGTTTGAAGGAACATTTTAAGACGAATGATCGTTTGATCATTACAGGGGATATCAGTTTGCGTCCACAAAAAGGACGGTATACAAATTTACGGGATTTGTATGTATATCAAGGGGAAGATTGTATTTCTGCTTTGGATGAGTTTAAACGGAAATATAATGATATGTATGAACAAGTGATGGATTTGATGATACAATACGCAAATCTACCAAAGAGTGAAAAAATTGTGGTTCAAAAAGAAGAACCAGTGAAGGAAACGAAAGAAGAACAAACAAAGATTGAATATACAAATTGTAGTGATTATATCGATCGTATCAATGCTTTAAATACAGAGATCGAACAAGAAGAGATTACCAACGGTTTGTATCAAGTTTGTGCTTATTTAAAACAAATTGAGATGATCGAACAAAATTTCCCTAAGAGTCATGATAAGTTGACGAAAGTATATCAATACTATTTGCCGATATTAGTGGGTATATTGGAAGACTATAAGCAATTGAGTGGCAGTGCAAAGTCTCATGAAGAATTTCAACAGGCTGAGGATAAATTAATTAAGACGATAATATTGATTAATGAGGCTTTAAAAACAATTACGACTACGATTTGTCAGGAAGAGTTCATGTCTTTGAACGCAAATATGAGTACGTTAGAGATGTTATTGAGAAAAGATGGACTGATTGATGAGAATCCTTTTGCTAAAGAGGTGAGTACAAATGGGAAATAAGCAGAATAATGAAAATCTAGATCGCTTATTAGAAGAGTATTTAAAAGATAGCGGTTTGCAGAATAAAACGTTGAATGAATTTGGGAAAACGGTTTTAGAATCGGTGAATACAGCCGCAAATAGTCATGGATATGATTCGATTTCAGAAATGATCAATGATGAGATTGCGATGGGGTTGAATGTGAAGGAAAAGCCAAAAAAGCCTTCCTTGGATTCTTTGAACAATCGGGAATGTCATACTCGTTATGATTATTTTATGGAAACACTTAATGGCGTGGAATATGATTCTCGTTATCGGGGTCATTATAAATCAGGGCATTTGGAAGCGTTAGATAAATATATCGATCGGGTAGAGCTGAATCGTGATAATTTAACCATCGTTGATAAGATGCTTCATCAAGAGTTGTCGGTATTAAGAAAAGAAAGAAATCAATCATTGTATCTACAAGGATATATTGATGGGTTGAAAATGGTTGATAAGGCGCTAAGAAAGTCAAAAAACGAGATGATGAAACAAGTATATCAGACAGTAATGGCTGCTTTGCAATAGGAGATTAGCAAATGAAAAAGTCGAAAGAAGAGGAAAAAAGAGAACTAGAAGAAAAAGTGTTTGGGAAGCATGCGCCTAAACGTACCTTTTCGGTTATGGATAGCGAGGAAATGCTAAAAGAAGCTACTGCATTGGAAAAACGTTTGGATCAAATGACGGAGAAAAAGACGTCAGTGAATGAACAATTGCAGAAGAATTTAGATGAATTAGAGAAGATGACAACAAGAACCAGTCAGTTGATTGATATGGACTTGGAACAGTTACAGAAAGAAATTGAACATGATTTTGGCGTAAAGGTGAATCAAGAACAGGTTTCTTCTATGAAAAATAAACCGATGTCTTTGTTAACAAATGAATTGGTACAAGGTGTGGTAGATGAAGTAAACCAAAAAGTAATTGGACAAAAAGAAATGGTTCAAGATCTGGTTTTAAGTTTTCGTAGAAAACAGATGATGCAAAATCCATTTGGTACCATGCTTCTGATGGGAGAAAAAGGAACTGGGAAACATTTTGCATTACAGACGGTGATTGATGTTCTACATGCGAAAAACGTATTACATGGAAATCAGATGACACGGATCGATCTAGGTTTATATACTAGTCAAGATGATGAAAATCTACTGTTACAGGATTTATATACAGCTCTTCAAGGGGATGCAGAAGTAATTGTATTTGAAAATGTTGAGTTATGTTTTCCTGCCTTTTTGGTTATGATTGCAGAATTGTTTACAACAGGAAAGATTTCTTTGAAAAAACGCTATGTGGCACAAAAAAATCAGTTAGTAGAAACCAATCGTGCCTTGTTGGAACAAACTGTGAGTACTCTAAGTGCTCAAGGAAAATATTTAGTTCTGTTAACATCCTTAAAGAAATCAAAAGTAATTGATTGTTTGGGTGCAGAAGTTGTGAAGTCTTTTGATGATATCATATGTACCAGAGCATTTGATGATATGGGGATCGAATCATTAGCACAACGGATGATGGACCAGTTAGTGGATGAATGTGCGACGAAATTGAATATCAAATTAACATTCGATGAATCGGTACTTCCATTTTTAGTGAAGCATTACCTTCCAACGCAAGGAGCATATTCTTTCCAGACAATCAAACAAGAATGTATCGAACACCTCGCTCAATTTCAATTAGAAAGAGAAGATCAGGTACAGGCAATCACATTAGCGGTACATGATCAATGGGAAATTCATCAACAGGATCAAGTTTATTTGTTTTCTGATATCAAAAAAGAAACAGATGTTTTAAATGTTGAAAGCATCAAGAAAGAACTGGATCAGATTGTTGGTTTAACGGATGTAAAACAGTATGTTTTGTCATTAGAAGATCATTTTAAAGCACAAAAACTAAGAGAGAAACAAGGATTAAAAACGGCTGATATATCAAAACATATGATTTTTACTGGAAATCCAGGAACAGGAAAAACGACCATTGCACGTATTATCTCAAAATATCTAAGAGCTATTGGAATCTTAAGCGGTGGTCAATTGGTTGAGGTGACTCGTGCAGATTTAGTGGGACGATATGTAGGACATACTGCGCCATTGACGATGCAGGTGATGAAATCAGCCTTGGGTGGTGTGCTCTTTATTGATGAAGCATATTCTTTATATCGAGGAAAAGATGATAATTTTGGATTAGAATGTATTGATACCCTAGTAAAAGGAATGGAAGATTATCGGGATGATCTGATTGTGATTCTAGCAGGATATGAAAAAGAAATGGATGTGTTCTTAACTGCGAATTCAGGATTGAAATCTCGGTTTCCGAATATTATCAATTTCAAAGATTACACAGCGGAAGAATTATTAGCAATTTCTAAGTCAATTGCGAAAGGAAAGGACTATGAAATTGTTTCTGAATGTGATAAACCATTATTAGAGTATTATGATCGGATTCAAAAAGATTCTTCTAAACTGAGTGGAAATGGACGCTTGGCGCGTAATAAAGTAGAAGAAGCAATTCGTAGACAGTCTAAACGGGTATTGAAAGAAGAAGATGCGGATCTGACGAAGTTAATTCTAGAAGATTTTGTTTTAGATGATTCTTCCTTTGTAGAGTAGGGGCAGTGATATGAAAACAGTAACACGAACAAAATATATTCCCTCTAATCTGCCATATCTGATGACAGGAATCTTATGGGTAATCGGATGCTTATTTCTTCCGATGTATCGGTTAAGCAGTTATATCCTATTAGCTATAGTAACCGGATTGGCTTATTATCTGATGCGTAAATTCAAAGTATTCAAGGATCAGGCAATTACGTATGAGGAAGAATTATCCTTTTCTGAAATGGCAGTATATGAAGTCATGGAAGAAGGAAATCATTTCATTGAACGGTTACAACAGGCAAATGAGAAAATTGAGAATCCAAAGGTATCGCAAGAGATTGATGGAATTGTAGAAGTTTCTAAGAGCATCTTAAAACGGGTAGAGGAACATCCGGATAAAGTAAATGAGATTCGAAAGTTTATATCTTATTACTTACCAACAATAGCAAAACTATTGGAATACTATGCAGAATTGGAACATCAAATATTTGTCAGTGAAAATGTTAAGACATCAAAAGCGAAGATTGAAGGAATGTTAGATCAAGTGGAACGAGCATTCCATGGACAATTGGATCGTTTATATGAAGCAGAGAGAATTGATATTTCTAGTGATATTAAAGTATTAGAGAACATGTTACAAGCACAGGGGCTTATAAAAGATAAGGAGGAATAATAACATGTCAGAAGAAAAGATTACGCTTACTTTGAATGCAGAAGAAGAAAAAGAAGAACAACCAGTTGTGGAACCAGTAAAACAAGTGGAACCAGTTTATGTGAATGATCATGGATTGACAGAAGAAGAAAAACGCCAAGTAAAAGAATTTGCGTCTCAAATTGATTTGACACAATCCAATGTGATTTTACAGTATGGATCTGCGGCACAAAAGAAAATTTCAACTTTTTCAGAAACAACCTTGAATAATGTAAGAACCAAAGACTTAGGTGAAGTTGGGGATATGTTATCTGATTTAGTAGTGGAATTAAAGGGATTTGATGCTGAACCAGAGGAAAAAGGTTTAGCAGGATTGTTTAAGAAAACAACCAATAAGGTTGCTTCATTAAAAGCAAGATATGAAAAGAGTGAAGTAAATGTAAACAAGATTGCTGAAGCTTTGGAATCTCATCAGATTCAATTGATGAAAGATATTGCAATGTTGGATGAAATGTATGACAAGAACTTGTTAAATTTCAAAGAATTAACGATGTATATCTTAGCAGGTCAACAAAAATTAGAAGAAGTTCGTAATGTAGAATTACCAAAGTTAATTGCTAAAGCAGAAAAAAGTGGATTGGCTGAAGATTCTCAAGCTGCAAATGATTTAGCACAATTATGCGATCGTTTTGAAAAGAAATTATATGATTTGGAATTAACTCGTAATATTTCATTACAAATGGGACCACAGATTCGTTTGGTACAAAATAATGATACGTTGATGACTGAAAAGATTCAGTCTACCTTAGTAAATACGATTCCTTTGTGGAAATCTCAGATGGTATTAGCATTGGGAATTAATCATTCTAAGCAAGCAATGGAAGCACAACAATCTGTAAGTGCATTGACGAATGAATTATTAAAGAAGAATGCAAAAACATTGAAACAAGCGACTATTGATACTGCAAAAGAAGCTGAAAGAGGAATTGTGGATATTGAAACATTAAAAGCTACGAACCAATCTTTGATTTCTACTTTGGATGAAGTTGTGAAGATTCAACAAGAAGGGCGTGCAAAACGTGCAGAAGCTGAGGAAGAATTGGCTCGTATTGAAGGTGAATTAAAACAAAAATTATTGGAAATCAACCAATAATTGAAAGAGGATGATTCGTTTGAATTGGTTAAATAACAAAAAATGGATGATTGCGATAATGGTTTTATTGATGGTGTCCTCTTCTTTTGGTATGGGAATCATTCAATTGAATCAAAAAGCATCAGCGATTCGTGAGGAATTTCTTGTTGGAGAGTATAAAGATGGGTTTTCTATTCAACGGGATTTGGATACCCGTATCTCTACAGCAACAAATATGATTACGCTAGCTAAAAAATATCAGGTTGAGGATTCCTATATCAATGCAGTTCAACAAGCAACGATTGATTTAAAAGAAGCAGATACGATTGCTGTAAAATATCGTGCGAATGAAGCATTGACGGTTGCTGTGTCTGATTTGCGTTTAGCAATGGATCAGATTACGATGAGTGAAACAAACCAAAAATCTTGGAAGGAACAGCTATCCATTTTCCAAAATGCACAAAATACCATTTCTTATGATCCATATAATACGTTAGTTGCAGATTATGAGAAGAAAACACAAGGGATATTGGCTTCTTTTATGAAGCACTTTACAAAGAAAGTAGAGTATTTTAGATAGTATGAAACGTTTCTTATTGCTTTGTGTTATGGGCTTTTGGATGTGTCTGCTTGTTGTTCCTATTGGGGCAATTCAGGTTCCTGAAAGTGTTGATGAATACTATTGGGATGATGCTCATATCATGTCTGAAGAGTTAGAGTACTACCTTTCTGAAAAGAATTACTATATGGATCGGTATTGTGGTGCTTATATTGAGGTTGTGACGCAAGAATACATTAATTGTGACATATTAGATTACTCAGTTGCTTTGTTTCGCGAATGGCAAATAGGATCAAGCCAGGATAATGGTATCTTATTTATGATAGTATCGCAGGAAGAAAAGTACTATGTAACAATTGGGCGAGGGTTAGAATCAAAGATTAGCAGTGCAACCATTGATGAAATCTTACAGACATATTTTGAACCATATTTTGATCAAGGAGATTATGAAACAGGAATTCGTAAAACATTTGACGCTTTATATGGTGAGTTGGTTCATATTTATGGATATCCTTCAACAAATGATGATTATCTTGTTGAAGATTCGTTAGAAGATATTATCTGGAGTAGTATCATGGCGTTCTTAGTCATGTTGATCATTATCATGATCATTGTGGTCATATGGCTTTCTCTTAAATCAAGAAGAGTATCCCATAGCCCAAGAAGGTATCCAAGTCGTACTTATACGCATACCTATCGACAGCCGACACATCGTACGACAACCTATCATCGCCCAACACATCATAGCAGTCATTCTTCGTCGAGAACAAGTACATCCCATCGTTCCCATGCAAGTGCTTCTCGCAGTAGAGGAGGACATACTCGTGGCTCTGGTGGAGGTAGACGATAATAAAAGAAAGAAGGAAAAAAGATGGATTATGATAAAGTAGAATTATATCTGATGAATAATCAGAAGTATTTTAAAGCAGAAGTTATAGAATCTATCAGAGAAGATTTGTTAGATCTTGATGATGATTCTTTCTTGTTGGCACCTGTCACATATCGTGATCCAGTGTTGTTATTGGTGATTTCCATTCTAGGAGGAGTCTTTGGAATTGATCGCTTCCTGATTGGTGATATTGGAATGGGATTTTTGAAATTAGTAACGGGTGGCCTTTGTGGATTATTGGCAGTTATTGATTGGATCATTATTATGAACCGTACGAAAGATTATAATTATCGTCAATTTCAAAATGCGATTCAGAACTATCGTTATTAAAAATGAAAAAAGTAATTCTGTTATTGATTGTTGTTAGCCTCTTATATGTTTTTGACATCCATTGTATCTTCCGGACCATATTTCAGATTCCCTGTCCAACCTGTGGTATGACAAGAGCTTGGATTGCTTTATGCAAAGGCAATCTTCAACAAGCAATGAATGTTCATCCTTTGTTTTGTTTAGGTCCTATTGTGGTTATGGAAGTAATCTTTTATGATTCATGGAAACAAAAACGATGGTTTAGCGTAATGGTAATCATGACGGGAGTATTGTTTTTCCTAGTTTATATCATACGATTAAAAAGCATGTATCTTATTTGATACATGCTTTCTTACATTTTTGACAGTTGGAACTGCAGCCACAGCCCTTGTGGGTCAAGGAATAACGAATTGCTAGTCCCAGCGCTATGATAATGATTCCTAGAAATAGGATATCTAACCAATTCATAAAAAGATTCCTCCTACTTGATAAATCAGTACTGCGAATAACCAAGCAATGCTACATTGCAATAAAATCAGACAAAGAGTCATCCAACTGGATTGTAGCTCTCGTTTGATGGCACTGATTGCAGCAACGCAAGGTGTATATAATAATGTGAAGACTAAGAAACTAAAGGCTGATAGAGGAGTAAAGATTGTTTGTAATAAGTTTGGCAATTCAGCAGGGCTTGTACCTAGCAAAATAGCAAGTGTACTAACAACAGCCTCTTTCGCTGTAAAGCCGGTAATTAAAGCAGTTGAAACGCGCCAGTCATTAAATCCCATTGGTTGAAAAACAGGAGCAATGATCTTACCAATAGCTGCTAACATACTAGAAGAACCATCAACCATATTGAAACGGAAATCAAAGGTTTGTAAAAACCAAATGACAATTGAACTAACAAATATAATCGTAAATGCTTTGGTTAAGAAATCCTTTGCTTTATCCCACATCAGTAACATTACACTTTTTAAGCCAGGTAAACGATAGTTTGGTAATTCCATAACAAAGGGAACAGGCTTTCCTTTAAATGCGGTCTTTTTGAATACTAAGCCTCCAAGTATTCCTATCAGAATCCCAATTAAATATAGACTGATCATTACAAGTCCTTGGTATTTTGGGAAAAAGGCATAGGTAAATACTGCATAGATTGGTAATTTCGCACTACAACTCATAAAAGG
Organism: Erysipelotrichaceae bacterium; assembly: GCA_029227155.1. Lineage (GTDB taxonomy): Bacteria > Bacillota_I > Bacilli_A > Erysipelotrichales > Erysipelotrichaceae > RGIG4607. The sequence goes on from JAQXZJ010000021.1 coordinate 17,280, forward strand.
TGTTAAGAAAATTGTCATCTTACGATCTCGTTCACTAGACAAGGTACGCGTTGCCATGACTGCTGGAACAGTACAACCAAAGCCAATCAGCATCGGTACGAAACTTCTTCCTGATAAGCCAATTTTTCGTAATAATTTATCCATAACAAAGGCAACACGAGCCATGTATCCACTATCTTCTAAAATGGATAGGAAAAAGAACAATACAACAATAATTGGCAAGAAAGATAAAACACTTCCAACACCTGCAAAGGCTCCATCAATAATCAATGAATGTACCACCGGATTGATTTGAGCATTTGTTAGAAATTGATCAACATTTAAAGTAATTGTATCTACGATAATGGCTAAGACATCACTAAGGTAAGCACCGATCACACTGAAAGTTAGCCAGAAGATGGTTAACATGATACCAATAAAAATTGGGATAGCAAAGTATTTATGAGTCAGAACATTATCTATAGCAATGGAGCGTAGATAACTTTTTGATTCTCCTTTTTTCTTAACAACTTTCGCACAAGTATCTTCAATGAACGTATAACGCATATCAGCTAAAGCAGCTTCTCGATCTGTTTCTAATTCTTGTTCCATTTCTAAAACACTGTGCTCGATCATATCTAATTCGTTTGCGGTTAAATGTAATTCATCCCTCATTGGTTGATCTCCCTCAACAAGTTTTGTAGCCGCAAATCGTGGAGGTACTCCAGCTGCACTAGCATGGTCTTCGATCAAATGGGAAATTCCATGAATCGCTCGGTGTACCGGACCACTACAGAAATCTATCCGTGAAGGATAACGCTTTTCCTTAGCAACCTCCACAACCGAGTGAATTAATTCTGCTACACCTTCATTTTTGATAGCAGAAATCGGAATGATTGGTAATCCCAACTCCTGTGATAATTGATGAATATCGATACTCGTACCGTTTTCTCGTATTTCATCCATCATATTTAACGCAATCACCATTGGAACATGTAATTCCATTAATTGCATGCTTAAATAAAGATTCCGTTCAATATTTGTAGCATCTACGATATTCAAAATCGCATCTGGTTTCTCCTTAATGATGAAATCCCGAGTTACGATTTCTTCATTGGTATAAGGAGATAAGGAATAGATACCTGGTAAATCGACCACGATATCTTGTCTTTTTTGAATCAGCCCTTCTTTACTATCAACCGTTACACCAGGGAAATTACCTACATGTTGATTAGAACCGGTTAACTGATTAAATAATGTGGTTTTTCCACAATTTTGATTTCCAACAAGCGCAAATTTCATAATTCCACCTCAATCTGTTGCGCATCTTCTTTTCGTATGGTTAATAAATAACCACGCAATCGCAATTCAATAGGATCCCCTAAAGGAGCTACTTTGCGAATTTGAATTTTAGTTTTGGGAGTAATTCCCATATCTAATAAGCGTCGTCTTAAAGCACCTTGACCACCAACAACGGTAACAGTCGCTTCTTGACCAACAGGTAATTGATCCAGAGTCATATAGTTAGTCCCTCCTAACTCGAACTAGATTATAGCACGGTGAAAGGAAAGAAGCAATAAAAAAAACACTTCAAATGAAGTGTCAGTTTGTCTGAGGTTTTTGAAACCAAGTAAGAAGGGCAAGATATTCTTCATGCATCGTACCTAATAATGTCTTGGTAGTAATTTCCAATCCTTCGGTATATTTATATTGATGAATGTGTTCTTTTCCTTCCATCAAAAAATCAATACAGGCATCTTTTATCTCTTCATCAGTATTCAACGTTAGATTTTTCATTTTCTCTAATAGACTGTTCATCGCTGTTTTGATACATGATTCATGGATCGGATATTCTAATAACCCTAAATGATGATAGATTCCCTGTTCATGATGTTTGCACATTTCAAATGCTGCAAATATTTTCTCTCTCAACTTATCACTTTCTGCTTTTTTTAAAACGTCCGCAAAAAATTCGATACCTACTTTACTATTGTCTAATAATGCATGGAGTTCATTTTCAAAGTTCATATTGTTCACCTCATCGTTAGTTTGGCTAATTATGCTTAACTTATGCTGAATCCCTGATATAATGAACAGTAGAAAACGAGGGATTGATATGAAACGAAATTTAATTTTAGCTTCTGCATCTTTACGCAGACAAGAACTGTTACAACTATGCCATGTGCCATTTACAATAGAAGTTAGTCAAATACAGGAAGTGATTGATCCAACTTTACCACTGGAACAAGCAATTGAACAAGTGGCTTATCAAAAGGCAGCGGATGTATTTCAAAGAAATCCAGAGGCTCTGGTTTTAGGCTCTGATACGATTGTCGTCATTGATGATCAAATATTAGGAAAACCAAAGGATAAAGAGGATGCTCGAAGAATGATGAACTTATTATCAGGAAGAACTCATCAGGTCATCACAGGAGTATGCCTATTATCACAAGAAGAAAGGCGACTATTCCATCAGGTGGCAGAAGTTACATTTGTTAAAATGTCGCAAGAAGAAATCGAACATTATATTTCATTAGATGAACCATATGATAAAGCAGGAGGATATGCCTTGCAAGGAGAAGCTGCAATCTATATTTCATCAATTAAAGGCGATTATTATAGTATTGTTGGCTTACCTGTGCAGTTAGTTTATCAACACTTAAAAGAAATCAATGAAAACGAATAAAAAACCTCTGTACTGGTAAAACCAGTATAGAGGTTTTTGTTAGAATTCACAATTACCTGGGGTTCTTGGGAATGGAATCGCATCACGAATGTTATCAACACCAGTAATGTACATGACTAAACGTTCAAGTCCCATTCCAAATCCAGAGTGAACGCAAGTTCCATAAGCACGTAGGTTACAATACCATTCAATAGTAGAACGATCTACATCCATTGTAGAAATCCGTTCCATCAAACGATCATAATCTTCTTCTCTTTGAGAACCACCCATTAATTCACCTGCACTTGGTACGACTAAGTCAACAGCCGCAACTGTTTTTCCGTCTTCATTTAATTTCATATACCAAGCTTTGATATCTTTTGGCCAGTTTTTTATAAAGACTGGTCCATGGAAGTAATCGGTTAAATACTTTTCATGTTCCTTCGCAATATCACCTTCATAGGATGGAGTAAACTCCCAATCTTTATTTGCTTTCAACAATAAATCAATCGCATCTTTATGATCGATACGTACAAAATTAGAAGTTAATACATTATTTAATTTATCTAATAGTCCTTTTTCAACAAATTGATCTAAGAATTTCATTTCATCTGGACAATGATCTAATACATAACGAATGACTGATTTTAAGAAATCTTCTTCAATATCCATCAATTGATCTAAATCACAGAAAGCAATTTCAGGTTCACTCATCCAGAATTCGTTCGCATGAATCTTTGTATTTGATTTTTCAGTACGGAATGTTGGACCAAAGGTATAGATGTTACGGAAAGCCATAGCAAACGCTTCTCCATGTAATTGTCCTGTTCCTGTAATAAAGGTTTCTTTACGGAATAAATCTTCTTTGAAATCAACTTTTCCTTCTTCATCCATTGGAATATGGTTCATATCTAATGTCGTAACTTTAAACATTTGATCAGAGCCTTCACAATCGGCAGTGGTTAGCAATGGGGTTGTTACATAGACATAGTTATGTTCTTGGAAGTAGGAATGAATAGCCATTGAAATGACGCTTCTTAGACGGAATACAGCTTGGAACAAGTTGGTACGTGGTCTTAAATATGCTTGTTCTCTTAAGAATTCCTTAGTGTGACGTTTTGGCTGAATTGGATAGTTTTCTAAACAATCACCAAGTAATTCTACTTTGGTAGCTTTTAATTCCACTTTTTGTCCTTTTGCAGGAGAAGGAATTAAGATCCCTGTAATTTTAACGGTAGAACCTACACGATAGGTTTGAATTTCTGCAAAATTGGTTAATTCATTGCCATAGACACATTGAAGTGTTGCGAAGCAACTTCCATCATGTAAATCAATAAATCCAAATTCTTTTTGTTTGCGGTGATTACGGATCCAACCGCTTAAGGTTACTTCGTGATCAATATAGGTTTCATATTGATCATATAATTCTTTCATTTCCATTTTTCTATCTCCTTTTACATATAAAAAACCAGTATCTCCATCGTAAGGACGAATACTGGTATCCGCGGTGCCACCTTATTTACCAATGTTTCATTGGTCACTCTTTTGCTCGAATAAGCATAGTAATCTGATAACGGTTTACTTCCGAGTTTCTCTACTACTGTTTCGAAAAACTGACTCCTGGGTGTTATTCGCGAAACCTCTCTATGTTAGCTTACACCGTACCTAACTCGCTGGATAGTTGATTTTCGTTACTTCTCCCAATCGCTGTCGATGAATGTATCTTATCCCAATTATTCAGGAGTGTCAATATCCGAAGATGGAAATCACTGGAATTTAACGATGTACTACATAATCCAGATATCTTTGCTATTATTCCATTCCGTAAAGCAACTTTTTGAGAAGCAATATTCGTATCTCTGATATTAGAGCAGATTTCATCCGTATTTAATTTTTCAAATGCATATTGTTTACAAACTCAGGCTGCTTCGGTTGCATAACCATTATGCCAATATTGTCGATTGAAAAGACAGCTGATTTCAAGCACTTCTTCCTCTTTCCATGGTTGCCAAGTGATTCCACATTGACCAATCATTTCCTCTGTTTCTTTCAGAATGACTGCCTATAAACCAAAATTCCATTTTTGATAACGATGGATTTGATTATCTAGCTAGTTTTGAACTGCTATGTCAGTAAAAGCATCTTCATAAGCAACCATTGTTTGTTCATCCTGCAATATTTTACACAAATCATAGAAATCCGTTTTATTCATTTCTCGTAAATAAAATCTTTCTGTTTCTAGGATCATTATATAAACTCCTGTTTTTTGATATCAATATTTGCTCGCTTTGCTTGTTGGCACAAGTATCTGACTGGTATATGATATGTTTTCCCATCTTTGATGGTATACGTTCCACATTGACGAAATTCAAAAGAAACATTTTTTCTTATACACTGTTCTCTAATATTTAATACCCAATCATAATGCAATGGTCTAGCTTTAACATCTGATTCTCCTCCAACAACAACCAATTCAATATCGTCCAGATATTTTTTAATTTCTATCTGTTCCAACAAAGGTTGTGCTGTAATACATTTATGTGGAATCAGGCATTGTTGAAAGATTGCTAGTTTGTAATCTGCATTTTTCTGATTTTCGATCGTACAACATACAACAACATTCTGATAGCCATCATTCCAATCATCTGGAATGCAATTCATAAATCGATCAATTCTCTTGGTTAGAAATAGAAAGGTACAATCTTGTCTTTCTTTTATCATTTTCCAACATTCATTTCGCCATTCATCTGCTTCCTCAATTAAAAAATCACTGGAAAAACATAGATAAACAAGTCCAGGTTTCATTTTATAATTCCCATTTTTTAATTTCTCGATTGGTTTACTAAAATCTTTTGTTTTTCTGATCTCATTTGTATTGACATGTCTTTTTAAATCACCTTTATGAATATAACAATGAAGACAGCCATCACTACATTTTTTACAGCCTCGCCAAGGATTCCATACTGCCATCGGTAGTCAACTCCTATCTTTTATTGATTTCGTTCTATTTTTTTGAAGAATAAATAATATACAAGTAAGCCATTAATCAAAAAGTCGTATATTCTTAATTTATCAAATAAGAGAATGCTAGATAAAACAGATACTAGAATAATTCCAATGCTAATAACTTTAGCAAAGATTCCTTTTTCTTTGCTCATCCAAGTAAAATAGGCAAAGATAGGGGAAAAGAAAGCAAATATTGTCCACCCGATGATAAAATCTGAACTATATACTCCATGAGTGATTGCAGCAACAACATAATACGTGATTAGCATACCGATACAAAATAATAAGACATTGATCATTGCCATCTTTTTGTTTTTGCTATAAATGGAAATGAGGGTTCCTAATAGTATCCATATTGCCATTTGTGAGAATATTTCACCTAAATTTTGAGTATAGATGTCTAATAAACGACTGATCATACCAAGAAGCAACCCGGTCGCAAACATCCAATAAGGTTTTAATAATTGTTTCATCTTTTCTATCACTTTCCTTATGCTTCTGTTATATCACAACAAGATATAAAAAAATCACTGAATCCATCAGTGACTGCTTCTTTACTGGTGCCGGATGTAAGATTTGAACTTACGACCCCTTCCTTACCATGGAAGTGCTCTGCCCCTGAGCTAAACCGGCATAATGCATATATTAATATATATAATATCAGGTTAATTTGCAAGTATTTTTTCATTTTCTATTGACGAAACAAAGAAATGGGATATCATAATATATGAACACATGTTCATATATGGAGGATACAAAATGGAACTGATTGAGTTATGTGAAGAGAAAGAGGTACATCAGGATGTCGTGGAATTAGCGAAACAACATCTTCCTAGTGATGAAGTGCTTTATGATATTGCGGATTTATTTAAGGTGTTTGGAGACTCGACTAGAATCAAGATTTTATGTGCATTATTTGAACATGAAATGTGTGTCTGTGATATTGCAGAGGTAACGAATATGACACAATCGGCAATTTCTCATCAATTGAGAATATTAAAACAGGCAGAGTTGGTACGCTTCCGTCGAGAAGGGAAGACGATTTATTATTCCTTAAAAGATGATCATGTTATTTCGATTTATCAACAAGGCTTAGAACATATTTTAGAGTAGAAGGAGAAAAATATGAAACAGTTTTTAATCAAAGGATTAGATTGTGCGAATTGTGCAGCTAAATTAGAACGTGCCTTACAACAAATAGAAGGAATAAGAGAAGTTTCTTTAGATTTCATGGGGCAGAAGATAGTTTATGAATCAGATTTGCCTGAAGAAGAAGTTTTGCGATTGATGAAAGATGTTGCTAAAAAAGTAGAACCAGATGCAGTCATTGAGAAAATTCATCATCATCATCACCATCATCATGATCATGATTGCCAACATACCAGATGTAACTGTGATGAACATGTAGAACACGAACACTCAAAAGTAGTTGCTGTAAAAGGATTAGATTGTGCGAATTGTGCAGCTAAATTAGAACGTGCCTTACAGAATACTGAGGGATTCTCTCATGTTTCTTTGGATTTTATGGGACAAAAAATTTATTATGAATCATCTTTTTCAACTCATGATGCTATTAAAAAAATGCAAGCAGTAGCTGATGAAGTTGAGGAAGGAGTAGTAATTGAAGCTTTGCATCAAGAAGAACATTCTCATGATCATGATCATGGAATGGATGATGTTCGGATGATGCTAGTAAGAATCATTGTTGCCTTGATTTGCTTTGTTGCATCTTATATCGTCAAGCAACCAATTTGGGAAGGACTCTTGTTAATTGTAAGCTATCTTGTGATTGGCTATGATATCATTTGGCGTTCCATTAAAAATATTTTGAAAGGGAAAATGCTAGATGAAAATTTTTTGATGACGTTTGCTACTTTTGGAGCAATCTATGTGCAACAATATCATGAAGCAGTTGCTGTTATGCTATTTTATCAGGTAGGAGAATTGTTCCAAACTGTAGCGGTAAATCGTTCGCGACAATCGATTACAGAATTGATGGATCTACGACCAGATGTTGCTAATTTAAAAGTGGGAGAAGAAGTCAAAGAAGTACACCCAGAAACGTTAAAGATTGGAGATCTGGTTGTTGTTTATCCAGGAGAAAAGATTCCTGTAGATGGTGTGATTGTGGAAGGAACAACTTCTTTAGATACTTCAATGCTAACTGGAGAATCTATGCCTCAAGATAAAGATGTCAATGATCCGGTTTTAAGTGGTTGTGTGAATTTGAGTGCAATGATTACAGTGAAAGTACAAAAAGAATTTACAGAGTCTACGGCAAGCAAGATATTG
>JAQXZJ010000022.1 GCA_029227155.1 Erysipelotrichaceae bacterium
CGTTGAAAATGATTAAGAATAGAATTGGACCAAACCAGTTACCAGCTAATGATAAGTTAGCAGAGATACCAGCAGCGATTGGTAATAATGTTAACCAGAAAATAGCGTCACCGATACCACCTAAAGGTCCCATAGCAGCAACACGTACTGAACGAATCATGTTAACGTCTGCTTTTTGTTGTTCAAGTGATAATACGATACCCATAACGAATGTTACTAAGAATGGGTGAGTATTGAAGAAATCCAAGTTATGAGACATAGATAATGCTAAGTCTTCTTTGTCTGTATGGATTTTTTCTAGACCAGGTAAAATACCATATAGCCATCCAGCAGCTTGCATTCTTTCATAGTTGAAAGAACCTTGCAAGTACAAAGAACGCATAGCCATCTTGTTAAGAGTATTCTTATCAAGAGGTGCAGCTGGAGTCGTAACTTTATAATTATCACGAAGATTAGATGCCATCACTCATACCTCCTTGACCTGCAGCATTTTTGTATTTTGTATTTAATTGGAAATCATAGATTGCCATAGCGATACCGAAGATAGCAACTAAGATCAATGTTTGACCAGGCATTAACTTATCAATAATTGTAGCCAAGCCGAATCCAACGAACAAGAATGCCCAAGTTTCACCAGAAATCATAATTTTCATCAATACTGCGAATCCAACGTGTTTCATCATTCCACCAGCAGCTCCAAGACCTGTCCAGATCCATGCAGGAACGTTAGATGCCATCCAGTCACCCAATGCAGAACCAGCAGCAACACCAGCCATTGAGATAACTGCGAATAATAAACCGATACCACACATTGTCATAAGGTTCAAACGTTCAATTCCCTTAACGTCAGCTTTAGCTGCCATATCATCAGCTTTTGACATTAGTGGAGAAGTGATTGTAAACATAATAGTTACAGCTTGTTGTCCTAATACAGCAAATGGAACAGCAAGACCTAAAGCACTTTCAAAGTTTTCTGTACCAGTAGAAATAGCGAATACAACCGCCATAATACCACCCACTACAACGTTTGGTGGCTGAGCTCCACCGATAGGCATGTTTCCAACCATCATCAATTCGTAAGAAGCACCAATTTTTAATCCTAGTTCAGCTTGTCCTAAGATTGCTCCAACGATTGGTCCTAAAACGATAGGACGATACAATGATTCAAGGAAACTAAATTGGTCGATACCAGCGATAAAACCGACAACACCAACTAGAAGAATTTGTACAATTGAGAAATCTCCCATGATTTTAATTTTCCTTTCCTATTTTTTATTATTTGAATAATTTGTTAATGTCTTCAGGACTGTCTTGTGGAACTTTTTTGATTTCAAGTTCAACACCTAATTCCTGCAGACGTCTGAATGCAGCCACATCAGCATCATCTACTGCAACTACAGTAGCAACCTGACGTTTGCCTTCTGCCATATGCATGTTTCCAATATTAACTTTCTTAATTGGAACTCCACCCTCAACAAGACGAACAACATCTGCTGGGGTTTCACAAATAATGAAAATCTTTTGAGCTGGACTTGCTTTGTCGATCACTGCACATGTTTTTTCAATACTGAAATACCGTGTTTGAGCAAAGCTTGGTGCCGCCATGTTCATTAACCCTTGACGGAATGTATCAGCCGCAACTTTATCATTAGCAACCAACAATAAGTTTGCACCGATAGAACTTGTCCATTGAGTAGCCACTTGTCCATGGATCAAACGATTATCAATACGTGTTAACATAATGTTTGGCATTTTTTGTCTCTCCCTTCTTTTTTCTGATTTTGTAAAATAGTATCAGTTTCATAAATCTTTACAATTTTAGTTCCCCGACTAGATTACATTATTATCTTATTTCTTTTTTTTCTCAGCATATTTATATTTTTTTTTGCAAATTTTTGCACTTTTTAGTAAGATTTACGTCTTATTGTCATTTTTTAGTGATATACTTGTATTATTCAACAGGAGGTATTCATATGTTTATCAAAACCTCAAGCATTGCTTACAAGCCTTACGGAAATATCGTACAAGATATTTCATCTTTTCCTTATAGCCGAGTAGAAAAACATACCATTCATCGTCACAATAAAACCATCAATCAGTTGTTTACCTATACATCCGATATTTATATTCGTGTTGTAAAGGGCATGGTTCTATTGCTTGTCAATGAAGAACCATCGGCAGAAGGGATTCAACAATTTGTAATCCATCGTGTTACAAAAGTCAAAAAAGGGGTTTACATGAACTTCTTAGCAATGTCTGACCAAATTAAGCTAGACATCTATACGGCACCTAGTGCTCAAAAACAGTTTTATCACATCGAACATAATATCGAGCATCACAAAACAATTGAAAGTTTCCATATTCCGGAGATTTATGCTTATTATTATCAAATTCGTCATTCTGATTACTTCTTTGCTGGAGAAGAACATTCTTATTGGGAATTAACCTATATCGATAATGGACAATTAGTTACAGAAGTCGATGGTATTGCTTATGAATTAAAAACCTTTGACTTAATGATTTATACCCCCCATCAATTTCATAGCCAGCAAGCATTTGAAGGCACCCCTTGCTCCTATATTACTATTATGTTTGATATGGATTTAAAAGACCCAACTCCATTCCAAAATAAAATCTTCCATCTCAACAAAGATACCCATCGTATTTTAAATAACTTTATGAAACTAGCAGCGACTGATCAATCGCCTTATTCAAAAGACTTATTATTATGTTACTTAAAAGAACTGCTTGTCTATTTAATTCAACCAGTCAAAAATGATGTACCAATTACTGAGATGCCAATTCAACAACAATCAGAAAACGATTTGCTGAATGATATCATTCAATATATCAATGAAAATATCTTTGAACCATTAGCCATTGATGAAATCTGTAAAACCTTTTTGATTTCTCGCTCTTCTTTACAGACATTATTTAGAGAACAGTTAAATATGGCTCCTAAGCAATATATCAATGAGTTAAAGCTCAGCAAGTCCAAATTCATGATCAAAGAAGGAAAATATACCATCAGTGAAATTACCGTTGCATTGGGATTTGGTTCCATTCACTACTTCTCTAGAAAGTTTAAACAACGTTATGGAATTACTCCAACCGACTATGCAAAAACTATTTTCTAATCAAGTTCCTGTCCGTTGGGCCACGATTTCGCTATATCTTCTTTTCACGCTCTGTCACCGGTTTACGCTTTGACAGTCGCTATCAGGTTGGCGATGGATACCTCCTTTGGGACTTTCACCCTAGATGTATGGCATGCCCGTCATACAAAGAGCCCGAACATTTTTTTGTCCGGGCATTTTTTATTTATCTAGGATGCGAGAAATACTATAACGTGAAATTGTTACCACGGTATTTGGTGCAATCTCCACATCACAAGTTTCTTCCCCTACGCGAACTAACTTACCAATAAAACCACTCGCAAATTCTACTTTGACATTTGGCTTTAAATTCTGATGAAGTGTCACGTATTCTTCTTTTCTTTTTGAAATCTTTTTCTTACTGTTAATAAACATCACAAGCGCCATGATCGCAATCAGAATAACAATGACCACAGCTGAAGCTAGCATACTATTGATAAAGCTTTGTACATCCATATTTTCACCTAGATTCCATCTTCATCATTAGCAGGCTGACTTTCTTGAGCACCCATTGCCGCAAAATCAAATTTTACAACCTGTTTGCTTCCGGTAGCGATTGCTTGATCTGCTAATGCATGAACATCACTCGCAAATTCACGAGACATACCAATTTCTAATAACATTGGTAAATTCGTACCAGCAACAACCTCCACATTTGGATGATGCAACGAACACATCACTGCCATCTTAAATGGAGATCCTCCTGCTAAATCACTTAACACCAAAATACCACCATCACAAGTAGCTTCCAAACTTGTCATTGCAGCATCTAAACGTTCTTCTAATTGTTCCGTTGACATTTCAATTGTAAAATCAACAGCAGCATAATCTGTTGGTTCTCCAGCAATTAACCGCAAAGAACTTGTGATTCCTGTCGCAAAATTGCCGTGACCTGTAACGATTAATCCGATCATTTTTCTTTCCTCCTATTTCTTGTATGGATGAATGATAACGCCTTTTACGACTCGATTTACTTCTCCAGATGGACATGGATTATCTGGGGTAATATCAAGTGCTAAAGATTTAAATAAAGCAATTGTTTGCGCTACTGTAATATATTCCAACCCTAAATATGCATTATCCAATACGCATCCATTTTCAAATGCATAATAGAAATCTACTAACTCACGTACTTGTTCATCTACTTGATTGGTTACAGCTAAAATCTTATTTCCTTTTCTTTGAACACTCATTTCACGAATTAAGTCAATATCATATTGTCTTGTATAAGCATCATCACTAACATAAACAACCGTTAATGTTTGATCATCAATGATTGACTTAGGACCATGACGGAATCCCATTGGTGTATCATACATCGTAACAACTTTTCCTGCTGTTAACTCTAACATTTTTAATGCTGATTCTTGAGCAATTCCTTTGCATGTATTCGCACCTAAATAAACGATACGATTGAAATCAAATTGTTCAACTACATCTTTTGCAAATCCAAAGTTATCATTAAGATAACGATCAGCACTCGCTTTTACATCCTTGATCAACATTTCTACAGCATCTAATTGATCCAATTGGAAAGTTAATAATGTTGCTAAATACATATTAGAGAAACTAGAAGTCATCGCAAAGCTTTGGTCATGAGTTTCTGGTGTTAAATTGATTGCAAAGCAATTCTTGCGTGATTGAGCAAATTTTGATAAAGCTCCTTCATGATTACAAGTAATAAATACATGATAAATCGTTTCACATACTTGTTCTGCAACCTCTACTGCCGCAACAGATTCTGGAGAATTTCCACTACGACCATATGATATTAATAATGTTGGTTTCGTTTTTGATAAATAGTTTTCTGGAGTCGCTACTAAATCTGTTGTTCCATACGATTTTACTTTATAATTCAGTTGTTTTGCTAAATAAGAATATGCAGAATTTCCAACAAATTCACTGGTTCCTGCACCTGTTAAAATCACATCGAAGTCTTCTTGTTTAATTACTTGATCAATGAATGCTTGAAGAGAATCTTTCATTCCTCTGATTTGTTGAACCGTTTTTAACCAAGTTTCTGGTTGTTGATGAATTTCAGTTGCTGTAAATACAGCATGAAGGTTTTCTAACATTTCTTTTGTATAATTAAAAATCATAATCTGCCTCCTTTTTTATTGACAGTAATATTATATAAGTCAAAGATAGTGATTTCAAATCTTCCATCTTGCATTTTTTAACAATATTTTTAACCTTTTCTAAAAAAACTACAACAGATTCCTTTTTTCTAGTATAATAGAAACATCGAGGTGAAATTATGATTTTAGACAACTATAACCCATTTAAAAAACACACATTTAAAGACAAACAGGGAAAGATCGTTTACTATGATTATCGCCAAAAAATGGTCTATTATATTCCCGATGACAAATTAAATAAGTATAAGATGTTCTCCAATCGTTGGATGATTGCCATTACCTTTACAGTATTAGCAGTAGGCTTCATCATGGAATTAAAGTTTGCCATCTTGTGTGGAGCCATCATTGATTTGGCAATGGCACTTTCTTTCCGTTATAAGTTTTTACCTTCTCTAGTAAAAAATGACAATCTGCACTTAGATCAACTTCTTCCTTATGATCCAAGATCTGCAAGACCAGAATCAAATAAGAAAATATTATTACGCGTATTCTTATATCTGTTATTTGCAATCCTATTAGTGATTAATGCATATGAGCAAAACTTAATAGAAACCAACGCTATTTCTTTCTATTTATCCTTAATTGTAGCAGGTGTCAGTGTATTTATCGCTATCTATCATTTATATCGACTCATCAAAAAATAAATGGCAAGATTCATTCTTGCCACTTTTAATTATAAGGACGTTCAAAGGTAATTACCGTATGATAAACATGTCCTTGTTTTTTTAACATTTCATCCACATGTTGCTGAATCGTTTCATACGATAACTTACAAGAATATGGTACTACACAATCAAAAATCAGATTGGTATGGGTCTGACCTATTACAGCACGAAAATCATGGATTCTTAAATCACTAGATAATTCATTTACACATGTCTGGATTGCCTGTTTGAGTTCCATGATGACTGGATCATCCACCACGATCGGATCCATATGAATCACGACATGAATTCCCTTTTCTTTTAGAAAATTCTGTTCAATATTATCAATCAAGTCATGGCTTTGTAATACATCCACCTTAGAATCCACTTCCGCATGCACACTAACGAAACAACGATTTGGACCATAACTATGAACCATCAGATCATGAATTCCTAATACTCCATCATAACTCATGATTTCCCGTTCAATCATATCAACTAACTCCTTACTTGGAGCTTCTCCTAAAATCTTATTTAATGCTTCTTTGATAATTTCAATTCCACTCATTAAAATCACAACTGCAACAACAATTCCCATCCATCCATCTAATTGGATATGGAAGAAATAGGAAATACAAGCACTTGCTAAAACTGTTATGGTTGCTAATACATCATTGCGACTATCCTGAGCACTGGCTTGTAAAACTAAAGAATCAATGGCTTTTCCACAGTTTCGATAGAAATAGTATAACCAGATTTTTCCTAGAATAGAAACGACTAGAACAATTACCATCAAATAAGAGAACTCAATCCCTGATGGATGAATAATTTTATCCACTGCACTCTTCAATAATTCAAAACTTAATACCAAAATGGAAGCTCCCACCACCATAGAAGCCAGATATTCAGTTCGTTCATGACCAAATGGATGTTCTTCATCGGCAGGACGACTACTTAGTTTAAAACTAATCAAAAGAATCAATGAATTTCCAGCATCCGATAGATTATTCACACCATCTGCGAAAATAGAAACGGAGTGAAAGATCGTACCGGTAATCATTTTCATCGAAGCTAAACAGATATTTAAGGCAATACCCACATAAGAACTCACTCTTCCGACCAATTCACGACTTTTGGTATCTATTTTGTTATCCTTGATTAATTTTTTAATTAGAAACTGACTAAACACGTTTTCATCCCTCTATCTACTTTTTTATCTTTTTCTTACGAACCGTCTTTGGTTCTGTTTTATCTTTCACCTTGAAAATCACACCTTTTTCTAAGTTCTGTGCTTCAATCGTATACCCATATGCTGTAACAATCTTATAACAAATACTCAAACCTAAGCCAAACTTTCCTTTGCTACCCTTTTCAAATGGCTTAAACAGTTTTTCCATCCGTTCTTGAGATAGCGATGGTCCATCATTAGCCACTGAAAAATAGCCATTTCGCAAAGTAATGGTAATATTCGATTCTGCATAACGTAATGCGTTATCAACTAAATTCTCAACTAAGACTCTCCAAGATTCTTCATTTCCTCTAAATATCGTCGGTTCCAGATCCACTGTCATCTGAATTTCAGGACGAATGACCTTCAGTGATAATAAAACTACTTCAACAATCTCTTTCATCTGAATATCTTTCATTTCCATCTCATTACTAGACAACAAATAATCCAAACGATTCAAGAATAAAAGACTATGAACCTTCTTTTCTAACCGATCTGCATTTTCTATGATTACATCAACACTCTTTTCCAATGTTTCATATGGATAGATTCCATCTTTGATACTTTCACCATAAGACTTGATGGTCGCAATCGGTGTCTTTAAATCATGAGAAATATTATGAATCATCTCTTCTTTTACTTCATCCTGATGTCTTAATTCTTCCCTCATATTAACCAAGGCAAACGCTACTTCTCCAATCTCATCATTTCGATCAATTTTCAATTCTGCCGGTTCCCCATTTCGAATCCGTTCGATATAAGTTCGAATCTGATTCAAAGGATGTAATAAGAAAGAAACCCATAAGACTAATAATAAATATATCGTACCAACAACCAGTGCAGCAAGATTAGAAATGCTGTTAAATAAATTGTTTGCGATCGCCCGACTATAACTATCTCCCATAAAAGAAATCACAATCGTTTTAGCATCAATCACACGAACCTTATAAAAGACACGTTCTCCCTCAATCATCATTGTAGATTCCATCGTGTCATCCGTAAAAGGCATTTTTTCTTTCACAATTTTTAAAAGAGGAGTCCCTCTTAAATACGTACCAACAAAAGCCTCCACTTCTTGATCTTTAATAAATAAATGGGAAATATCTCTTGTATAATCCGAAACAACCTCACTATAAATCAAATGATCCTTATAGATTTCAACTATTTCATCTTGAGAACGTTCCAATAATACAAAGGTTTGCCAATGGCTGAATTCTTCGATATTGCCTTTTAAGTATACAAAAAACAGCAGAATAAAAACAACCGATGATGCAAAGATAATCGATAACAATTGTTGTGTTAGGGATAATCCCCCTAACCAGTTTTGTAAGCGTCTCATAACTAATCCAAACGATATCCATAGCCATAAATTGTATGGATATTCAAATTCGGCATTTTCTTACGCAAACGACGTAATGTATCATCCACTACCCGATTACTACCAAAGGAGTCATATCCCCATACATGATTGAGGATCTGTTCGCGAGTAAATGGTTTTTCACGGTTTTTCACAAAGAACAATAATAGATCATACTCTAGCGTTGTTAAATCTACCACATTCCCCTGATAATAAACTTTTCTTTGGGTATCATCAATTTCATAACCATCAACTTCCGTTCTCATATCATTACGGTAAGTTCTCTTCATAATATTATTTACCCGTAAAACCATTTCTTTCATACTAAATGGTTTAGTGATGTAATCATCACTCCCTTTTTCCAACCCAATGATACGATCAAATTCTTTATCTCTAGCCGACATGAAAATAACCGGAACATCATGGGTCTTATTCCGAATCTCTTCAATTAAATCAAAACCACTTTTATCATCTAACATGATATCCAACAACCACAAATGAATATCATCATCATTTACATGGGCTTGTGCCTCATCATAGGTATAATAGGAACGTACCTCATAATTCTCTTTTTCTAAATATCGTTTCACTAATTCATTTAAGTCTTTTTCATCTTCAACAACGGCAATTACTTTTTTCATCGATTCACCTTCTTTTCTATATTGTATCAATAATCTGAAAGAGAAAAAAGATATTTTATTAAAAAACCACTCTTCAATGAGTGGTTAACTATGAAAAATAAGCGATTATTTCATCTTTTCGTTCCATCACAATATCATATCCTTCTTGATATAATGCTTTCAGTTTAGCGACATCTTTCTCTGCTCTTTTAACTGTCACAACGTTTTTAGGACGAATCAGAATCAGTTTTCCTTCCTGTTCCATCTGTTCCATTCGGCGTACCGTCGCATTGTACCGATCGGGTCTTATCTGAATATTTTCTGCAACTTTAGGATATTTATGATAGATCTGACGAATAATATTTAAGAATTTTGCAGGTCCTCGACGATATTGTGCATCTCTTGTATGTATAACAAGAACCTTATCACAGCCACATTCCAACGTATGGTCTAATCCAAAGCAATCTACGATTCCACCATCTAGGTATTTATGACCATCTACTTCTACAATCGCACTAATAATTGGTAAAGCTGCCGCAGCCTGCAGATATAAAGCATCCTTTTTAGCATCTTTGATATGCTTGTATTCCAATTCTCCCGTTTCTACATTAAAGATTCCGGCTTCTAATTTACAAGGATTGTTACGAAATACCTCATAATCAAATGGCATTAACTCATCCGGAATTGTTTCAAACAACATTTTCGTTCCAAAATAAGTTCCTGTCTTAATCCAATTACGAAGACTAAAATAGCGAGGATCATTTGCATAGGTCGTTGATACCTCTAAATTTCTTCCCTTTTGATGAGAAAAAAACGATAATGCATTCAATGCTCCAGCGCTAATCGCGCTACATTGATCAAAGGAAATTCCTAATTCTTCTAAGGCATCCAATGCTCCTGCTGTAAAAATTCCTCTCATTGCTCCGCCTTCTAATACAAGACCCTTCATATTCTCAACTCCTTAAGCAAAAAAGGCTTACGCCTTTTATTATACGTTAAATTCCAAATTTTTTCATTACATTTAATTTTTCAAGCCGTAATGCTAATGGAATTCCTAACACTACACAAGCAATTGCTTCTCCAACAGCGACTTCAATACCACAAATTAGAAACATCATCCAGAAATTCTGCGGTGCAATCACATAAGCCAACATCGCTCCAATGAACACTCCATTGAATAAAATAGGGGCTAAAGCAGAAATCACAGGAATGTTTTTCCAACGAATAGAACGAGCATAATAACTAACGACCCCTGCTAGAAAAGTAGCCAAAGTACCAAATACAATATCTAATACCCCAATGATACTAGCTCCCATCGCTACGCTAACTGCATTACTAAGCGCACAACCAATCGTTACACCAATAATTGCTTCTGGACACAAAATCGCTAATAAAGTAAGCGCTTCTGAAATACGACATTGAATATTCCCAAATGAAATAGGGGCTAAAATCAAAGTCGTTGTTGCATAGATTGCCGCAATAAGCGCAATCAAGCAAATCTGACGAATTCGCTTCGTCATGTTGTTTGCATTCATTTTTAAATACTTCCTTTCGTGTTTTTTTTAATAAGTCAGGAGATTGCGACTGACTTTTGTTCCTAACGAACTTTATTATTATAAGACGATTGATTGAAAAATCAAGTCCTATTTCAAAACCCAACCAAGAATTCCATCTTTCTTAGCATAATATGCCAATGGGGTTTCTCGATAAACTAATACCTGATCTCCCTTTTGAATCGGCAATTGATAATCGGTAACATCATAGACCCGTGTTTGATCATCAAATACCATATCTTTTGAAACATGCATACGATATTGACTCGAACAATGAGAAATCCAATAGCCTTTCTGATCTTCTGATAATACTTCAATCTGATTATCCAACCAGTTAATGCTACGGCTCACTTCACTTGCTTTCTGTTCCTTTTGCATCGTCATTGGGATCGCCTCTGACAAAGAAATACTAGATATCGTTTTCTTCTTTAAATCCTCAATCGTAACTAGATTCAACTGTCCATCCGGTTTTACTCCAATCCCTCCATCAATCGAAATGATCTTTTTCTCATGATTGATGCGTGGATTGCAGTCTGGATATTGATGACAGTAATTAACCGTAGGCAAGTGCCCTACCATCACATACTTATGTAAGGTTGGAGCAGAAAGTTCAAAGGTTGGGTATGTCAAACATAGTTCAAAATCATTATCCTCAAGTGTTTCCGTTTGGATTCCTGCATGAACAAATGTCATTTGTTCATCATCCAGAATCACCGGTAAAGAATCAAGCCAAGAAAACTCTTTTTGATATACATGCTTTATTTTTTGAACAAAGTCTGAAAGATGAGCAAAATCTCCTCCAACTTCTTCAAACATTTCCCAAAAAATAGATTCCTTACGACTTTGCATATATCGAGCTAACGTTTCTTCATCTTCCAGTAATTCCAAGACCCAAGCTTCACAATTTCCTTTTGTCACATAAATATCTTGTTTTTGTTGTAGATCCATTAAGAAACGAACCATTTTCAAGCTATCGGGTCCTTTCTCAACGATATCTCCTAATACAATACATTGATCTTCTTTCTGAAAATTTACCTGTCGTAATGCTTGATAAAATAAATCAAAGTGTCCATGAATATCACTGACACAGAATATTCTTCTCGTTTTATCTAAACAGATGGTTTGAACCTTAACCGGCATGTGTCATCTTTCGGGTAGCCTCTTTTAACCATACCCGCTCCTTTTCATTTAACATTGGCCGTAAGGTTTCATAAACTCTTTGATGATATTCATTTAAGAAATCTAATTCATCTTGTGTCATCAACGATGGTTCAATTGCATCCAAATCAATTGGTGCCATTGTCAAAGTTTCAAAGCCCATGAATTGTCCATATTCATTTTTCTCACGTTTCTGACACAACAATTCATTTTCAATCCGAATACCATGGCTTTGTTCCATATAAACACCTGGTTCAACGGTAGTTACCATGCCTTCTTCTAATACACAGCTATCATTCCGTTCTGGAACGATTTTCCATCGAAAACCATTTGGAGCTTCATGAACATTGAGTAAATATCCGACTCCATGTCCTGTTCCACATTTATAATCAATTCCTAAGTTCCATAATGGTCCTCGAGCTAAGATATCTAAATTGATTCCTCGACATCCATATAAGAATTTAGCTTTCGATAATCCGATCACTCCACGTAATACCTGGGTATAATGGATCTTCCATTCCTGTGGAATTTCACCTAAACAGATGGTACGAGTAATATCGGTTGTTCCTTCATAATATTGTCCACCAGAGTCAATTAAATAGAATCCTTTTGCTTCCATCATACTAGCAGAAGCTTTGGAAGCACTATAATGCATCATAGCCGCATTGGCATTATATGCCCCAATTGCCTGAAAGCTGTCCCCAAGATAATGCGCATTTTGTTTTCGACATTGTTGTAGATATTCTGTCGCATCCCACTCACTTAACGATTGTTCTTTGATCTGATGTTTCAACCAATAAATAAACTTAGTAACAGCTAATCCATCTTTGATATGACAGAGCCGTAGGTTTTCAACCTCTGTTTCATTTTTGATTGCTTTCATCATCACTTCAGGATTGGCTTGTGATACAAACTCACCCTTACCATTTTTATATAATGCATAGTTTACTTTATTTGGATCATACAATATTCTTGTATTCCACTTTTTGATATCCTCATAAATGGCATCGTATGGATGTACGACAACATGATTTTGTTGTAACTCTAACCGTTGTTCTTTATTTAATTTTGTTTCATCAAGATACAAATGAACCTCATCCATCAAAACGATACAATACGACAATACCACTGGATTACATGCAACATCATTTCCTCTAATGTTCAATAACCATGCAATATCATCCAAAGATGTCAATAAATGACAGTCACAATTCGCTTGTTTCATTTGTTCACGCACACGGTTCAATTTACTCATCATGGATTCTCCGCTATACTTCAAATCCAAGAAATAAACAGGGTTCTTGCTAAGTGCAGGACGATTTTCCCAAATAGGCTGTACAAGATCCTGTTCATATTGTAAATAGCCCTGTTTCTTTTGTACAAGTTGTTCCAACTGCAATGCAAAAGATGTTGATACTACTTTTCCATCAAATGCTAGGGTTCCTTTTTCAGGTAATTGTTGTTGAATGAATTCTAATTCAGTCAAAACCCCTTCTTCCCCCATACGGAATAAAGTAATCCCACTATCTGCTAATTGACGTTCCGCCTGAATAAAATAGCGACCATCCGTCCATAAACCTGCCATAGCAGCAGTTACGATCAATGTTCCAGCACTACCTGTAAACCCTGATAAAAACACCCGAGTTTTAAAATGGTCTGACACATATTCACTTTGATGATTATCTGCCGTTGGCACATAATAAACATCAATATTGTGTTCTTTCATTTGATTTTGTAAAGCTTTTATCCGTTCTCTAACTTCCATATCGATTCACCTCTAAAAGAATAAGAAATATGCAATAATCAAAACACCTAATACAATCCGATAATATCCAAAGACTTTAAAATCATGTTTCTTAATATAAGCCATTAAGAAACGAATGGCTAATAAGCTTACTACAAAAGCAACAATCATACCTGTTGCTAAAACGATCAATTCTAATGAAGTAAAACCAATCGCGGTTTTCAAAAAATATTTCACTAACTTTAAAGCACTTGCTCCAAACATCATAGGAATCGCTAAGAAAAATGAAAATTCTGCAGCTACAAAGCGGGAACATCCCAAAAATACAGCTCCCAAAATGGTTGAACCACTACGAGAAGTTCCAGGAATCAAAGCCAACATTTGGAAAGCACCGATCCCAAATGCTGTTTTAAAACTCAGATCTGATAACGATGTTGTTTTTGGCTTCAAATGTTGATTTTCTAAGGCAATAAACAAGATACCATAAAGAATCAACGTTGTCGCAATCACAACCGGTGTATGCATATAAGCATCAATAAGATTATCTAATAATAACCCTGCAATTGCTGCTGGTACAGCTGCTACTAATACCTTTGCCCATAACATCCAAGTATCCTTTTTCTGTTGTGAGCTTTTCTTTCTAGATAAGGGATTAAGTTTATGAAAATAAAGAATTAAAACAGCTAAAATAGAGCCAAACTGAATCACTACTAAAAATAGATTCACAAACTCTGTTGATAATTCCATTGGAAATATTTCATTAAACAGAATCATATGTCCCGTACTACTAATTGGTAGCCATTCTGTAATTCCTTGTATAATTCCTAATAAAATTGCTTTTATAATTTCTAACATAAGATACTCCTTTTTTTGACTTTAACGTTAACAGTATATCACTTTTTTAAGCACTTTAGAAATTGTTTTTATTTAACAAATGTTAACTATTAACTTTTGTTGACATTTAAATATTAGAATGCTATCGTAAAAACCATGGAGGTGAATGAAATGTGTTCTTTACTTGATGAAGCTACCGGAAAAGTTCTTTTTCTCATCCCTATGTGGAAAAGAACCGTTCAAGTAGTAAAGTGCTCTCCTTATAATATTCGAATGAGTCAGATGATGCTGATGCATTCCATCAAAAATTGTACCGTCTGTACGATGAGTGAACTAGCAAAACGTGAACAAATATCCGCTCAACAATTAACTCGATCGATTGATGAACTCGTTAACAAGAATTATGTCTTCCGCTATATCAATCCAAATAATCGAAGAGAAACGCTCGTTGAGTTAACAGAAGAAGGAAAACAAGTTCTCGATCATGTCGATCAAGATGTCTTTCGTAGTATGAAAACTGCTTTCTCGCAGTTTTCTGATCAACAGTTACAGCAACTCATACAGGCGTTTGACTTACTATTAGAAGTAATGGAACAAAGAAAGGAAACTCTATGACAAAATTAATTCGCTATTTAAAACCATTTCGCTGGCATATCGTCGCTGTCATTTTACTTTTGTTTGTTCAAGCACAAAGTGAATTAACCCTACCTGATTATATGTCCAAAATTGTCGATGTTGGTATTCAATCCAATGGGATCGAATCCTCAGTACCAGATGTCATCCGTTCGAGTCAGATGGAACATTTATTACTGTTTACCACAGAAGATGATGTCATTTTATCTCATTATCAAAAAATCACTGCAGAAGATTCAAATTACATTTTGAAATATCCATTATTACAAGAAGAGGATTTGTATTTATACGATCAAAAAGACACAAAAGAATTGGATACGATCTTGCAAAAGCCGATGTTGCTCACCTATTGGATCGATCAATTGACTCCTGAGATGAAACAACAGATGCAACTGCCACTGGATCTGGATCTCTATGATTTTTTTCAACAGGCAACCGTTGAACAACAAGCACAGTTACTCGGCGGAATCGAACAACAACTATCCAATGTAGATTCCTTAACACTTACCACTTTGGCACGCCAAAGTGTCAGTGCAGAATATGAAATCATCGGTATCGATTTATTTACTGTTCAGTTAGGCTATTTGTTACGCTCCGGTGCAACGATGCTATTCATTGCTTTAATCGGTGCCCTTTGTGCAATCATGGTTGGTTTTCTAACAGCTAAAATTGGTGCAGGTTTCTCAAAAGATGTCAGAGAAAAAGTATTTATCAAAATATCTGAATTCTCCAATGTGGAATTTGGTAAATTTTCTACTTCTTCTTTGATCACACGGACAACCAATGATATTCAACAAATTCAAATGGTGATCATAATGATTTTAAGAATTGCTGTCTTCTCACCAATCATGGGAATTGGAGCTTTTTTTAAGATCTTGAATAGTAATGTTGATATGGTTTGGATCATTGGTTTAGTCTTAGTGATCATGTTAGGAATCATCGTTACAACCTTCTCTATTCTGTTACCAAAATTTAATATCATTCAACAGTTAATCGACCAGTTAAACCAAGTCATGAGAGAATTCTTAGATGGAATGTTGGTGATTCGGGCATTCGGTCGGGAAAAGATTGAAGAAGATAAATTTGAAACAACGAACCAAGCAATTACGAAAACAAATTTATTTGTTAACCGTGCCGTAAGTGCTGTCATGCCACTGATGAACTTAGTTTTGAATCTAGTTATCATTCTCATTATCTGGGTTGGTGCTCAAAAAGTTGATCAAGGAACGATGCAAATTGGGGTCATCATGGCTTTCTTGCAATATGCGATGCATGTCATTATGTCTTTCTTAATGATTGCGATGATCTTAATTATGGTGCCACGTGCCAGCGTTGCTGGAAAACGGGTATCAGAAGTATTAGAAACAGAAATTAGCATTCATGATCCTGCACAGCCAAAATCTTTTGATCCAACCAAAAAAGGATTGGTAGAATTCAAGCATGTGAGTTTCCGTTATCCAAATGCGGAAGCTGATGTCTTACATGATATCAACTTCACCGCAAAACCGGGACAAACAACAGCCATTATCGGTTCTACCGGCTCTGGGAAATCAACCATCATTCAATTGATTCCTCGTTTCTTTGATGTAACCGAGGGAGAACTATTGGTAGATGGTGTAAACGTAAAAGAAGTCAATCAGCACGATTTGCGTGACATCATTGGATATGCGCCTCAAAAAGGAATCCTATTCTCTGGTACGATTGCTAGTAATTTATGTTATGGAAAACAAGATGCTAGTGAAGAAGAAATTCGCTATACTTCTCATGTTGCACAAGCGACAGAATTTATCGAAGCGAAACCAGAACAATATGAAACCAGTATTGCCCAAGGAGGAAACAACGTTTCCGGTGGACAAAAACAGCGGTTATCCATTGCCCGGGCAATTATTCGTAATCCCGAAATCTACATTTTCGATGATACTTTCTCAGCCCTAGATTTTAAAACAGATTCTGCCTTACGCAAAGCCTTAAAAGAAATTACAGCACAAACCAATGCAACAGTATTTATGGTAGCTCAACGCATCAGTACCATCATGAATGCTGATCAAATCGTAGTATTAAATGAGGGAAAAATAGCTGGGATAGGTACACATGAAGAACTATTAAAGAACTGTGAAATATATCAGGAAATTGCATATTCACAATTATCAAAGGAGGAATTGGCCAATGCCTAAACATCATCATGGAAATCATGGCGAAAAAGCCAAAAACTTCAAAGGTACCATGAAATTGCTTTTTCATTATTTAAAGCCTTTCTATCTTTCTATTTTTTGTGTCTTGTTATTTGCCATGGCATCAACTGTTTTTTCCATACTAGGGCCTAAAATTTTAGGACAGGCAACAACCACTTTAGCAGAAGGATTTATTGCTAAAGTACAAGGAGCAGGACAAATCGATTTTGCCAAAATCGCTCAAATTCTCTTATTCTTATTTATGATGTATCTGATCAGTGCCTTCTTTTCTTACTTGCAAAGTTATATCATGGCAACAGTTTCCCAAAAGGTTTCCTATAACTTAAGAAAAGAATCGAGTCTTAAGATCAATCATTTACCGCTTCGTTATTTTGATCGATATACTCATGGAGAAATTCTTTCACGGGTAACCAATGATATCGATACTCTATCCTCTTCTTTAAATCAGAGTTTGACTCAGATCGTTACAGCCGCAACGACATTGATCGGTATCTTAATAATGATGTTATCCATCAGTTGGCAAATGACATTATTAGCACTTGCAATCTTACCCATCTCTGCAATCAGTGTATTTAGTATCGTTAAAAAATCGCAACAGCATTTTATTCGCCAACAAAAATATTTAGGGAATGTAAACGGACATATTGAAGAAATGTATGCCGGACATACTATCGTTAAAGCATTTAATGGAGAAGAACGTTCCATTGAAGAATTCAAAAAGCACAATGAAAACTTATATCGTTCTGCATGGATTGCACAGTTCTTATCGGGATTGATGCAACCAATTACAGTATTCATTGGAAATTTAGGTTATGTTGGAGTCTGTATTCTAGGTGGATATTATGCAATCTCTGGTCAATTAAGCATTGGAGATATTCAAGCGTTTATTCAGTATGTAAGAAACTTTACCCAACCAATCAATCAAACAGCTCAAATTGCCAATGTCCTACAACAAACAGCTGCTGCTGCAGAACGGGTATTTGAATTTTTAAATGAGCCAGAAGAATCGAGTGAAGAAAATGCGATTGCATTACCACAAGATATTCAAGGTATCGTTACCTTTGAAAATGTTCATTTTGGCTATCAATCAGATAAAATCATCATTCATGATTTCTCAATGTATATCAAAGCAGGACAAAAAGTTGCCATTGTTGGACCGACTGGAGCTGGAAAAACAACCATTGTGAAATTACTGATGCGTTTTTATGATTTAAATAGTGGACATATTTATATTGATGGACATGACATCACAACATGGAAACGACATGATTTACGAAACTTATTTGGAATGGTATTACAAGATGCTTGGTTATTCAATGGTAATATCATGGAAAATATCCGGTTTGGAAAATTAGATGCTACCGATGAAGAAGTTATCCATGCTTGTGATATGGCTTATGTAGATCACTTTATTCGTACGTTGGATCATGGTTATCAAACAGAAATTAATGAAGAAAGCAATAGTATTTCCCAAGGTCAAAAACAATTATTAACGATTGCTAGAGCCTTCTTATCTGATCCTAAGATTTTAGTCTTAGATGAAGCAACAAGTTCTGTCGATACCCGGACAGAAGTCTTAATACAAAAAGGAATGGAAAATTTAATGAAGGGTCGTACCAGTTTCATTATTGCCCATCGTTTAAGTACCATTCGGGATGCGGATTGTATTATTGTTATGAATCAAGGAGATATTGTGGAAGTAGGAACCCATGAAGACTTACTACAGAAACATGGTTTCTATTATCAGTTATATAATTCTCAATTTGAACCAGAGGAAGCCTAGTGCTTCCTTTTGTTTCTTATGTTATACTATATAGAGGAGTTGATTGCATGTTACCACAAGAACGACTAGAACAAATTATTCAATTAGTAAAAAAAGATGGCAAAGTCATGGTAAAAGATTTAAGTGTCCGTTTTGATGTCACGGAAGATTGTATTCGTAAGGATCTGAAAGGATTAGAACTACAAGGTTATTTAAAACGCACCTATGGCGGTGCTGTTGATATCCGTAATGCCCATACAGAAAAGAATTTAGAATTACGCATTGGAAAAGATGCAGAACATAAAATGGCGATTGCGACAAAAGCCTATGATACAATTATGAATCGGGATATGATTTTTTTAGATATTTCTACCACGAACTTGCTATTGGCTCGTTGTATCGCTCAAGGTCCAAAACAAATTACTGTTGTTACTAACATGCTAGATATTTTAAACACGTTAGTCCATGTATCCAATTGTACAGTGATCTGTTGTGGTGGTAAACTTTCAGAATCACTCCATGGATTTGTAGGTAGTGCAGCCATTGAAACGATTAAAAATTATCATTTTGATAAAGCCTTTATCGGTAGCGTTGGTATTTCATTACCTACCCAAACCGTTTCTACCTTTGATATGGAAGATGGAATCATGAAAAAAACGATCATGGACCATTCTCAAGAAGTCTATTTGATGTTAGAAAATAAAAAGTTCTATACGGAAGGAAATTATAAGTTTGCCTCTTTGAATCAAGTGGATCATATTATATCGGAAAAAATGCCAGAGGATGAAATTCTGACATTGCTCGATGAATTACAAATTCAAATTCACTAAAAATGCCTCCTACAAGGAGGCATTTAATTGTTGAAATAATGCAAGATATCTTTCTTCGATCACATTCGGTGCATAACAAGTAAGATCTGGTTCGTACTCCAATTCTTTGGTTTCTATTCCCTTTACACCGATCAAATGCTTCAGATCATAATTACATAAATCATCATCAATTTCTTTTACTTGAGAATGATTGATATATTCTGCTATTCCATATCGTTGAAAGATGACCTCTAACAAGTGTTCTTCAATTTCTTGATACAATGGTAATTCTTTTTTTATAGGACGAATCACATCAGACATATAAGCTTCCGAAGCATCATGTAATAAACAAGCAAATTGAACAGGAATCGAATACCCTCTTGCTTTTGCTAACAAAGCACAATTGATACAATGCTGCCCCACAGAATAGAAATGTTTGACATGTCCATTCCCTCGGCATAATAAACTCAATGCATGGGCAATATCACAAATATCTATCCGTTCTATTTCTGGATGGAATACAGAAAATTGCTTTCCTGTATAGGTATTCATATAATCTATTTTTTCCATAAATCAAATGGATAGTATCCTTTATCCTTATATTCCTGTAAATTCTTCACAACTAGTGGCTTATCTTCTTGATAAGTTACACCAAACCATTTCGAATTCGATGTTAACATCTGTACACGAATCTGATTGGCTTTTAACAGTTCCCCTACTGCTGTTGGAATGACATGTTCACACTTCATTGGATTGTTTTCATATTCACGATTTAAGAAATCTTTAAATACTGTTTCACAAAGTTCGAAAATCTTAGGTGTAAATCCCCAATAGTTCATGGATACCAAACTATCATTGATCGCTACCCATTCACCATTTTCTTCATATTCTGCACCATTACTAGCTTTACGGATCTTTTGAATTTCTACGATTTTTTGTAAGTAGCCATCTTCAACTTCACAAATAGCCCGAGTAACTGTTCCATTATCTGTTAATGTGTTTTCTAAATGATAACCAACCATACCAAAATTATCATCAGAAACTTCATTCATTAGAAAATCATACATGACCTTGAAAGAATCTTTTCCATAGTAATCATCCGCATTAATAATCATAAATGGTTCTGTTACTTGATTTCTCAAGGCTAATAAAGCATGAGTAGTTCCCCAAGGTTTTACTCTTCCTTCCGGTAATTGATATCCTTCTGGTAAATCATTCATATCTTGGAATGCATATTCCACTTCCATAAATTGTCTAACCTTGGAACCCAAAGCTTTTTCAAAAGCTTCTTCATGTTCCTTACGAATGATCAATACTACCTTTTCAAAGCCTGCTTCTTTTGCATCGTAGATTGAAAAATCAATGATACTTTCTTGGTTACTACCAACCGTATCCATTTGTTTCAATCCTCCATAACGGCTTCCCATTCCTGCTGCTAAAATTGCTAATACTGGTTTCCTCATTTTCTTCCCTCCTATTTTTGATAGACGATGAATGGAATCATCATTTCATCCTCTGTTAATCCTGCATGCTGTCCAATAAATGGACCTTCACCCATCAATAAATTATAACGATCCGTAGCACATGCGACATAATCTCCTAAAAACTCCTGTAATCTTGGATGCTGTGGTCCTGGTCCTACCATTGCTTTCGCTATAAATTCTTCTGTTGGATACAAAAGAAAATAAGGATCAAAATACTGATGGAACAAGGATTCAAATATTTCTTTCTTTTCTTCTTTAATAAAGAAAGCAATCGCTCTAGTTTCTACAGCAGGCCACACTCGAAAACAATCTACAAGATCCGGATAATTCAATAGATTAATCGTTTCCGTATTCACTTGTCCATGATCTGCAATAATAAACACTTTTTGTTTATCATCCAATCGAGAACACAATTGAGCTAACTGTTGATCCAATTCTTTTAATAAAGCCACTACATGTTCAGAATCTACGCCCTCATCATGCATCAAAGAATCCAATTTATCCCAATAACAGTAGAAAAACTGATTCTTTCCTTTCGAGCGTTCTACGATGCGATCACACATCTCATCAAACGTTTTACATCCTCCTATACGAAATGAAGGATAAATAAATTCCGCAGACACTCCTTGTTCTTGTAATTTATCAATCATGGTACGATACCCCATCGTATCATAAACAAAATTTCCTGAATGATATTCTCTTGTATAATAACTTTGATTCAAAAACAAAACACGATGATCCTGAATCTCTTGAAAATATTGAAACCATCCTGTCCAAGCAGTTTTCCGTGGTGCATCTCCGCTTTCTACCACAATCGTTGCAGCAGCCGTAGTACAAGGATAAACACTGGTCATTTCTGCTTTTAAGTGCTGACGTAAAAAACTGGTTTCCGGTAACATCCTTTCGATTAACCGAGAACCCATTCCATCAATTAAGATTACAAATAAATTATCAAATGGCTGTTTTAATTCTTCATCAACCAATGGATGCGTAGGATAATCAGATTCACATCCATAATGGGTTGCAATACTAGACATCAGATTTAACAAACCTGTTTGGTAATCTGGCATTGTTATTTTCATGTTATCACCTTTCGTTGTCTGTTGTTATTATATCATTTCCCCATTTTTTTTCCACCCTTTACATGGTACAATATAAAAAACAGGTGATTATATGAAATTAAGACAACTTTACTATTTCTTATTTGCTGTTATCGTGATGATTGCATATTTCGTGATTGGACTATGGCTTCCCAATCTATCTATTCTACAGATGATTTCGCTATTATTTGTTACCTTAGCTAGTGCGATGCTCTATTTTGTCCCGATCTTATTACCAAAAAAAGATCCAGACTATCGCTGGATGAAGGTTAAATGTTATCTTGTCTGTATCGTTTATTGGATTTTGGTGGCTATTGTTTCTTATCTGTTTTCCTTTCAATTTGCAATTCATCCATCCTTTTATCTACTGATGCATACGTTAGCATTAGCAGTTGTCCATTTCATTCTATTTGTATGTTCATTAACACCAAGAAAAGAAGAGGAGGATATCACATGAATTTATCAAGAGATGTATTAGTTACTTCCAAATTACCATGGGAATCGTCTCATAAGACGGAAACATGGTTGAATGAACAAGCGCAGGCAGGATGGTTTTTATCTTCCTTCCGCTTTCGCTTCTTTTGCCTTTCCGTTGAATTTACCTTTCAACGCTGTGAACCAATTGATGCCGATTTTATCTACACAACAATGACTCCACAGTTATTTAACAAACAAGAGTATGAAGAAAATTTAGAGGACGGTTGGTATGTTGTTGCTTATGCTGAAAACTATGTTTGTTTATCCAATCAAAAACCAACCTACTGTTATCAAGATATTAGTAAGAAGGTATCATCATGAACCAACTATCCGTATCCATTAAAAAACTACAGGAAGATGTCGTTTTACCTAGTTATCAATCGTTGGATGCTGCTGGTGCCGATATCCATGCTTATATCAAGGAATCATTGACGATCGCTGCTCATACCACGGTAAAAATACCAACTGGTTTTGCGATTGCGATTCCCCAAGGATATGCTGGTTTTATCTATGCCCGCAGTTCTTTAGGAACCAAACAAGGACTCGCTCCTGCCAATAAGGTTGGTGTGATTGATTCTGATTATCGAGGAGAAGTTATGGTCTGTTTACATAACCACTCTGATTTACCACAACATATTGAGCCCAACCAACGAATCGCTCAATTGATCATCGCTCCTTGCTATCAAGCAAAATTTAATGTTGTAGATGACTTAGAAAATACACAACGAGGAAGCGGTGGCTTTGGATCAACAGGGAAATAAAGCTTCGAACATCCATTCGAAGCTTTTTATTCACAAAGATAGAAATTATCAGGAATCTTTGCATGCGTTTGAAACGTATTCACAAATACGGTATCAAACGCTTTTAATGTTGTCCAATGATACATTGCTTTCTGATTCAGTTTGGAATCATCAATCAGCAAATAATTATGCGTACTACGTTTCATCACTTCTTTTTTGATACATCCAATTTCAAACTCAAAAACCGATACCTCTTGTGTTTGCAGATCTACCCCATTTGTTGATAAAAAGGCATGGTCAAAATTAAACTTCTGAATCATATCAATCGTAATCGGTCCTGTAGACATATCATATTTCTGTTCAAAATAACCACCAAGTAAATAGACATTTCCAACAAAATTATCAGGTAGTTTTCGAATCACATAGATACTTGGTGTTACGATGGTCACTTTCTTTTGGAATAGATATGGTAATACATATAGTGGGGTGGTACCAGAATCAATATAAACACAGTCCCCCTCTTTTATACATTGCGCGGCTTGTTTTCCTATTCTCTCTTTTTCTTTCGCATGTTGATACTCTTTTTGTTTGACAGAAACCTCCGTCAGACGATTTAATGTCATCGAGGATATTTTCTTAGCTGTGGCTCCTCCCCGTTCTCGAACCAAAACTCCTTGTTGTTCTAACTGAATCAAATCACGCACGATCGAAGAGCGAGATACATGAAAGGTTTCCATCAATTCATTGATCGTAACGAACTGACGTTCTTGGATCATTTGTGTCAGACGATATAATCGTTCTTTCGATAACATGATTTATCCTCCTATCTTAATATGGAACCCCTTCTTTTGACCATATAAAACCATTGGTTCTAATGTCTTTGGGTTCATCATTTCAACATCTTTTAAAGCATAGTCTTTTTCTATCTGTTTCCATTTATTTTTACCCAACGTATGATATGGCAATAAATGAACATCTTTTATCGGATACTGGCTCAGCCAATCAAGGATTTCTTGTAATTGATCCTCATTGAAGTTAGGAATCACAGGAATACGTACTGTTACTTTATCACTGGCATTTTCCATTAAGTATTCAAAATTATTTTGGATGATTTTTAAATTACCTTTGGTATGCTGATGAAACTTGATAACATCAATGGACTTGATGTCAAACAAGAATAAGTCAATATAAGGCAATGCTTGTTGTAATTGCTCTTTTGCATAATGTCCGGTTGTTTCTACTGCTACATGTAGATGCTGTTGTTTCAAAGCTTGGATCAGTTGGAGGAATTCATCAAATTGAGCAAAAGCTTCTCCTCCAGAGATCGTTACACCACCTTGGCTTTTTTGATAATAATCCCAGTCTTTCATCACTTCCTTGACTAATTGTTCAATGGAATATGATTGACTAGAGAACCGCAAAGCATTGACAAGACATTCTGCAACACACATTTGACAATGTATACATTTAGACTTCTCATAATGAAACTGTGGTTGAAAGGTAATTGCATGGTTTGGACATTGTTGTGCACATCGCTGACAATTGACACATTTTTTATTATCATGCATCAAAACAGGATACATGC
>JAQXZJ010000023.1 GCA_029227155.1 Erysipelotrichaceae bacterium
CCGATTTGTCGAACAGATACAAGGGCGCACTTCTATACGTGTAATCCCCGTATGTACGCTCTGTGAGACGGAACACCCCGGACACCTGAATGTCCGGGGTGTTTTGCGTCGCTGCGTTCCGAACAAGGAATTGTATCCCTTACGCCGCTTTGAAGCTATCCTCCTAAGGCAAAAGGCGTGACTTTCTTCCTGGCACGCTTTTTGCATATTTTACTGTCTTATGGCTCCCTACGAAATATCCGGGTATTTCTATTAAAGGTGGTATTTTGCTAAATTTACGTAAAAAAACGATTAATCTTAGATAGGAGATTGTGGTTTATTTTCGTATTCAGTAAATAGGTGAAGAAAATGAATTGTGGTATTGTATGTTTGATTGAATATATCAAAATGTTAGAACAAGATTCTGAAGAAGTGATAGCAGCATTAAATCAATATCTAGATTGTACTTTTTTATCCATTTATGATTTGATGAATATTTTAAAAGAACACGATTTACTATTAGAAGCATATTATTGGAAGAAGATTGATCGAAAAGGTCCCTATATCATTTACTTGAAAAAGCAAAAACACTTTATTTTAGTTAAGCAAGTTGGATTGATGGTTACTTTATATGATCAAAGGATAAAGAATGTGAAGATTCCATTTTTGTTATTTTGGTTGTTGTATCAGGGATATTATTTAAAAATTATCGTGTGAACATTGCTCACTTTTCTTTCTATCGTGTATAATAAAGTTGTATGGAGGCTATTGAGCTTATGGAACTATCAATTATTAATCAATCAAATGACACAAAGATGGAGCAATATGAAGATGATTTTCATACCATTGCCATGCGTACTTGGCAAATATTAGACAGAACAGAAGATGTTAATTTTGCGGTTATCTTTGTGAATGATGAAGAGATACATACGATGAATCGTGATTTTCGTGGTGTTGATCGACCAACTGATGTCATTACTTTTGCTTTACAGGATGATATGGCAGATTTTGAATGTGAAAATAGTGAAATCAGTCAGGAGCTGGGAGATATTTTTATTAGTGTTGATACAGCTAAAAGGCAAGCAGAAGAATATGGACATTCATTAGAAAGAGAAATCTGTTTCTTATTTACACATGGACTTCTTCATTTATTAGGATATGATCATATGAATGAAGAAGATGAAAAGGTCATGTTTGAATTACAAGATCGCATACTAGATCAATGGATGCCACGGATATGAGAAGTGTAAAAGATAAGTTTGTACCTGCATTTAGTGGTTTATGGGACTTGCTTCGTACGGAAGGAAGCATTCGATTACAGTTTTATTGTGGGACGCTTGCTTTTGTCTTTGGAATACTATTAGGGTTTACTTATTTAGAATTATTGGTTGTAGCTGTTTTATCAGTGATTGTGATTACTTTAGAGTGTTGTAATACATTATTTGAATGGTTAATGGATGCATGGTATCCTAAGTTCAATCCGGTTGCGAAGCGCATGAAGGATGGAGCTGCTGGTATGGTTTTATTAGCTTCGATCTTTAGTTTTTTGATTGGTGTTTGGATGATTTGGAATCACTTATAAACAAGGAGGAAAACGATGAAAGAACAATTATTAGCGAAAGCTTTTCAAGCAATGGAGAATGCTTATGCTCCATATTCGAATTATCATGTAGGAGCTTGTGTTGAATGTAAAGGTGGTAACTATTATATTGGTGCAAATATTGAAAATGCTTCTTTTGGATTAACAAATTGTGCGGAACGAAGTGCAATTTTTGCAGCATATTCTAATGGATATCGAAAAGAAGATATCGTAGGTTTAGCAATTGTGAGTGATGGAGATCGAATTGCTGCACCTTGTGGAGCTTGTCGTCAGGTTTTAAATGAATTATTGAAGAAAGATACGCCAATCTATCTAAGCAATGGAAAAGAAGAAGTGGTTACTACGATCAAGGATTTATTACCAATGTCATTTGATATGGAGGATGTTTTATAATGAGTTTTGTTTCTGGTTTTGTTGCTATTATCGGTCGTCCTAATGCTGGTAAATCTACATTGATGAACTGTATATTAAAACAAAAGATTGCTATTGCCACTCCAAAAGCGCAAACAACTCGTAATAATATTCGAGGAATTCTTACGGAGGAAGATGCACAAATTATTTTTGTTGATACGCCGGGGATTCATAAACCTCAACATCAGTTGGGTGAAGAAATGGTAAAAGAGGCCTGGAGTGCATTAAGTGGTGTCGATGTCGTTTATTATCTGGTCGATGTAACCAAAGAAATTGGTAGTGGAGATGAGTATATTTTAAATCAGTTAGAAGGAAAACATTTACCGGTTATTTTAGTTTTAAATAAAATTGATTTATTAACAAAAGAGGAACTGATTCTTTTCTTAGATCAGTTTCAAAATCGTTTTGATTTTAAAGCGATTGTACCAGTTTCTGCATTAAAAGCGGATAATGTTGATCATTTGGTTGAGATTACAAAACAGTATTTAACGGATACGATTCAATATTATCCAGAAGGACAAGTTTGTGATTATCCAGAACAGTTTATCATGGCTGAAATCATTCGGGAAAAGATCTTGTTAAATACTAGAGATGAAATACCACATAGTGTAGCGATTGTGATTGAGAGAATTATTTCTAAAAAAACGAAAACGATCATTCAAGCTATGATCATGGTAGAACGAGATTCACAAAAAGGAATCATTATTGGAAAACAAGGTGCTATGTTGAAAAGAATTGGTACTCAAGCAAGAAAAGAATTAGAATTGATTATCGGAACGAAAGTTTATTTAGAATTATTTGTTCGTGTTGAAAAAGACTGGCGTAATCGTAAAGCAAAACTATTACAACTTGGTTATATTCAAACGGAGATTGATGATGAATGATCAGCTTGAGGTTTTTGTTTTAAAACAGACGGATTATCGAGAACATGATTGTATTGTTCAAGTGCTTACTAAGGAATATGGAGTATTATCGCTGTTTGTTCGTGGGATGAAAAAGACAACGAGCAAGTTAGCATATGCTTTTCAGTTGTTTAGTCTTACAAAGATTGAAGTGGATTTGAAAGATACGGAAAGAATGCAAACAGTAAAACATGCGGCGGTTGTAAATAGCAATCGTTTGTTAAGAGAAGATTTAGAACTGTTATCCATTATGTCTGTTGTTGCTGAATTAACACTGAAATTGGCACAGCATCATTCGTTATATGAGCTTGTACAACAAACGATATCATTGATAAAAGAGACCAAACAGCCTTTGACTATTCTTAATCTTTATTTATCACAGTTAGTTGAATTAGAGGGATCACAACTGGTTGTAGATGAATGTGTTCGTTGTGGTTCAAAACAAGGAATTGTGACGGTTTCATTAGAAGATGGGGGATTTATCTGTGAATCATGTAATCGTTTATTACATCTTCCTATGTTTGATGTAGATACATTAAAAGCGATTAGAGTCATATCAAAAGCAAAAATGCATCATTTTGATAAAATACAGGATTATGCTGTAAATCAACTTTCTATTACAAAACTGCTATTAGATCATTTACAAATACATAGTGGGATAACTTGTACCAGTAGAAGATTTTTAGAAAATTTTTTGATTGATGATTAACGTCTGAAGAAGACGTTTTCTTTTGTTTCTGTTTGACTTTGAAGTTAAAAACGAGTATATTATAAATTGAATTCTTATGCTTTTATTCAGACTATAAAATGACATTTTTTGACAGCAGAACATAGAAATGAGGGAATGATATGGCAGTTGAAAATCTAGATAAAATTGTAAGTCATTTAAAGACATCAGGGTTTGTTTATCAAGGCTCTGAGATTTATGGGGGATTGAGCAATACTTGGGATTTTGGTCCTTTGGGTGTTGAACTAAAGGATAACATCAAAAAGGCTTGGTGGCAGAAATTTATTCAAGAAGATCCTAACAATGTAGGAATCCAAGCAGCAATTTTAATGAATCCTGAAGTTTGGGTGGCTACTGGTCACTTGTCTAATTTCTCTGATCCATTATTGGATTGTAAAAATTGTAAGTCAAGACATCGTGCAGACCATTTAATTGAAGAATTTTCTGAAGGAAAAGTAAATCCTGAAGGATGGTCGAATGAAGAAATGATGCAATATATCAGGGATAACAAGATTGGTTGTCCAGATTGTGGTAGCCATGATTTTACTGATATTCGTCGTTTTAATTTGATGTTTAAAACATTCCAAGGCGTTTTGGAAGATACTAAGAATACTATTTATTTGCGTCCTGAAACGGCTCAGGGTATGTTTGTGAACTTTAAGAATGTTCAACGGACGATGCGTAAAAAGTTGCCATTTGGAATCGGACAGATTGGGAAGAGCTTTCGTAATGAAATTACACCAGGAAACTTTATTTTCCGTACTCGTGAATTCGAACAGATGGAAATGGAATTCTTCTGTCAACCAGGTACTGATATGGAATGGTATGCATACTGGAAACAGTTCTGTATGAATTGGTTAACCAATCTTGGATTGAAAGCTGAAAATCTGAAATTTAGAGAACATACACTAGAAGAATTGTCATTCTATTCAAAAGGTACTTGTGATATTGAATATTTATTCCCATTTGGATGGGGCGAATTATGGGGTATTGCGGATCGAACTGATTATGATTTAAATCGTCATATGGAACATAGTAAACAGAATTTGGAATATATGGATCCAACAACAAATACTAAGTATGTTCCTTATTGTGTAGAACCTGCTGTTGGTGTAGAACGTTTATTTTTAGCCTATGTATGTGATAGCTATGATGAAGAAGTAGTCAATGAAAATGATACACGTATTGTTATGCATTTACATCCAGCACTTGCTCCAATTAAGGTTTGTGTACTTCCATTAACAAAGAAACAATCAGAAGAAGCAAGAGCAGTGTATGCAAAATTAGCTAAGCATTTCATGGTTGAGTATGATGAAGCTGGAAGTATTGGAAAACGGTATCGTAGACAGGATGCAATTGGTACTCCATACTGTGTAACCATTGATATTGATACAACAAACGATGGTTGTGTAACGATTCGTGATCGTGACACGATGGAACAAAAACGAGTATCCATTGATGAAATTGAAACGATTGTAAAAGCAGCGATGAACTTTTAAAGAGGGTGATGGATGTGGCGTTCATCAAAGAAGAACAAATTCAAGAGATTCGTAGACGTGCAAAAATCGAAGAAATTATCGGGCAATATTTACCTATTGAAAAAAAAGGTAGAAGTCTCAAGTGTATTTGTCCTTTTCATGATGATCACTCTCCGTCATTGAGCATTTCCACCGATAAGCAAATATTTAAATGCTTTGTTTGTGGTACTGGGG
Source organism: Erysipelotrichaceae bacterium (assembly GCA_029227155.1). Taxonomy (GTDB): domain Bacteria; phylum Bacillota_I; class Bacilli_A; order Erysipelotrichales; family Erysipelotrichaceae; genus RGIG4607. The sequence goes on from JAQXZJ010000023.1 coordinate 5,332, forward strand.
GAAATGTATTTCAGTTTGTGGAGAAATATGAGAAAATTTCTTTTCAAGAAGCGGTAATCAAAGTTGCTCAGATGATTCATTATCCATTAGATGTGGAACTTGAGCCGTCTAAAAAGCCAGTGAATTCGAAGTATTTACCACTTTATCAGGTGTTGAATGAAAGTATTGCATATTCTCAGTTTCAATTAGATAGTGTGGATGGAATTCAAGTTAAAGAGTATTTACATAAAAGGGGAATTACGGATGATCAAATAACAAAGTTTCAATTAGGGTATTTGCCACGTACTCATCGATTACATGAATTTTTGAGCAAAAAGGGATTTTCAGATGAAGTAATGATTCGTACCAATCTTGCTGTTGTAAATGAATATGGGTTACACGATGTGATGAGCAGCCGATTAACGATTCCAATTCATGATATCGATGGAAACCCTGTTGGATTTACTGCTCGTACGATGGATCCACGAGATGACAGAAAATATATCAATACATCTGAAACAGAGATTTATTCGAAAGGAAAGTTGATCTATAACTATCATCGTGCTAGACAAGAATGTAAACGTCAGCAAGAAACAATCGTAGTAGAAGGTCCAATGGATTTGTTTGCATTTGATAAAGCAGGTATTCATCATGTAGTTGCTACATTGGGAACTGCATGTACAACGGAACAGATGCAATTAATCAAAAAACTGTCAATGAAAATCATTCTTTGTTATGATGGTGATATGGCAGGTCAGCATGCAATTTATAAAGCTGGTAAAATTGCATTATCTATGGGGATGACTGTATTTGTTGCAAATAATAAAACTGGCAAGGACCCCGATGAAATTATAAATATGTATGGGAAAGATGAATTGATCATGATAGTTAAAAAGCCAATGGTCTGGTTGGAATTTGTTCATCAATATCATTTGACTCATTACGATTTGAATAATTATAACAGTAAACGCGAATATGTTAGTATCATGATGAATGAAATTCAAATGATTCAGGATACATTCGATCGTGATTATTTTATGAATCAGTTAGTACAGGAAACAGGTTTTGATTTCATACAGTTAAAATCGTTGATTCCACAAGAAAAAAAATCTTTGAATCATCCTACATTGATCAAACGTTCTCGTTTTTCACAAATGGATGGTGAAAGAAAGGCTCAGTATGAGATCGTATCCCAATTACTATTATCACAAGAAGCTTATCGTCGTTTTAAGGATGAGTTAGGATTCCTTGTGGATGATGATTGTCAAGCAATTGTCATAGAATTAATGGAATACTATCGTACACATCAGACGATGGAGTTGGCAGATTTCTTAAACTGCCTAGAAGAAGAACGATTACAGCAGTTAATTCTTGATATAACAGAAAGTGAATTGTTCGTCCAAGAACCGAATATGGATGTTTTACTTGGTGCTATGCAAAAAATGAAAGATTGCCTTGTTAGAAGACAGGTGGAACAGTTAAAAAGAGAGATGCATACCATTCAAGATCCAGTTCTTAAAACTAAGATGGTAGAACAGTATATTCAGTTATTGAAAAAGACGAAGAAAGAAAAGTAGAAAAGGAGTAATCTTATGGCATATAAATCATTAGATGAACTAAAAGTTGAGTTTAAACAACAATTTGAAAAGAAACATTCCTTGTTGCAGGCAGATATTATGGAAGCAATTGAGCATCTAGAAATGTCTGATACGGATATGGATGAACTATTTGATTGGTTTGCAAAAGAAAATATTATTGTTACTGATGATGAAGAAGTTGATTTTAATACGGTGGAAGATCAGCAGATCGTTGCGGATGATGCTGATTTAGTTGATGATCCTCTTTTAGATGGGGATGATGAAGAAAAAGGCGAGTTAGATTTAAAAATGTTCCAAGCGAACTATGCTGATATGCCAAATATTAAAATCAATGATCCAGTCAAGATGTATTTGAAAGAAATTGGCCGAGTTCCTCTTTTGAATCCTGAAGATGAACCTGAGATTGCTCGAAGAATTCAAGCAGGAGATGAAGAGGCTAAAAACATCTTAATTTCTAGTAACTTACGTTTGGTTGTTTCAATTGCAAAAAAATATGTTGGTCGTGGTTTGTTATTCTTAGACCTGATTCAAGAAGGAAACATGGGATTGGTAAAAGCGGTTGAAAAGTTTGATTATACCAAAGGATTCAAATTTTCAACTTATGCTACATGGTGGATTCGTCAAGCAATTACTCGTGCAATTGCCGATCAAGCGAGAACGATTCGTATTCCTGTTCATATGGTAGAAACAATCAATAAATTAACTAGAGTGCAACGTCAATTAGTACAAGATCTGGGTAGAGAACCATCGGCTGAAGAAATTGCAGAACGGATGGGTGGCATCACTCCAGAAAAAGTACGGGAAATTCAAAAGATTGCTTTGGAACCGGTATCTCTTGAAACTCCAATTGGTGAAGAAGATGATTCTCATCTAGGTGATTTTATTGAGGATAAAGAAGCGACATCACCAGATGAATATGCAAATAATCAGTTATTAAAAGATGAAATCAATAATGTTCTAAAAGGATTAACAGAAAGAGAAGAAAAAGTACTTCGATTGCGTTTTGGTTTGCTAGATGGAAGAACACGTACGTTAGAAGAGGTAGGGAAAGAATTTAATGTTACGCGTGAACGGATTCGTCAGATTGAAGCAAAAGCACTTCGTAAATTGAAACATCCGACTCGTAGCAAACGTTTGCGTGATTTTGTGGATAAGAACTAATGCTTACAAAACGTTTACAAGCAATCTATGATTTGTTACCAGAAACAAATTCTGTTTTAGATGTAGGAACTGATCATTGTTTATTACCAATTTCAATCAAAAAGAATCATCCTCAGATGAAAGTAGGGGCATCTGATATTACTATAGGTCCTTTACAAAATGCCAAAGAAACGATGCGAAGATTTCACGTTTCTGATATTCAATTGTATCAATCTGATGGCTTAAAGCAAATTCCTGATTTATATGAGTGTATTATAATTGCTGGAATGGGTACACAGACGATGATTCATATTTTAGAAGAAGGAAAAACGGCAGTCGATCAAGCACATACCTTAATTCTACAAGCAAATAAAGGTGTTACAGAATTGAGAAGATGGTTGAATGAGCATCATTTCAAAATCGTAAATGAAGATATGGTGCTAGAATATAAATATTATCAGATTTTGGTTGTCGAACATGGTCATCAAATATTGAATGAAGATGATTTCATGTTTGGTCCTATTCTAAGAAAAAAACAAACGGAAGTATTTCGATCTTTTTGGCAAAAGGAAAAAGAAAAGAAAGAAAAAATATGCCAAAAATTGAGTAAAGATCATCCAAAAGCTATTATGAGTCAAAGTATAGCAGATAGAATTGAAAAGATACTAAAAAAGAGTCACAAAGAAACATTGTGACTCTTTTAAAAAAACTAGAATGAATCATTCTAGTTTATTTATTAAAATTAGTTTAGAGCATTAACTGCTTGGCTTAAACGTGATTTTTGACGTTTTGCATAATTTGCATGATGGATACCCTTAGAAACAGCAGTATCTAATTTAGCATATGCAACATTTAAAGCGCTTGTAGCAGCTGCTTTGTCACCAGCTTCGATTGCTTTACGAACATTTTTAATCGCAGTTTTTAAAGCTGACTTCTCTGAACTAACTGCAGCATTTCTTTTTAAGTTTGTCACGGCACGTTTCTTTTGAGATTTAATGTTTGGCATGGTACACCTCCTCAATCTTTTTTCATGTCCATGCTGAATTATAGCAAATTCTTAAATTAATTGCAAGAAATCATGATAAATAAACATACTACTAATGGGTGAAAATATGAAAAATATAAAATCTTTTTGCTTGCGTACTGATTTAGCACATGAAGATTTATTAGAAGAAAGTGAAAATGAAGATTATTCTTATCGGATTGAAAAATATGGGAAACTTACAAGTAATCATGTAAAAATCAGTAAAGATAATCAATTGATTCCTCGTGCAATTGGTGAATATATTGGGATTGAGTTTGAACAGTTAGATGATCCAAGCATGAGAGAAGAGTTAATCGATTTATGTTCAATTAAGTTAAATGAATTATTAAATAAAACGAATCAACCCATTCATAAAGTATTATTAGTTGGATTAGGCAATCGAGAAATTACTGCAGACGCTTTGGGAAATGAAGTCGCAAAACAATTATATGTTACAGCTCATTTGTCAGATCCGTATTTACGACAGGTTGCTGTAATTACCCCTGGAGTTATGGGGCAAACAGGTATTGAAACAACAAAGATGGTTGAAAGCGTTGTTTCTATCTATCAACCGAATGTTGTAATTGTAATTGACGCATTAGCTACTCGACATTTAAATCGTATCAATCGAGTGATTCAAATGACCAATACTGGAATTCAACCGGGAAGTGGTGTTGGAAACTATCGAGAAAAGATGAATGAAGAAACATTAAAGGTTCCAGTTATTGCTATAGGAGTAAGCACAGTAATTGACATGGTAGCTTTGATTCATCAATTATTAGAAGATACTGAGCAATCATTATCGAATACAATTTATGAAAAAATATCAAAAAACTCTGCTTCCTTAATCGTAACTCCAAAAGAAATGGATTTAGAATTGATCTATTTAGCTTATGTCATTGCTAGTTTTATTAATCACAGTTTACATTCAAATGCATAGAATCAATGATAAAAACATACGTTGTTTTGTGAGGTGAAATCATGAAACGACGAGATGGATGGGTTTCGTTGATTCTTTTTTTATTCTTTCTCTATATGACAGATTTCTTTCCTTCTTTATGCTATCTTTTTGTAGATACATCAAAACTCGTCGAGCAATTGATCAATCCAACGATTCGTTTTGATCATATTGATTTAGAGAAACAATTATTGATTTTTCATACATATCAATCGATTGCGAATGAAACGGAGGTAGAAACAACGACTGGAGAACCAACCAATCCTAATCAAAAATATGATAGAAAAGTATATATTTACAGTACTCACCAGACAGAAAAGTATAAGGATGGAAAAACGGTTGTGGATGCATCTTTGGAATTAGCTAGGTTGTTAGAAGAGAAAGGGATGAAAGTAATTGTAGAATTGAATGATTTTTCAAAATATGCGAAAAAAAACGGCTTTACATATGATGAATTATATGAAGTATCAAGAATCTATTTAAAAGAAGCAATTGAAAAATATGGGCCGTTTGATTACGTTATTGATTTACATCGTGATGGAGTAGGAAGTGCAAAAACAATTGTAAAAAAGGATAATATAACTTATGCAAAAATGATGTATGTAGTATCTGTTGCTGGTCCATATGCTGATCATCATTATGATCATGCAAAACAGATGATGCAACTTTGTAATGAACAAATCTCGGGAATAGGAAAATCAATTAATAAAAAGTATTATACGATATTTAATCAGGATCTTCAAAAAAATGCATATTTAATAGAAATGGGATCGAATACGAATAGTTATGATGAAGTAAAAGAATCTCTGATCGTTTTTGCGAAAGCATTAGAAAAGAGGTGGAGCCAATGAAACGTTTATTATTAGATATTCTATTGATATTAATGATTGTTTCCATCGGTGCAGTCATTTCTACAGATCTTAACGAACCGACAATTCCTTTGGAACAACAATTACAGGATTATGAAAAGTTAATTGAAAATGGTGTGATTTATCAACCAAATCGTCCGGTTTATCTATTACAAACAGAAGAAAACAATGCTGGCAAGTTAGGAAATGTAATGAGTTCATTCATAGTTCGTGTGGTACAAGAAGGTATGGGATTTCTGAAAGAAATATGGATTAGTTTCACTTAGTACGATATAATAGAAGATAGGATGTGATTAAAATGAAAAAAGTAAAAACATTATTTATGGGTACCCCAGAATTTGCTTGTAGTATTCTAGAACAATTATATTTAGAAGAAACAATTGAAGTAGTAGGATTAATATCTCAACCGGATCGTAAAGTGGGAAGAAAACAAGTGATTGTCCCTACACCAACTAAAGTGATTGCTTTAGAACATAATACACCAGTTTATCAACCGGAAAAATTGAAAGCTGATTATGAAATGGTGAAAGAAATTCAACCGGATCTGATTATTACTTGTGCTTATGGACAAATGGTTCCCGATGAGGTGCTATCGCTTCCTAAATTAGGTTGTTTTAATGTCCATGCTTCTTTATTACCAAAGCTAAGAGGTGGAGCTCCGATTCATAAAGCAATCATGTATGGAGAAAAAGAAACTGGTATTACAATTATGGAAATGGTTCATAAAATGGATGCTGGGGATATGATATCTCAAAAAAGGATACCAATTGAATCATATATGACTATGGGTGACTTATATCATACGTTAATGAAAGTGGGTAGTGAACTATTACATGAAACGTTGCCTTCTTTACTAGATGGTACTTATACAAGAACACCACAGGATGAATCACAGGTAACTTATGCTTGGAATGTATCGAAAGAAGAAGAAAAAATTGATTTTACGAAGAGTTATCGGGAAGTATATGATCATATGCGTTCTTTGATTCCATCTCCTGTTTCTTACGGAATCTGTATGAATAAAAAAATCAAATTTTGGGCAGTGCATGAAAGTAACCTATCAACAACAAAACCAAATGGAACGATTGTTGATTTTGTAGAAGAAAATCATCAAGTATCACTAGCGATTGCAGTCGATGGTAAGCTATTAATGATTGATGAGCTACAATTAGAAGGGAAACCAAAAATCTCTGCTAGAGACTTTAAAAATGGCCAAGGGAAGCATTATTTAAATCGAGTGATTGAATAAAAGTGCAAGGATACATCCTTGCGCTTTTTTACTTGCTTTCTGTTAAAAAATCGCCTATTCTAATTAACGAAAGTAAGGTGTGTTAGATGAATGAACTGTTTTTAAATCGAATGAAAGACTTGTTAAAAGAGGAATATGATGCTTATATTGCGTCTTTAGATCAAGCTTTATATAAAGGTCTAAGTCTAAATACTTGTAAATGTAATATAGAATTTTTACGAAAACAGCTTCCATTTACTATTGAAGACTCATCTTTTAGTAAAAATGGATATCGATTGGATTCTAATATCAAAAGCATGGGAAATCATTGGACACATCTTGCAGGTCTTTATTATTTACAAGAACCAAGTGCAAGCAGTGCTGTTGATTTATTAGATATTCAGCCGAATGATTGGGTGTTAGATTTATGCGCTGCACCTGGAGGAAAATCTTCTCAGATTGCGGTTCAGTTGAATCATACAGGATTTTTAGTTAGCAATGAAATTGATCATAGACGAGCAAATATCTTATTATCCAATCTAGAACGAATGGGTATTAATGAAAATATGATTACTTCAGCTTCCCCAGAACAACTTTGTCCGTTGATGAAAGGGTGGTTTGATAAGGTTTTAGTAGACGCTCCATGCAGTGGAGAAGGGATGATGAAAAAGCATGAATTAGCTCGCGTAGAATGGTCTTTAGAAAATGTAGAAGCTTGTGCTACTCGACAATTACATATTTTAAATGAAGCAGTTGTAACTTTAAAGAAAGATGGAATTCTCGTTTATTCTACTTGTACGTATTCACAAGAAGAAAATGAAGCTGTGATTAGTGCATTTCTTAAAGAACATCCGGAAATGGAATTACTTGATTGTGGAGATCAGATTCAAAGAAGGGGAATACCTTATCAAGATCTAGATGTTTCAAAAGTAAGAAGAATTTTTCCGATGGATCATGGGGAAGGACATTTTATCTGTCGAATGAAAAAAACAACGGATACTGAAAAAAGTTCAATAACCTATGCGAAACCGACTAAAGTTGATCCTTGTGTCGAATCGTTTCTAAAACAACAAATAACACATGTTCCTGCTTATATCATGCAGTTTAATCAAAAAGTATATATGAAACAAACACCTTTTATTCAGTTAAAGAATATAACGATATTAAGACAGGGAGCATTCACAGGAGAAGTCATAAAAAATCGGTTTGAACCTGCACATCATTTCTATTTATGCAGTCAATGGATGAATGAATGGAAACAGGTAGTAGATTTAAATGAAGAGGAATTAATGACTTATTTAACAGGTAATGTGATTTCTTCATCAATTAAAGGATATGTATGTATTCGTTATCATGGTATACCATTGGGTTTTGGCAAAGGTGATGGAACGATGATAAAAAATAAATATCCGAAAGGATTACGAATCAAATAACAGGGTCTCTCATGACTCTGTTTTCTTGTGCATCAATGCATTTTACTAGTCATTTAGACAAAATTCGACTATACTAAAATAGGGAAGTGATGATATGGAATATGTAATCTATTCTGCTTTAGGTATTGGTGGAGCTACTATTTTGGGAGTATTTTTAGGTTTCTTTTTTAAGTCTATTTCTCATGCTATGCAAGATATGATCTTAGGATTTGCTTCTGGTATTATGTTAGCTGCTGCTATTTTAGGTTTAATTTTGCCTTCATTAGAATTTGGCAATCTTTGGCTTGTTGTTTCTGGTATTTTTGCTGGAGCCTTTTTATTGAATATCATTGATCGTTTAACACCGCATATCCATCATTTAACCGGTGATGATCAAGAAAAGCATCAAAATAATTCTGATTTGATGAATAAAACACTATTATTTGTTATTGCCATTGCTATTCATAATATTCCTGAAGGGATTGCTACTGGAGTAAGTTTTGGAACTGGGAATTTAACAGATGCTTTTACAGTTGCAATTGGAATTGCATTACAGAATATACCGGAAGGCATGATTGTTGTGATTCCTTTGCTTGTCAGTTGTATGAGTAAAAAACGGACATTTATTATATCGGCTTTTACAGGTATAGTTGAAATATTAGCAACATTTCTTGGCTATTTTGCTATTTCCATTTCAACAGCAATTTTACCGTTTTTATTAGCTCTTGCTGGGGGAACGATGTTATATATCATTAGTGATGAAATGATTCCAGAAACGCATGATCATGGTCATGAACAGTTAGCAACTTATGCTATACTAACTGGTTTTTGTTTGATGTTAATCATTGAAACATTGCTATAAAAAGGAGGTCCTACAAAATGTTAACGTTAATCGTATCCGATCGTTATTTGCAGTGGGTTGATCTACCATGGAAAAGAGGAACTCGATTAATTGGTTATCAAGAGGTATTTGAAGAGCTTTTATTAAAAGAAAATTTTCAATGGATATTTTTAGATGAACCAAACAATCCACAACATCTAATAAATATTTTGCATTTTATCAAAGAGAATCATCTTTCTGTTTCTGTCTTTTTAGCTCATTATAATGGAATCGACGAAGATTTAAAATTATCAGAATTAAGAAAGCAATATAACATTGAAGGAATATTATATGCACCTTTAGAAACGAATGGATTATTTACGATTTGTTTTTTAGATGAGAATAAGACGTTAGAACAAAGAATTGTTCAATTATTTAAGGATATCGGAATATCTTCATCTCAAAATGGATATCATTATTTAAAATCTGCTATAGAATGGAATGTACGTTTATCGATTCCTCATACAAAACTTAAAATTATGAAACTATATCCTATTTTGGCAAAACAATATCATACGACTTCTTCTAATATTGAAAGGAATATGCGTTATGTGATAGAGAAAACGTTTCTGATGGGGAATACAGAGATGTTGGATCATTTATTTCAGCATGTTGTTAATGTACAAAATGGGAAGGTAACCAATGCTGAATTTATTCAAATATGTACAGATTATTTAAATTCTCAATTGGTATAGCACAGAAACGAATTGTCACGAATTCGTTTTTTTCTTGAGAGTTTATCAAGAACAGGTTATAATACATGAGCAAGAATAGGAGGTTATTATATGGAACAAAAGTATATTCGAAATTTTTCCATAATAGCTCATATCGATCATGGGAAATCTACGTTGGCTGATCGTATCTTGGAACAGACACAAACTGTTCAGCAACGGGAAATGATGGATCAGATCTTAGATACTTTAGATTTAGAAAGAGAACGTGGAATCACGATTAAATTAAATGCTGTCCAGTTAGAATATCAAGCTGATGATGGTCATACATATACCTTGCATTTGATTGATACACCAGGTCATGTGGATTTTACATATGAAGTATCACGCTCTTTAGCAGCATGTGAAGGAGCAGTGTTGGTTGTTGATGCAGCTCAGGGAATTGAAGCTCAAACGCTTGCAAATGTCTATCTAGCATTGGATAACGATTTAGAAATTTTACCGGTTATCAATAAAATTGATTTACCAAGTGCACAGCCAGAAGTTGTGATTCATGAAATTGAAAATGAAATTGGTTTAGAAGCACAGGATGCACCATTGATCAGTGCAAAAAATGGCATTGGAATTAAAGATGTTTTAGAAGCAATCGTTAAGAAAGTACCTTCTCCAAATGGAGATCCTAATAAACCATTAAAAGCTCTTGTCTTTGATTCCATCTATGATTCTTATCGTGGTGTAATTGCGTTTGTTCGTATCAAGGATGGTTCTTTAAAAGTTGGTGATACGATTCAATTTATGGCGACTAAAGGAATATATCAAGTAACCGAAGTTGGAATTCGTAATCCAAAAGAAGTGCGGAAGGATAGCTTAGAAGCTGGAGAAGTTGGTTGGTTTGCGGCTTCGATTAAATCAGTAAAAGATGTTACAGTAGGGGATACCGTGACATTGTTTGAAAATCCTACAAAGGAACCATATCCAGGATATCGAAAAATGAATCCAATGATGTATTGTGGTATCTATCCTACAGATAGTAAACGTTACAATGAATTGCGGGATGCATTAGAGAAACTACAATTAAATGACGCAAGTTTACAGTTTGAGGCAGAAACATCTCAAGCATTGGGATTTGGATTCCGTTGTGGATTCTTAGGATTATTGCATATGGATGTAATTCAAGAACGTTTAGAAAGAGAATATCACTTAGAATTAATTGCAACAGCTCCATCTGTTATCTATCAAGCATATTTGACAGATGGTACAGTGTTACGCATTGATAATCCTTCATTATTACCAGAAATGCAAAGAATTCATCATATAGAAGAACCTTTTGTAAAGGCAACAATTTTAACTCCTATGGATTATATTGGAGCAATCATGGATTTATGTCAAAGAAAACGTGGTATCTACCAAGATATGACGTATTTGGATGATAAAAGAAGAATGATCATTTATCATTTACCATTAGGAGAAATTGTGTTTGATTTCTTTGATAAATTGAAATCATGTACGAAGGGATATGCATCTTTTGATTATGAATTCATTGGATATCAAGAATCAAAATTAGCAAAAATGGATATTATGCTAAATGGAGAAATTATTGATGCTTTGAGCTGTATCGTACATAAAGATTTTGCTTATGCTCGTGGAAGAGCGATTACTGAGAAATTAAAGACTTTAATTCCAAAACAACAGTTTGAAATTCCAATTCAAGCAGCGATTAATGGAAAAGTAATTGCTCGTAGTGATATTAAATCTTTGCGAAAAAATGTATTGGCAAAATGTTATGGTGGAGATATCACGCGGAAAAAGAAATTATTAGAGAAACAAAAAGAAGGTAAAAAGCGGATGAAAGCTGTAGGGTCTGTCGAGATCCCTCAAGAAGCTTTTATGGCTGTATTATCAATGGATGAAGAGTAGGAAAACTACTCTTTTGTTCTATTTAGAGAGTGGTCACACTATACTCTAGTATCACAAGGAGGAGTATAGTGTGGCACATGACAAAACGAAAGAAGAAGTTATTGAGTATTATCAAAGTAATGCTCAAGTAGGATTAACATGTGAACAAGTGGTTCAAAGACAAAAAGAGTATGGAAAAAATAGTTTCATAGTACATAAAAATAAATCATTATGGACGATGATAAAAGATCAGATTTCAGATCCAATGATTATCATCTTGGTGATTGGAGTATTGTTATCAGCTATTTTAAAAGAATATTTAGATGCTGGAGTCATCCTTTTTGTAATTATGTTTAATACTTTGATTGGGGTTATTCAACAATTTAAAGCAGAAAAGACCATGGAAGCGTTACGGAAGCTATCCGATCCTAAAACGAAAGTAAAACGTGATGGAATTATTCAAGAGATACCAAGCGAAGATCTTGTGATCGGTGATTTAGTTTTATTAGAAGCTGGAAAATATGTCAGTTGTGATTTAAGAATATTAAAATGTTATCAACTACAAGTAGATGAATCCAGTTTAACTGGCGAAAGCGAAACGATTGAAAAAAATGATACTTATGTATATCAACCTACAACAATGATTGCGGATAGAAAAAACATTGTATATGCGTCAACCTTTGTTACAAATGGGAAAGCAGAGGGAATTGTAATTGCTATCGGTATGCAAACGGAAGTCGGTAAAATTGCAAATCTAATCCATGAAACGAAAGAGGAATTAACACCATTACAGAAACGATTTCAATTATTAGGAAATTGGTTAGGAATGATCGCTGTTTTTATCTGTATTCTTTTGTTAAGCATTGGAATTTATCAGAAAAGGGAAATCATGAATTTATTGATAACCGCTATTTCCTTAGCTGTAGCAGTTATTCCAGAAGGATTGCCAACGGTAGTTACGATTGTTTTAGCATTAGGTGTAAGACGAATGAGTCAAATGAAAGCGATAGTAAGAAAAATGTATGCAGTTGAGACACTCGGTTCTATTGATACCATATGTTCTGATAAAACGGGTACGTTAACACAAAATCAAATGACCGTAGTAGAAGTAGCATGTCCATTTTCAAATATGGGGGCATCAAACCATTTATTAGAAGGAATGTGTTTATGTAATGATTGTTATGAAAAAGAACAAACGATTCAAGGAAATCCTACTGAAGTTGCTTTGATCCATTATGGGAAGACATTTCAAATAGATAAGAATTATTTAGAGCAAATGTATCCTCGTGTTTTTGATTTACCTTTTGATTCTGCAAGAAAACGAATGACAGTTGTGAATAAAAGAAAGAATGTTTATGAAGTGAACATGAAAGGTGCCTTAGACTCTGTTTTACCTTTTTGTACAAAAATAGAGAAGAATGGAATTGTGATGCCTCTTAGTGATCATGATTGTGAAAAAATAGATGAAACTGCACAAAAGATGGGGAAACAAGCACTTCGTGTACTTGCTTTGGCCCGTAAGGAAATGTTGACATTTGATGAATCTCAAGTTGAAGAAGGACTTATATTTATTGGTATGATGGGAATGATCGATCCTCCGAAAGAAGAAGTAGCCGCAGCAATTACACAAGCGAAACAAGCGGGTATCCAAACGATTATGATTACAGGAGATCATCCATCAACTGCTTTTGCTATCGCAAAGCAATTACAATTACTGGAACAAGAAAATCAGGTTATCACTGGGAAGGAATTAGATCAAATAACCGATCAACAGTTACTGAAAAGACTAGAGTACATTAAAGTGTATGCGAGAGTTCATCCAAATCATAAAGCAAGAATTGTAAAAGCTTATAAAGAATTAGGTAAAATCGTCGCAATGACAGGAGATGGAATCAACGATGCACCGGCTTTAAAACAAGCAGATGTAGGTATTGCTATGGGAATGAAAGGAACCGATGTTTGTAAAGAATCATCTGACTTAATTCTAACAGATGATAATTACGGTACGATTATTGTAGCAATTGAAGAAGGACGTACGATATATACAAATATTCAAAAGACGATTCTTTATTTGTTATCTTGTAATATAGGAGAAATATTTGCTTTAGTAACTGCTGTTCTTCTTTTACCCTCGTATCCAATTCCCTTATCAGCAATCCAAATCTTATGGGTAAATGTAATTACAGATAGTTTTCCCGCATTTGCTCTTGGGGTTGAACCAAAGGAAAATGATGTAATGAGACAACCTCCTCGGGATAAGCATAGCTCCTTATTTCCTAAGCATGATACTTATCTATTAGTTATTAATGGATTATTAATTGGTACTTTCACCATTATTAGTTTTCGTTATGGTTTGAACTATAGTATTGAAATAGCACATACCATGGCTTTTATGACTTTGTCATTTACTCAATTAATTCATGCATTTAACTTTAGAAGTTTGCATGATTCTATTTTTAAAGCTGGAATCTTTAAAAATAAAGCATTAACGTTTGTTGTGTTCTTTAGTATTTTCTTTCAGATGTTATTATCAAAAATCCCATTTTTTCAACCTTTATTGGATGTTGTTAGTCTTCCTGTCTATGGTTGGATCTTAGTTTTTGCCCTAAGTTTAATGATGATTTTTATCAATGAAGGAGTAAAGCTTTTTTCAACTACGGAAAACTGACAGAATTTGCTGATAGATGATGTTAGGATTGATTATGGGGAGTAAATATGAGCAGTTATTTAGAGTGGGTATATCTATTTCAAATGATATTATTGTGGAGCATCAGTATCTTGATTTCCTTTCTCTTTAATCGTTATATCAGTTATAAACGTTGCATCATATATAGTATTTTATATCCATTTTTTGCTGTTTTCTTTTTTGAATATTGGAATCTTTTGATTCTAATTTTATTTGATTTCTTATGCCTAAAATTATTGATTTCATCTATTCCAATGATTTTATGCCAGGTATGGCTACGATATTTAATAAATTATAGTATGATGCTAATTTTTAAAGGAACCGTATATCATGGAATCTGGTTTATGGAAAAGGATTCTTATGCGTGGATTTTTGTAGCGTTTAGTATTTGGTTTTTAGCTTTTTATTGTAAAAAACATATTTCAAATAGACAATTAATAGAATTTTCCTATTCTATAACCATTCATTTTTCAAATCAAAAGATTCGTTGTTTGGCATATTGGGATAGTGGAAATTTTGCAAATATGTTAGGAACTCCAATCTTGTTTTTAAACAATGAACAGTTATTAGAAAAATTGAATCAAAGTGTTTTGAAATGTAACATTCAAAATCAGGAGGTATCGTTGATTCAGGGAGAGATATATGGAATGCATATTCCTAGGCAAGATGTTTATCTTACATACTTAAAACAACCGGTGCAGGGCATCTATCCTTGTTTATTAAATCAATTATTAGAAAGGGGAAACTTATGAAATGGCTAATGCATATGATGCGATTATGGAATAAGAAACAGATAGAAAATGAAGTCTATTATATTCAGGGTAATGAAATATTACCACATCCGCTAAACCGAAAAGAAGAGATACAACAGTTAGAAAAATTGCAAAAAGGGGATATGAATGCACGTAATTGTTTAATTGAACATAATTTAAGACTTGTTGTTTATATTGCAAAGCGATATGAATCTAATCCTATCTTTATGGAAGATCTAATTAGTATTGGTACGATTGGTTTAATTAAGGCAATCAATACTTTTGATATGAATAAAAATATAAAATTAGTCACATATGCATCTAGGTGTATTGAAAATGAAATCTTAATGTATCTGAGAAAAAAGAATAAACAAAAAATTGAAGTTTCTTTTGATGAACCTTTAAATATTGATTATGATGGAAATGAATTGTTATTATCTGATATTTTAGGGACATCAGCTGATTTGGTAAAAGACTAATTTCAAAAACAAGAAGATAAAAAAGCAGTGTTGAAGGCGATAGAACATCTAGAAATTAGAGAACAAGAAATTATGAAAATGCGTTATGGGATTGAACAGCAGGAACTAACACAAAAGGATATTGCAGAGAAATTAGGAATTTCACAATCATATATTTCAAGATTGGAAAAACGAATTATTTCTAAATTAAAACAACAATTTCAAGATCGATAAGATTCATATTTCTTAATTTGTTCATAAGGACATAAGAAATCTACTTCATAACCTTTATCTGTATGATTGATATGATAAATAAATTGAGTTTTGATAAGATGAGTAAAAGTTGAAACATCTTCATATGAAATTATGATCTGCATGCGTTGATCATCCTTAAATAAGATATCAGTAATTGCTTGTAATAAAGCATCAATTCCTTGATCGTATCGTGCGGAGATACATAATTGTTTTGTTTCCATCATATCCTGACATAGATCAATTTTATTATAGACTGTTAATATTGGTATAGAAAATGCATCAATTTGTTTTAATGTGTTTTCAGTGATTTCCATCTTTTCTTCATAATGATCATCACTACGATCAACAATGTGTAATAATAAATCGGCTTCTCTTACTTCTAGTAAAGTAGAACGAAAAGCTTTTATCAGATGATGAGGTAAAGAAGAAACAAATCCTACCGTATCTGATAAAAGGAATGGTGGATATTTATCTGCTGAAAGGTATCGTGTATTTGTATCTAATGTAGCAAATAACATATTTTCTTCGTAAACAAACTTGTCTGATTTTGCGGATGAAAATTTTAATAAAGCATTCATAACAGAAGATTTGCCAGCATTGGTATAGCCCACCAGTGCAACTTTTGGTATCGGGCTTTTTTCGCGTTTGTGGCTTTGAGCTTTTCTGTGATTTTCAATGGATTGTAATTCCTTTGTAAGTCGTTGTATCCGGCTTTCAATTCTTCGTTTGTTTAATTCTAATTTTGTTTCGCCTAATCCTTTATTTCTCACCCCTCCATATTGTCGATCATATGCAGTGCTTGATCCTTTTAAACGTGGTAAAGCATATTGTAATTGAGCAATTTCAACTTGGATTTTTGCTTCCCTGGTTTTGGCTCGCTGTTGAAAAATCTGTAAAATCAAATCAGTACGATCGAATACAGGAAGTTGAAATAAAGTTTCTAAATGATGATAATGAGAAGCAGTTAATTCTGACAAAAAAATGATTACGGATGCTTCTTTTTCTTTCGCTGCTTCTTTGATTTCATGTGCTTTTCCACTTCCAATATAATAGGTACGATTGATTTCCGTTAGATTCTGAATAAATGAAGCAACGACATCTATCTCACATGCATAACATAACTGTTCTAATTCTGCCATTTGTTGATCGATCTGATTGGTTTCTGGCAGTTTCACACCTACAATAATTCCTTTTTCTAACATCGAAAAACCTTCTTTCTGAAAACTAGCATAACACAGTTTATTTTCTTTGTACAAATTTCCAAATACTGGCTGGTATAAGGGTTAAAACCGAAGGGAACACTTGGTATCGAGGTGATTACAAATGGCTCGATTTAAAGTGGAAATCAGTGGTGTCAATACTGCACAATTACCAGTTTTAACGAATAAAGAAATGACACAATTGTTTCTTCAATATCAATCAGGAGATACTAACGCAAAGGAAAAATTGGTAGAGGGGAATCTAAAATTAGTATTATCTATGGTACAGAGATTTATTTATCGTACGGAAAATTTAGATGATTTATTTCAAATTGGTTGTATTGGATTAATGAAAGCAATCGATCATTTTGATTTAAAACATGAGGTCCGTTTTAGTACGTATGCTGTTCCTATGATCATTGGTGAAATGAAACGTTATTTACGAGATTCACAAATGGTTAAAGTTTCTCGGCAATTAAAAGATCAGTCGTATAAGTGTTTACGTTTTAAAGAGGAATATTTGCAGATGTATCAAAAAGAAGCAACGTATCAAGAAATTGCCGATGAGCTAGTTATGAGTATAAAAGATGTATCAATTGCAATGGAAACTTTGCAAAGCGTCGTATCTATTTTTGAGCCATTATTTAGTGAAGAAGGAGAGACGATTAGTTTAATTGATCAAATTCAAGACCCAAATAATGAAATTCATCTGATGCAAGATCGTATATCTTTAGAAAAGAGTTTACAGTTTTTATCAGAGAAAGAAAAAGAAATTATCTTTAAACGTTATTATTGCTCTAAAACACAAACGGAAATTGCTAGAGAATTAGATATATCGCAAGCACAGGTATCTAGAATTGAGAAAAGTGCTTTAGAGTGTCTAAAAAAGAATTTGTAACGAGATTTATTTAATATCATATGTTGTAGTAGGTGATTGTGAATGAAATATACAGTTTTACAAGAAAAATTGGTGGTGAATGAAAGAACTGGAGAGATATTAGGACATATTCGAGATTTGCATTTAAATCTGAATACATTTACAATTGAAAGTATTTTAGTACAGGAAAGAAGAAGTTTCTTTCGAAGATTAAAGTGTTTGATATTTGAAGATGTTAAAATTTCAGTTTCCGTTGACAATATTGTTCGTATCGGAAAAGATATCATTGTTGTAAGAGTTCGTTAAGAGAATGCTATTAAGTATTCTTTTTTCTTTTGAAATCTATTTATTCTATTTTTTTTATGTTACAATAAGCATGTTATGAATGAAGAGGTGGAAGTTTAACATGAAGAAAAAAGAAGTCAATGTTAAATTCTTAATTATAGTTGGTATTGTTCTTATTGCATCATTAGTGGTTGCGATTGGTTTTCAAGGTCATAGCAATCAGGTTTCTACTATTGATGAAGTAGATTTGAATCATGAAGTCAGTGCTGTCAATCAATTGATTATTAGTGAAATCAGTTCGACTAAAAGTGGAGCAATCGCGGATTCTTATGGAAATTGTTATGATTATATTGAATTATACAATGGAACCAATCATGATATTTATTTAGATAATTATGGCTTGAGCGATGATGAAAAGGAAATTAAGTGGGTTTTTCCTGCGAATACATTGATTCCAGCAAAAGAGTATCTTTTGGTTTGGTGCAGTGGTAAAAAGCAAGAAGGATTATATACCAACTATAAATTGTCAAGTAGTGGTAACGAAGTAATTACCTTAAGGAAGCCTAGCGGTAAAGTTATTGATGCTGTAAAAACGGTTCCTTTAGAGGATTCAAAGGTTATGGCAAGGGATGCGAATGGGAAATGGGTCATTCAGAATTTACCAACACCAAATCAACCAAATACACTGGATGGGTATGAAGCGTTTTTAAATTCGATCCAACAGATAAATGATCAGCGCTTGATCATTAATGAATTCTTACCAAGAAATGAAGGGAACTTTCTTGTTAATGGTAATCGTTATGGTTATATTGAACTAAAGAATGTAAGCGATGAAACCTTATCTTTAGCAAATTATAGTTTGTCAGATACACGTAAAGAAAGCTTTAAATGGCAATTCCCAAATATTACATTAAAACCAAATGAAATTATTGTTGTTTATACTTCAGGTGAAAATTTGAAAGAAGGAGTATTACATACTTCGTTCAAATTGCGTTCACAAACAGGAGATGTTGTTTTAACGAACAATGCGGGACAAATAGTAAGTGTTTGTTCCTATGAAAATTTAGCTGATGGTACAGCGATGGTTTATCGTGATGGAGATTATTTTGAAACTGCTACGATTAGTCCTGGATTTGAAAATGATGCGGATGGTGCGTTGCAATTCCAAAAAACACAAAAGATTACAAGTGATTTGATTATTTCAGAAGCGATGAATGGAAATTCATCATACTTGCCACAAAATGGTGCGCAATATTATGATTGGATTGAACTGAAGAATGTATCAGATCATGAAATTCAACTGTCTGATTATAGTTTATCAGATCGAGCTAGTTTACCAAATCAATTTATATTACCAAATGTCGTGTTAAAACCAAATGAGTATTATGTTGTGATGGCGAGTGGAAATCCTTTGCTGACGAACAAAAATTATGTTCATGCAAATTTTAAGTTATCCAATCGGGAAGGCATTTATTTAAGTAAAAATAATCAAATTGTTGATGCCTTATATGTATTTGATTTGCCATTAGGATATAGTGTAGGAAAAGATGATCAAGGTGCTGTGTTTTATTATTCTACGCCTACTCCTTTAAAAAATAATGCGGATGGTGCGGTCGGTGTGAGTTCTAAGCCTGTTGTTGATCAATTATCAACTGCTGTGAATGGGATTGATGAACTAGTTGTTTCTATGAAAGCGTTAGGAACGATTTACTATACAACGGATGGTTCTGTTCCTACAACAAAATCTAACATTTATCAAGGTCCTCTTCATTTGAAAAAATCAACGGTTTTAAATGTTCGTGCAAAAGAAGATGGAAAGTGGGTCAGCGATGTTCTGACCTATTCTTATATCATTAATGAAAACCACACTTTACCGGTATTATCTATGAGCATTGCCCCTACAAAACTGAAAGATCTTCATTCTCATGCATGGACTGAAGGTTATGAAGTAGGTGGTGGAAGCATTGAACTTTTTGAAGATGGAGAATCTAAGTTTTTTATTCCAATGGGTTTACAATTGTTTGGTGGAAGTGCTCGTGGTGAACCAAAAAAGTGTTATGAAGTAGTATTTAAGAAGAAATATGGTGCTGGACATTTGGAATATCCTTTGTTTTCCAATCGTGATTCAAGTTATTATCAATCTTTTGTCTTAAGAACAGGTTCACAAGATGAAGAGATGAGTATGATACGAGACATTGTCGGAACCTCGTTAATGGATGATTATACTGAGGTGGATGTACAAGCATATAAACCGATTATTTTATATATCAATGGAAAATATTGGGGCATCTATTTCATTCGGGAAAAAGTGGATGAAGTATTTGTAGCGAATCATTACAATATTGAAGCAAATGAAGCAAATACTGATATTGTTAGAATCGATGGTACTTATAAATCTGGTAATAAAAAGCGTTATAATGCTTTAGTTAATTTTGTATCTACACATGATTTGTCTAAAAAAGAAAACTACGAAAAAGTAAAGACGATGATTGATGTAGAAAATTGTATTGATTATTGGATAGGTGTTATCTGGACTACAAATAACGATATTGTAAACTGCCGGATGTTTGCTAATCCATATTTAGAAGATGGTCGTTTCCACTACATTTTCTATGATTTAGATTTTGCTTTTTATAACTATGTAAATAATTTTTTTCAATTTACAACTGATCCAAGCGGTATGACGTTTAATCATTATCCAACTACCATTTTAAGAAACTTAATGAAAAATGCTGAATTTCGTTCCTTGTTTGTTGAACGATTAAGTTATAATCTAAAAAATACTTGGAATCAAAAAATCGTTTTACAACGAATTGATGAGATTACCAGTATGTTAGAACCAGAAATTAAACGAGATCGTAAACGATGGAATTATACGTATCAACAATGGATAGATGCAGTTGATGAGTTGAAATATTATTGTAAAAAAAGAGATGCTTATATTAAGAAGCAAGCCAAATCATATTTTCATTTGAGTGATGCGGAATATAAGAAATATTTTGGGTGATACAGATGAATTATCGATATGAAATTAAATATATGATACATGATGTTGATGCTTTAGCATTACAAAAACAGTTAGAAGCATTTTTAAAGACGGATCAGCATTCAAAAGATGGCTCATATCTGATTACTAGTCTATATTTTGATACGCTTGATTCAGAAGCATATTATGAAAAAATGGATGGTGTGCTTTATCGAAGCAAATATCGAATACGATATTATGATGACAATTTTGATTTTATTCGTTTAGAAAAGAAAATGAAACATAACAACATGACAGCAAAAAGACAGACAAAAATTACAAAAGAAATTGCAGATTTGTTGATTGCAGGGAAAACGGATGAGATACAGAGCAATGACTCTTTATTACAGGAATTTATAAGTATGATTCGAATTAAACATTTCATCCCTTCAGTGGTTGTTAAATATCATCGAGTCGCATTTACATATCCAATTTCTGATGTTCGTATTACTTTTGATTCTTTGATTCATTCAGGGGTCTATGATACGGATTTGTGGAATATAACAAATGGAGGGCAAGGTATTCTAGATTCTCACTTACAGGTACTAGAAGTAAAGTACAATGAAGTGTTACCAACTAGTATCGCTGGAATTCTAAGTACTGTTCCTTTACGTAGAGAAGCTGTTAGTAAATTTGCCAGATGTGCTGGAAGAAAATAATGGGAGGAAAACAAAATGGAAGATTTATTCAATCGTATCATGCTTGATTTAACAGGAGTGATTTCTTTACCTGAATTATTATTATCTATTCTTGTATCTTGCATGATTGCTTTATTTATTATTTATGTTTATCGTAAAACGTATACTGGTGTAGTCTATTCAAATTCGTTTGCTTTGAGCATTCTAATGTTAGCAATGGTTACTTCAATTATTACGCGAACCATTTCTTCTAACATTACATTATCCTTAGGTATGGTCGGTGCATTGTCCATTGTAAGATTTCGTACTGCTGTGAAAGAACCATTAGATACTGCATTTATGTTTTGGGCAATTGGAGCCGGAATCATGACAGGTGCAGGTATGTATTTACCTTCTATTTTAGGTAGTTTAGGTATTGGGTTGTTGTTTGTAGCTTGTTATTTATATGGTTTCCGTTTATCAAAACGGTATTTACTGATTATTAAGTATTCAAATGAAGCTTATGAAGCCTTAACAAAAGAAATCGATGCATTACCACAAAAGAAATTACGTTCCTTAACTGCTTATGGCGATGATTATGAAATGACATATGAGATAGAAGTAAAGGATGTTAATAAACAGGCGGAAATGAATATTCGTATAAAAAATATTCCTGGTGTGCATTCTTGCAGTTTTGTTGCTTATCAAAATGATTTTGGAGACTAATTATTTCTTACAAAAGCAACAGTTTGCTATCTATTTTATTTTATTTGTATGTTATAATATAAAAAAGTGGAGGTATGTACGATGAGTATCAAAGATAAATTTAAAGATATATTCACATATAGTGATGAAGAAGAAGAAACAGAACAATACTTGGAAGTGGATGAAGAAGAGGCAAAATCAATCAGCAAATATGAAAAGCCAAAGACAAGAATGGCTGCTTCAGAAGCAAATATCGTAATGTTTGAACCTCGTTCTTTTGATGAAGTAGAAGAAATCGCAAAGCATTTGAAAGAACGTAGAGCTGCTGTGGTAAATTTGAAAAAATTGTCTTTGGAATACAAACAAAGAACGATTGACTTTTTGCAAGGTGTAACCTATGGTTTAAGTGGCGCAACCAAACAAATTGATCGTGATGCTATTTTATGTACACCTGTCAATGTCGGTGTTGCTGGTGAAATTTCATTTGACGAAGATTAATGATAAATGAACATTATAACGGATATGATGCTTTTCTTAGACGTTTAGATGATTATGCACGTATCCATGAAGTGTCCTATCGTACGATTTGTAGTAATTATTTAACTCCTGTAGAACAAGAAATAGTAAAACGCTATTATGGTAAAAGAATTAACTATCGTTTAGTGCCTGAATTTGAGGAAACGATTGCTAGATGTTTGATTCTAGGTGATGAAACGCAAGAGGTTGTATGTTTAACAGCAAAGGTACGACAAGAATTTGTCAAATTGACCCATCGAGATGTTTATGGAGCATTGATGGCTTTAGGACTAAAGAAAGATCAATTTGGTGATATTTGGATTAATAATGATCAAATTGTGGTATATACCAAAGAAACCATTGCAGACTATTGTATACAGAATCTTACACAGATTCATCAACTTACTGTACATTTTGTTAGAAGCAATCAATGGATCGAGCCTGTTTATCGATATCGTACGCTACAAATTACAACGAGCAGTTATCGTTTGGATGCAATTGTTAGTGAATTGGCACATGTATCTCGTAGTAAAGCACAACAGATGATTCGAATAGGGAATGTGCGTAAGAATTATGATAGTCTTGTCGAATGCAGTGATTTATGCCATAATAATGATATTGTTTCGATTCGACAGGTAGGAAGATTTCGTATCCTAGAAGAATTGGCAATAACAAAAAAAGGAAATATTGTCATTCGGGTGAATCAGTATCAATAGCGGGAGGTGATTCGTGATGACGGTAGACAGTCGTTTTCGTTCTCGAAGACATGATTATGAACGCTTAAAACAGGATGAAGAGAAAGAAAGCTTAAAAGCTGAAAATCAAATGTTGCATGACCAGATATCACGATATCAAACGCAAATTAAAGCAGCGAATGAACAATTGGTTATGTTAAAACAACGATATCAGATGTTGATTAATGAATTATCAATGCGTGAGAAAGCAGCTGAAGAGATTTCACGATTGGCTTTAAAAGAAGCGAATCTGATTATTGAGACTGCACAAGGAAATGCGGATTTAATTATTCAAGAAGCATTGGGATCTGCTAAAATGGTGTTTATTGAAATTAACCGTTTAACGACACAAACCCAAGAAATGCGTAGTGAGATTCAAGGGAAGTTACATTCTATGGATCAATTATTAGATACATTTAAAATTCCGGAGATTTCTAATCTTGATTATTTATCAGATGAAGCGAAAGCTCCATTTATAAAAAAAGAAGATAAAAAAG
>JAQXZJ010000024.1 GCA_029227155.1 Erysipelotrichaceae bacterium
ATCTTCTGGAGCATCTAAGATAACCCATGCTTCTGGTTTACCACGACCACCATTATATGTTCTTGCGAATTCATCTGTTGGATGAATTTGAATGGATAAACGATCCGACGGATCTAAGATATTGACACGTATTGGTAATTCTTCTGTGTCACAGTTGAACCATTCAGGTTTTGCTTTATATAGATCTGATAACATCATATCCATTTCAGGAACTAGGCAATCCGCATGCCCATGTAATGCTACAACATTATAGACTTCACCCACAGGTTTGATATCTGTAACATAATGGAATTCTTCAATTAAGCGTTTAGATCCTCCCCACATTCTTGGTTCATAATAAGGTAATACTTTCACAATTTTCTTCACACGATTTCCTCCATTTGGATTTCCTTCAGAAATCTCTTTACAATTATATAGAATACTTAATTTTTATATGTTGTAAACTTGCGATTGGTTGTGATGTTGTGATTGCTTATGAGAAATACTTCTAACATTATCATAGATGATAAAGCTCCCTTTATGGGAGCTAAACGATATCAGTTATTACTATATTTATTCTTCAGTTTTCTCAGTTTTAAACCACAATAAATAACTAGATAAATATATAGTATTGTTAAGAAAGAAAAGATGATCGTGAACACAGTAGCAATAGGGTCACTGTCTGTTATGCTTCTAAGGAAATTCGGAAGCACACAGCAAAGAAAGATTATCGTAATTGGAAGCAAACGTGTTTTTACCACATGGTTAATCATATCAACCCTTGATTCGTTGTCAGAAAATATTTCACCTTCCTGCTCAGAATCTATTTCTGATGAAGATTTGCGAAAATATAGCCATCCAATACATTGTCCAATATATTCCCATCCATAATCCTTAAAAATCTGAAAATAGTTACTAGTCTCTGTATTGTTTTTATAATCCAGTCGGTATGTTACATCTTCCGGCGTACACTTTTCAAAGACAAAGAAACATGGTGGGATCATCTTCATTAGTTTCCAACCATTTTTATGTTGATTGTGTAGCCAAACTTCTTCTTCCTCATAATCCGCAATGGTAAAAAAGCGTATTACAGTTTTTTTGTTATTCATTTATTTTCACTCCTTTGCTGTTTTTATACAAGCGTTCTATCCGTTTGATTTCAAGATTTAAAATTTCTTCTCCAAGCGCAGTAATACGATAAAGCTTTCTTTTTTCTTCTTCTCTATCAAATGCTATCAGTCCATCTTTTTCCATTTTAGAAAGTGTTCCATACATCGTTCCTGCACTGATAATTAATTCTCCACCAGTCATTTGCTTGACTTGTTGGCTAATTCCATAGCCATGTTGTGGTTGCTGAAGACAGAATAATATATAAAAGCCACTCTCCGTCATAGGTACATAGATTCGTTTGATTTTACTATTCATAGGCATCCTCACCCTTCTACTTCGATATATCGAGGTTCTATCTATAATATATCGAGTCTCGATATAATTGTCAATAACTTTTTCAATAAAAAAGAGGCTGTACTAGATTTGTAACAACCTCTTTGAATACATGTTTTTGTTAATTGGTATCATCTTTGATGCAACTGATTCTTCTATTTAAAATCATTGTTTATTAGTGTATTCTTTATAGCATGACTAATAACTCCTTTATAAATTTTAATAAATAGTTAAGAAACCTGGATAATTCAAGTTTCGAAGTCATTCTATCATTTGTCTTAAATATAGTACTAATTCTTCATATCTTTTCGTGGTTAATATAAAAATTTTCAATAGGAAAAGGCATAGAATCTAGTAACTATGATCTAGAAACTATGCCTTTGCTAGAATTGTAGTAAATTATGATAATGTACCATCTGGACTACATGTTAATGATAACGATTTGGTTACCGTTTTTGTACATATACCAAGTGTATACATTTTGGCTGTACAACTTCCATTGGCTGTTGCGTTTGTTTTACTAGCACTTTTACTATCAATCTTCCAATAATCTGAATAACTAGAAGCATTTACAACTGAATATGTACAAGTAGCTGTTTCTCCATCGTATTTAAAAATGCCTGACACATAGAATGACCAAAGTATATTACCGTTACTATCTTTATAATTTGCGGTTTTCTTTCCTGTCTTAGTTGTAGCATCCCTTGTCAATGGATTAGTTTCTTCAATAACGATTTCAATATAGGATCCGTCATCGAATGTTTCTTCTATATATTTATTAGTAATAGAATTATTTGCTGAAATGCAAGTGATAGATGATAAAAATAATAAAGTTGTTAAAACCAAATAAATTAATTTTTTCATTGTTAACCTCCCTGTTTCTATTCTATAGTGATTTCTTCTGTAATAATCCTCATAGACTGAATATCATAATAGATTTTAATTCCGAGACCTAAAAATACGAAAAGTGCTAAAACAACAATTATAATGAACTTCTTATGTAGAGAATATGTGTTTGTTTTTTTTATGATGTCTCTCTCTTCAAACGATTGTAAAGAATGAAATGCCATATCTGAAGGGGAACCATATTTATTACATAGTTCTTCATAGGTAACACCATCATGAGAAGATACGTATTCCTCTATTTGTGATACAATATTTTTGTATAAATTTTTGTCATAGCTTTTTGTAAATACTAATTCATGTTTACAATCATTCAGGTATTTCTTCGCTGCTTGCTTCATTTTTATGCCCCTCCCATTCTAATACATTATTAATTTTCATAATTGATTTTCGATATTCTTGTTCAAGTTGTTGCAGGTATTCTAATCCTTTAGGCGTAATACGATAGTAAACACGTGTTAAACGTTTACCAACAAGAACTCTATAGTCACTGATGTAACCATCTCCAAGCAACTTATATAAGATTGGATACATCGTTCCTTCTTTTAGATGCAAAAAATCATCGGTAAGCATTGCTAGATCTTGAACCAATTGGTAGCCATAACAATCGCCAACACTTATGATTTTTAGCAATAGCATTTCCAATTTTAAGAATCCATTCGCAAGTCTTGCCATGAAAATCAACTCCATGATAACAATATATCATTCAATATAAAAATGTAAATACCTATAAAATACAAATGTTATTGACAATTGAGGATTATTTGTTACTATATAATTACAGAAGCGAAATGCTAGACAATTGTATCATCTAATGGAGGTATAGACTGATGTGTATTTCAAGGAATAAAAATGGAGATTTTTCTAGCTATATGAATTTAAAAATTATTTAAAGAACAAACAGTTATGGTAAAAAGAAAGAACAATAATGAGAAATTTTTCTAAAAGGAGTTCATTTATTATGAAAAAATGTAATTCAGTTTTATTAGTTTTGTTTTTATTTCTATCTATGACAATGCCAATTAATGCTACCGATCAACAACATCAAGAAACAAAAAGTTATACTTTGGAAGTCCCTTTATTACCTAATGGAAATTATTACACTTCCATAACAGACGAAGATTGCATAATGACATTAGAGGTTTTAGATCCAATGGATAAATCCGTTTCAATCAACGTTAATGACTTGAAAACTCGTGCTATTGGAACTGAAGAATTTGCTCCAGGCACTTATACAAGAACAGTGCGTTATTCAGAAACACTTAAAGTTCCATCCACAGGAGTTAATCCAGTCGTGTTTAAAGCTGCTTGGCAAGTGAAGTTTACTATTTATACTGATAACACATATCCAAAAATTACGTATGTTAGTGATTTCACAGAATTATCGAATTTTCCATCAGTTACGCATCCAAGTATTAAACGTGCTCAAGCAACAAGTTCATCAGCTGCGTATGCGTATGCTTACGCAAAAAATGCTGTACAAACATGGGACCAATATGTTCGCTTTTTAGATATGTACTATTATTTATACAATGATGATTCTGGGAAAGCTGTGGTGGATATGACCGAGTATGGAAGGAGCTAATATGAAAAGGTTACTCATTGTATTATTTATCTTTATAATGGTAGGATGTACTTCGTCTAAAACCAACTACAATAAAGACACAAAAATAATGATTTGTACACATCCTTATAAAAGTACCCAAGAAGTAAATGGGGAAGTTTTAAAAGGAACAGAAGGAATCATGGAAGATACCTATTGGGTGGAAGATGGATTGCTTGTAAAGCATCAGTTAACTATTATTACACCTGTTTCTGACTTTGAAGATATAGAAGAAGTATTAGCTAAAGATTTATATAATTTTGAAAATGCGCAACATGAATTTGAAGGATTAAGCTTAGGAAAACCATATATAGATGGAGATCATTATATAATGATTCCGTCTATTGAAGATTATTCTAATGTATATCCTTATTTAGAAAGAGGATATATTTCAAAAGATGTGTTAAATAGTGATGGTAATGCAATCATTTTCGATTTGTACTATGACAAATACATTGTGAACGAGACAGCGGAAACAAATCCTTCTTGTACTATTTCTAAATAGAGTTTTATAAATCTAATGGAGGTGTCGACACATGTGTATTTCAAGGTATAAAAATGGAGATTGAAAAGTCATGTTATTAAACGCAAATTTTAAAGACTAAATCATAAGAGAAAGGAGATAGTTTATGAAAAAAATTATCAAATATTTGCTTTGTGTTTCAATTCTTTTTTCCATTGTTACACTACCAGTATTTGCTGAGAATGGAGAAAGTACAGAAATATTTATTGTGCTAGATGTAGAAAATCCAGAGGGATATTCAAGAACATTTGTAGATGAAGAAAATAATATGGTTAAATTAGAAGTGTCACCTATTGAAGAAACACCTACTGTTTTGAGAGCTAGTAAAGAGGAATTGGGATATGGAACATATACCAGGACTGCTTCACTTAGTTATACAGAATCCACATCTAGAAAGACGGCAAAAATGAGTTTCAAGTTTAAAGCAACCATTTCTACAACATCTAATCCTCGACTTCATAGTATTTCTAATATTACATTTAATGAAATAATGAAACATCAAACTTATCCTGTAAAACCAATTGAATATGCGACTAGCACTGCAGATGCTTTCTATTTTATTGAGGCAGATGCGGATTTCGGAAATAGCATTACAATGAAATTTAGATTGCGTGCATCACTAAGCTATAGCGAGATTTTAACTATTACAACGAGCAAATTTAATGGAGCTTCATGGACAGAAATATAGAAGTAAATAGAAAGGATTCATATTCATTTATTTAAAATTATGACATATGAAAAATGATATTATGAAAAAAACAATATTACTTTTATTAGTATTTATTCTCTTTGGCTGTCAATCTGCTGTAAAAAATGAAGTGTATGATACTACTACTAAGATCGTTACATGTCGGCAAGACGGAATAGAGAACGGATATTACGAAGAAAGATTTTGGGTTGTAAATGGTCATTTAGTAAAAAGACAAATTGAAACTTCGATTCCACTCGAAAATTATATAGAGGATGGTGTTTATGGTAAAACACTTGAAGAGATTATGAATTTTCTAAATTCAAAAATTGTAATTTCGTGCATGCCACCTTATCCATCACATTATCCAGTATATTACGATGGAGAAAACATTGTTGAAACAATCTTTTTAGAAATATATGATGATATGTCATTGTATGATGAAAAAGATATTAGTTATCGCTTTGAGAGACATCTTACAAAAGACAAAAAATGGATTGTATTTGATTCTTTTTTCAAAGAATTACAAGAAGCATGGGAAAGCGGTGATATGCATTATACCTGTAAAATAAATAAACTATATGATGATACAACAGGGGAATAGATAAAAATTAATTCTAGTTTAATAAAAATAGATAACTGATCGTGTGAATATGTTTGAGTGCTAAAAAGTTAAGAGGATGGGTTAGTAAAGATGATATAAACTCATGTTTGAAGGACTATCCAAAAGCTTGCAGATTCAAACCTGTAGGTGGCATTAACAGAGGCCTAGACCCATTCGCGAATAAAGCTTCTGAACTCTAGGTTATATTAGAATCAGAAGCTTTTTATTATGCATAATGATATTTGACCAGTTATGTTTTATTTATTGTACTTGCCTCTTTTTTGCCAATCGTATGAACTTCTCTGACGCTCTTAGGACTGTCTGATATAGGTGTAATTGGTTCTAAGTGCAGATGGAATGTTGTTGAAGGATTCTAATATGACGAAAAAAACCTATACTCATTTGATGGGTAGAAAAGAAGATGAATGATTGATAAATTTAGAAAAATTTTTCCCTATAACATATTTAAACATAAAAAAAGCCTTTATTCAAAGGCTTAATGTGTTACATGGTGGAGATGAGGAGAATCGAACTCCTGTCCAAAATGAGTCCCACATTCAGGCGTCTACAGTTTAGTTTGCCTTATTACACATACACTCTATGACAAACAATAGAATATGTATGGTTCTCCATGAAGTTTTCATCACTACACAACTGGAGGATCATGTAATGCTTATCCTCAGTATCTTGCACCTATGATGGATCCCAAGGCATATCCACCTAGACGGCTGCGGACTCTATGTCGAGTAAACTAAGCAGCGAAACTTAATTGATTGTTTCCAGTTATTTTTTTGTTGACCTTTAGGTAGTCACACCACTGCAGCCCAAATCCAACGTCACCCTGTCGAAACCAAGACATCCCCAGATTGACATGCATACACAGTATATACTATGTACACTCACAAGTCAATTAACAGGCACAAAAGTGCCTGTTAAATCTCAATAGTAATCGTACTGCCCTGAGTTTTACTTTTCTGCACAACAATCTGTTTTGGAATTCGCTCTTTTAGTTCAGAAACATGGGATATGATTCCCACCAAACGATTTTGTTGAGTTAGATGTAATAGTGCATCAATTGCCTGATTTAGAGATTCCTCATCCAAAGAACCAAATCCTTCATCTACAAATAAAGTATCAATTTGAATACCACCAGCAGAGGATTGAATCTCATCTGATAATCCTAGGGCAAGAGAAAGAGATGCTTTAAAAGATTCACCTCCAGATAAACTTTTGACACTCCGCTCACTTCCATTATAGTGGTCGATTACATCTAATTCTAAACCACTTTGACTTTGACGATTTCCCGATTCTACTTTCCGTTTTAATTCATACTGTCCATTTGTCATAGCCATGAAGCGGGTATTAGCACGAGCAATGATGCGATCAAAATAAGTCATTTGAATATAGGTTTCTAACATAATCTTATCTTTTCCAAAAACTTTCCCATTCGCAGTATTTGCAAGCGACTGAACCATATTCCACTTGTTTTCTATTTCAGACATTTGTTTTCTTTGTTTTTCTAAAGCATGATAAATAGAAAGGTTGGTTGTATAACGGAGATGTATTTGATCCTTTTGCTGTACAATTCCCTGTTTCTTCAACATCAATTCCTGATGGAATTGTTGCAACTGCTGAAAATCTAATACCGGACTTTCTTGTATCTGTTTGACTAACAGATCTTTCTTTGTTTGCATCGTGGCAATTTCCTTTTCAAAGGATTCATACTCTTTTTGAGCATGAATCAATTCTTGTTCAATTTGTTGTTTCTGCATCTGCCATTTTTGTAACTGAAGCTGTGCTTGCTGCTTAGAAGGGAAAGGAAGACAATTCACTAATTGATTCATTGTTTCACTGATGTTTTTACTTTCCAGAGTGAATGATAAGATTTGTTTTTCTATCTGTTGGATATTCAATTGTAATTGTTCTATTCTTTTTTCTTGTTGAGGAATCTCTTGTTCCAATCGCTGTTTGATTTTTACCTTTTGAAGAAGGCTCTGTTTTTGTTGAGCAATCTGCTGTAGCTGTGTAATCAAAGAAGTCATTTCTGTGTCTAATAATGAAGGTAATTCCAATATGGATTGTAATCGCCATTGCGATTGTATCATTCTTAATAGTTCCTGATAAGCGGTATCTTTCTTACCTTTTTGTTCAAATGCATATTCACTACATTTTGCAACAACTTGTTGTTGCTTTTGTAATTGCTTTTGTAATTGCTTTAATTCAGCTTCTTGTGGTGCATCCTTTAAAAGCACTGCCTTATTCGGGTGATGAATGGAACCACACACAGGACAAGGTTCATTCTCTTGTAAATTCATTGCCAGAATACCTGCTTGTTGGCTATAGTAATTCGATTCTGCTTGCTGGAACAGTTCTTGTTGCTTTTGATAAACTTGATATTGTTGTAAATAGTCTTCTTGTTTCTGTTTGAGTTGGTTTTCTAATTGGATATAGTTTTGATATTGCTTCTGAATCTGATTCAGCTCCATTTGTCTTTGATTAAGAGCTTGTTCTTGATGTTGAAGGGTCACTTGTTCCATTTCTACATCTTTCAATCGTACAAGTTGATTCTTTTGTTCCGTTAATATTTGCGAAAGAGTACTAAAATCTTGCTTAAGTTGATCGATACTCTTTTCTTTTTGTTGTTTCTGTGTTTGGAGAACTAGCAACTGTTGTTGATAACGTTGATATTCATCATATTGTAACAATTGTTGTTTGCCTTGTTCAATTTTTAGATGGTATTCATCTCGCAAAGGCTGTTTGAGTAAACTTTGTTGGTATGCTTGTTGATATTGCTGTTGCTTAGGCAACTGCAATAGAAGACATTGTTCAACCTGTTGTAGTTCTTGTTGGTTCTTTTGGATCATTTCTGCTTGTGAGCGTTGTTTATCATTTTCTGATAATTGCTGTTCCACTTGTTGTAATTGCTGTTGAATCATTTCCCATTGTTGTTTATCAAATTGATTGCATTGTAATAAATCATCTATTACGGTTGTAATCGAAGAATAGTTCTGTTGTTGCTGTACTTGTTTGAAATTAACAAAATAAGGATTAGAATCATCCATTTGAATTCCATTGATATATTGCATAATACTTTGTTTAACCGCTATCATCTGTTGATTCAATTGTGAGGCATCGTTTTTTAACCGTTCCTGAAACTCACGGTACGGTTGTGTTTTGAAAATTTCACGAAAGATTTTACTGCGTTCTTCTGTTTTAGCAAACAAAAGCTTTAGAAAATCACCTTGAGCAATCATTGCAATTTGAGTAAATTGATTCCAATCTAAACCAATCAGGTTAGTAATTGCCTTGGTTACTTCTTTGGATTTGGTAATTGGTTGTCGTTGATCAAAAAAAGTTAAAGTAGCATCTGCTTTTTGAACGGTTGTACCTTCTCCACGATCTTTTGGACGACTATATTCAGGGTTTCTATGAACTTGATATACTTGATTTTGATATTCAAAGGTTAAATCCACATACGTTGGAGTTTTCGAATCCGCATATTGACTGCGAATCATGGTCGCATCCCGGTGGTTCCCACTGGTTTCTCCATATAATGCATAAGTAATTGCATCAAAAATCGTTGTTTTTCCAGCACCGGTATCTCCGGTAATCAAATATAGACCTGATTGACCAAGTTTGGTAAAATCAATGGTTATTTCTTGTGCATAAGGTCCAAAAGCGGACATTGTTAATCGAATGGGTTTCATTTTTGTTCCTCCCAAATCTCTTCCATGATTGTTTGGCAATATTGTTGTTGTTCTTCCGTTAATGGTTGATTATTCTGTAATTGATAAAAATCTTGGAACTGTTCCAAAGGAGTTTGCTGCTTGATTGCGGAAGATCCATCAATCGCCTGACTTTGTTTCGTACGTAAATTGTCATAATCTAAACGCATGATATTTGGATAAATCGTGCGTAATTTCCCAATCGCATCAAAAATTTCTTCCTCATCTGTTAACGTAATATGGAAGTAATGATCTGTATTTAAATGTTCATAAAAGGATTTTGCGGTTACTTCTAAATAACTGCCTTTAATTTCCTGTAAATCATGTTTGGCTACTAGAGGTATACATTCAAAAAGAATGGTACCTTTTTCTTGGATTTCAAGATAGGTTACCGTTTTGGTGTGATTTACTTCGGAAAAAGAGTATTTTAATGGAGTTCCACAATAACGAATGGTATCCTTTTTTATCCATTGGGGCCCATGAAGATGACCCAAAGCAACATAATCAAACGCAGAGAAGATGGAAGCATCAATTTGGTCTAAACCACCAATAGATAATTCTTCCGATTCACAACGAGAGGCTCCCATGATGAATTGATGAGCAACCAGGATATTTCTTTGTGTTGGATCAATTGGGGTGTGATTGATGATTTGTTGAATGGCATCTTGATAGGTTTCAATCGTTTCCTCTGGATAGTAAGGTTTTACATATGCAGGTTTGATAAATGGTAACAAATATAAGTTCAAAGGACCATATTCATCTTGTAACGTAATTGGAGATAATGTACCTTTGAAGACGGTTGAAAGATAGATCTTTTGTTTTTTTAATATAGAAGAGGCAAAGGCTAAACGTTCATTAGAATCGTGGTTTCCACTAATGATATAACAAGAAATGTGACGTTGAACCATTTGATTTAGGAAGGTATCAAATAACTGAATGGCATCAACTGGAGGAATTGCCTTATCATAGACATCACCAGCAATGAGAATACCATCCACTTGTTTTTGTATAGCACATTCAGTGATTTGAGCCAAGATGTGATTTTGTTCTTCTAGCATTGAAAACTCATTCACTTTTTTTCCTAAATGGAGATCAGACAAGTGTAAAAATTTCATGATATCTTCCTTTCTTGATTGAAAAAACCAGGAGATTCCTGGCTAGTGTTCAACATATGCTTTGATTGCTTCGAATGTTTCTGAACTAATGACATGTTCCATTCGGCAAGCATCATCAGCAGCTATTTGAGGATCTACTCCAATTCGGCATAACCAATTGGTTAAACAAGTATGACGTTCATAGATCCGTTCTGCAATTTCTCTTCCTTTTGTTAGTAAAAAAATATTACCATCCGCTTCCACTTGGATATAGCCATGTTCCCTTAAGTTTTTCATCGCAACACTAACACTTGGTTTTGAATAACCGAGTTCATTTACAATATCAATGGCACGAACTTTTTCTTTCTGTTTTTGCAAAATGAGAATGACTTCAAGATAATTCTCTGCCGACTCTTGTATTTTCATGATCCACCAACTTTCAGCTTTTCTTTATTATAACAATGGAAAACAGCTTTTTCAATCAAGGCATAATTTTTATTTGAAACAATACAATAGAATAGAAAAGAGGATAAATGGATGACAATTCGGATATTTATTGATCCGGGTCATAATCTTGGAACGATCAACGCTGGTGCAAGTGCGAATGGCCTTGTAGAAGCGGATGTTAATTTCCAAGTAGGAAAGGGACTTGCGGATATTTTACGAATGGATGATCGATTTGAAGTAAGAATGTCTCGAAATACGATTGATGAAGTCATCG
This sequence comes from Erysipelotrichaceae bacterium, assembly GCA_029227155.1. Lineage (GTDB taxonomy): Bacteria > Bacillota_I > Bacilli_A > Erysipelotrichales > Erysipelotrichaceae > RGIG4607. The sequence continues at coordinate 11,284 of JAQXZJ010000024.1, forward strand.
GAACAGATATGGCTACTTCCTTACAAACTAGGGTCACTTTAGCCAATGATTGGCCTGCAGATTATTTTATAAGTATTCATTGCAATTATAGTGAAGATGTAAATCTCAATGGAAGTGAAGTATATATCTATAGACGTTATACTCAAGCAAATTGGTTGGCGGAGCATTTATTACAGGCTTTGGTCGATGTTGTACAGATGCGGGATAATCTGATACATGTAGATCCTGAACTCTATGTTTTAAAACATACCACAATGCCTGCAAATTTGGTCGAACTCGGTTATTTGACTAATATTAATGATGCAGAAAAACTTAGAAATGATAAAGAACTGTTCTCCGTTGCCTTATATGTTGGATTATTGCAATACTTTGGGTTTGCAGCATGAAACAACAGAAACAAAGTGGGACAACACCACGAAAAAAAGATGCGGGGAATAATCAATGGACCAATACCCATTTGAAATCGCAAAAAGATAAAAGGAAACGCAAAGACGGTCCTGGGGGAAATTAAAGAATCCATTCGTGAATGGATTCTTTTAACGTTTATGATATAGTTTTTTTCGATGGTAATGAGGATCACACGTCATGTTTACTCCCAATTTTCGGAAGATATTGGCATCTTCAACTGGTAAAATGACAGTGGAATGTCCTTCCGCACCTTTGAGTTTTGGTAATTGCTTTAAAGCTAGTTCTGCAGATGGATTAGTTGTTGCCGCAATACTTAAAGCAATCAGCAATTCATCAGAATGTAGACGAGGATTATGGTTACCTAAGGCATCAACCTTTAAAGCTTGAATTGGTTCCACCACTCGTTTCGATATCAATGGCAATTTGGCATCAATACCGCCTAATGCTTTTAATGCATTGAGAATAACCGCAGCACTAGGTCCAAATAAAGGAGAAGTTTTACCAGTTACGATCGTACCATCTGGCAATTCAATAGCCATGGCAGGGAAACCAGTACGCTCTGCTTTGTCTCGAGCCACCAAAGCCACATGACGGTCATTGGAAGTTACATTGGCTTGATTCATCAATAATTCAATTTTTTGAACAGCATCCAGTTCAATTTCTCCCAACTTATAAGAAATTAAAGCATGATAATAGCGTCGAATGATTTCATTTTTGCTAGCTTCAATCGCAGCTTCTTCATCCGAAATACAATATCCTACCATGTTAACTCCCATATCGGTTGGAGATTTATATGGAGATTCTTCTTGAATCCGTTCAAAAATACGATTTAATACTGGGAATACTTCTACGTCTCGATTATAATTGACTGCCAATTGTCCATATGCTTCTAAATGGAATGGATCAATCATATTTACATCATTTAAATCTGCAGTAGCAGCTTCATAAGCTAAATTGACTGGATGTTTTAATGGTAAATTCCAGATTGGGAAAGTTTCAAATTTTGCATATCCGGATTGAATTCCCCGTTTATGATCATGATATAATTGCGAAATACAAGTAGCCATTTTCCCAGAACCAGGTCCTGGTGCTGTTACTACAATCAATTGTTTTGTTGTTTCAATATAATCGTTTTTCCCTAATCCTTCTTCACTAACAATATGATCCACATTGGTTGGATAACCATCAATTGGATAGTGTAGATATACTTTAATTCCTAAGTTCTCTAAATGCTTTTTAAAGGAAACAGCACAAGGCTGATTAGCAAACTGAGAAATGACAACACTACCTACATATAAATCTAATTCACGAAAAGCATCTAATAAACGATAGACATCCTGATCATAACTGATTCCAAGATCACTGCGATGCTTATTTTGTTCAATACTATTTGCACTGATCACGATGATGATTTCTACATACTTTGCCAATTTCGTTAACATACGAATCTTATTATTTGGAACATAGCCAGGTAATACTCTAGCCGCATGGAAATCATCAAAAATCTTACCACCGAACTCCAGATACAGTTTATTTTCAAATTGATTGATCCGTTCGATGATTTTCTCTGTTTGTAGTTTTAAATATTTATCACTATCGAAAGCAATTTTGTTCATGTGCCAAATCCTCGCATTTCATACTTGCTTATTATACCAATCTTAGATATGAAAACAAGGGTAAAAAGAAGAAAAAAATAAAAAAATTGTTTCTTAGAAATTAGAGAAAAAAACTAGAATTTTATTCATCAAAGCAAATGGGGTTTTGTTATAATATAGGATGATAAAAAGGGTAAAATCAGGGAAAAAATTTAACTTGAGTCTCTTGTAATCTTAAAAAAGCATGGTATAATATTGACAATTTGGGCAAAAGGGGGATGAAGGATGAAACATCTACTTCAACTGAGTACGCTTACAAAAGAGGAAATTATGAATATTCTGCAGGATGCGATTCGTTTGGAACAAGGAGAAGGACTAGATAGCGCGAAAGGAAAAATCGTTGCGAATCTATTCTTTGAACCATCGACTCGTACCCAATATAGTTTTCAAGTTGCGGAAGAAAAACTGGGTTGTAAAGTAATTAGTTTTAATGCGGCAGCTTCTAGTTTACAAAAGGGAGAATCCTTTTATGATACGGTAAAAACATTCGAAAGTTTTGGAATTGATGCCGTTGTTATTCGTAGTCGTCAAGATGAATACTATAAAGACTTAGTTGGAAAGATTCAAATTCCTATTTTGAATGCTGGAGATGGTGTAAAAGATCATCCAACCCAATCATTATTAGATTTAATGACCATTTATCAAGAATTTGGTAAATTTGAAGGATTAAAAATTGCAATCGTTGGGGATATTAAGTATTCTCGGGTTGCTCATACCAATATAGAAGTGATGGAACGCTTAGGGATGAAATGTTATATCAGCGGTCCGGAAGAATATCGTGATGAACAATATGAATATGTAAACTTTGATCAAGCAATCGAAGAGATGGATATTATCATGTTATTACGGGTACAACATGAACGTCACGAACAAGAAATGTCAATTAGTAAAGAAGAATATCATAAGTTGTACGGTTTAACGATGGAACGAGTTCATCGAATGAAAGAACACGCAATCATCATGCATCCAGCTCCATTTAATCGGAATGTGGAGATTGCTGATGATGTCGTAGAATGTGATAAGAGTCGTATTTTCAAACAGATTCACAATGGTGTATATGTAAGAATGGCCGTTATTAGACGCGCATTTGGAGGTTAATATGATTCGATTATTCAAAGATGGCAAACTTTTTTATCAACATCGTTTTCAAGATTTAGATTTTCTCATTGATCAGCAGGGAAGATTGATCATTGCAGATCATATTGAATTGGATGAACAAGACGTAGATGAAGTGATTGATTGTACGGGCATTCATATCATGCCTGGTTTTATCGACCCACATGTACATTTAAGGGAACCTGGCTTTGAATATAAGGAAACAATCAAAACGGGAACGAATGCCGCTGCCCATGGAGGGGTGACGACAGTTTTTGCTATGCCTAATTTGAACCCGGTTCCGGATAGTTTAGAGAATTTAGCAATAGAACAAAGAATTATTGATAAAGATGCCTGTGTTCATGTATATCCAATCGGAGCGATTACAAAAGGTCAAAAGAGCCGTTCAGAGCTAGTGGATATTGATGAGATGTCAAAGGAAATCTTCTTATTTTCTAATGATGGAGTAGGTGTACAGGATGAAGAAACAATGAGAGAAGCTATGAAAAAGGTTTATCAGAATAATGGAGTTATCATTGCTCATTGTGAAGACGAAGAGGAATTGAAGCCTGGTGGCTCTGTTCATGATGGCAAAAAAGCCAAGGAATATGGGTTAGTAGGAATTAATAGTGCTTCTGAATATAAACAGGTACAACGGGATTTGCACTTGGTAGAAGAAACGGGATGTCAATATCATATCTGTCATATTTCTACAAAAGAAAGTGTAGAGGCTTTAAGAGAAGCGAAGAAAAAAGGATTGCCAGTGAGTGGAGAAGTAACTTGTCATCATTTATTACTATGTGAAGATGATATTACTGAAAATCATGGACGATTTAAGATGAATCCACCTTTGCGTAGCAAAGAGGATCAACAAGCATTACTTGCTGGTGTATTAGATGGAACGATTGAAATGATTGCGACCGATCAGGCACCGCATAGTGCAGAAGAAAAAGACTGTACCATGGATCAAAGTAAGATGGGAACGGTTTCCATTGAAATCTCTTTCCCACTCATTTATACCTATCTAGTCAAACCGGGAATCATTAGTTTAGAGAAAGCGGTAGAACTGATGAGCTGTAATGCGGCAGAGATTTTCCAGATACCAGGTGGGGAAGTGGAAAACTTTGAAAAAGCAGATCTAACTTTCTATCATTTGAATGCAAATCAGAAAGTAAGTCCAAAAGAATTCCTATCAAAAGGAAAATTTACTCCATTTGAAGGAAAATATTTACAAAGTAAATGTGTGATGACCATTGTTGATGGAAAAATTGTTTATAGGGAGGGAATCTAATGAAACGAAAATTGGTGTTACAGAATGGAATGGAATTTGTTGGACATGGATTTGGTTCAACGAAAGAAGTGATTGCGGAATTGGTATTTAATACATCAGTCGTAGGATATCAGGAAATTTTGAGCGATCCTGCCTATTATGATCAAATGTTGTGTATGACATATCCTTTGATTGGAAACTATGGAATCATTGATGAAGACTATGAATCAAAAATCTTTGGTCCAAAGGCTTTGGTGGTGCGTGAATACAATGATAAACCATCTAATTTCCGTTATACCAAAACATTAAATGAATTACTAGAAGAAAATGATGTAGCGGGTATCACACATGTGGATACCCGAATGATTACTCGTGTATTACGGGATGAAGGATCACAGCTAGCTATGATTTGTGATTTAGAGCTTCCTTTGGAAGAAGCATTAGCTAAGATGTCAGCTTATCAACCAGTGAATCAACCAGTTTCAATGGTTTCTTGTAAGAAAGTATGGTATTCTCGCTGTCCAAATCCGAAATTTAATGTGGTGATCATTGATTGTGGAATTACTTACAATATTATTCGAAAATTAAATCAATACGGTTGTAATGTAACGATTGTGCCATATCAAACATCAAAAGAGAAAATTATGGCAATGAATCCAAATGGAATAGTGGTTTCTAATGGCCCAGGGGATCCAAAAGAGAATACGGAAGTGATTGCTTTGATTCAACAGTTACAAGGTGAATGCCCAATGTTAGGAATTGGACTAGGACATCAACTGATTGCACTAGCCAATGGCTTGCATACAGAAAAGATGAAATTTGGCCATCATGGTGGAAATCATCCAGTGAAAAATTTGATCAATGGAAAAGTAGAAACAGCAACTCAGAATCATGATTATGTTGTTGTAGAAGATGAAAAAATGCCACAAGGAATGGAAATTACTCATCGAAACTTATTAGATCAATCGGTGGAAGGATTCCGTATCGAAAAGGATTTGTGTTATAGCATTCAATATCAGCCGGAATGTATTCCAGGCTCAACAGAAAACTTTGTTTATGATCAATTTGTGATGGATATGCAAAAAGGAGGGGACTGCTAATGCCAAGAAGAGAAGATATTAAACGAGTATTGGTTATCGGCTCAGGTCCAATTGTAATTGGACAAGCAGCGGAATTTGACTATGCAGGAACACAGGCGTGTCTGTCTTTGAAAGAAGAAGGCTATGAAGTAATCTTAGTGAACTCAAACCCAGCAACGATTATGACGGATACTAATATTGCAGATAAAGTCTATATGGAACCATTAACATTGGAATACGTCAGCCGTATCATTCGTAAAGAACGTCCTGATGCAATCTTACCTACACTAGGTGGACAAACAGGATTGAACTTAGCGATGCAATTAGCGAAAAAAGGAGTATTGGATGAATGCCAATGTGAAATCTTGGGAACGAG
>JAQXZJ010000025.1 GCA_029227155.1 Erysipelotrichaceae bacterium
ATCGTGGATATGTAATGGAAACAGGTAATATTGTATTATCCGGTACTGGTGAAGAACTCATTCAAAGTGAAGATGTGAAAAGAGCATATTTGGGTGGATAAGAAAAAAGGCATATCGTGTGTGATATGTCTTTATTTCGTTTTTCCTAGATAAACATCTATTTTTTCTTTGATATCATTTGGTATTTCACGTTTGAATGGGAATGCTACAGCATTGCTTATCGTTTTAGCAAATTCTAAGACAACGGTTCCTGTTTTTTCTAGGGCGTCAGCACTAATAAATAGCATGGTATCATGACGATTGTGGATATGTGCAGATTGTCCAGTACCAAAGCGGCAGAAACTAACAGCAGGAATTCCTTGGTCTACAAATGGAATATGATCACTAGAGTAGATATCTTGTTTCACTTCAAGGGAATATCCTTTTTGTTTAGCAAAAGAATCAATCGTATGAACAAGAGAGTCTGCAGCGGTTACTAAAGCGACATCATGTCCTAATACGCATCCTCCAACATCAACATTGATGACAAACTGAACATCTTTTAATTCTTCCATATGAGCCTTTACATAAGCCTTAGATCCAAGTAATCCTCTTTCTTCACTACCACACCAAATAAAGCGAAGAGTCCGTTCTGGTGCATGTTCTAAGAAGTAGCGATAACATTCCATTATGGTTACAGAACCAGCACCGTTATCATAGACACCGGTACTAAAAGGTACAGAATCATAGTGAGCCGTAAAAATAATGACTTTCTCTGGATGCTTTGTTCCTTTGATTTCTGCTATTACATTGTGAGAAAGGGACTTTGTTTGCGTCTGTGTTAAAGTAATACGAACGGTTTTTGGATTAGAACGAACTAGTTCCATAGCATCAATCGTTCGCATATGAACTCCAGGCAATACTTTAATTTCTTGTAATTGATCTCTTAATTCACGAATGTCACAATCACTATTTTCGCGAGTATCAATGACATCTCCACTAAAGGTAATAAAACCAACGGCTCCCGCTTCTACAATAGCCTCATATGTTTTTCTTCCTAAATAACCATTGACCAATACAATTTTTCCCTTGGCTTGAATCTTATCGACTTCTCCAATGGTTTCCATATAATAAAACTCAGCTTCAATACCACCCTCTGGTGTATTTCCGGAATAGCCATAGGCAGTCACTTCATATTGTTTCTGTATTGGTGTTATGGTTTCAAAGCAAACATGCTCAATGGTTTGTGCATTTACTTCGAATTCTTCTAATGTACATGGTTGATTTAGTTGATGGATTTCATCCATTAAAATTTGAGCGGCTGTACGTTCTTCTTTTGATCCACCAACTCTTACAAATCCCATCTGATTTAATAATTCATATGCTCTTGTTCCATTCATGATTGAATTCCTCTTTTCTATGTTGTTTATTTTAGCATAAATTACTGTAAGAATTAAAACAGATATCAGCAATCTGATATCTGTTTAAACAATTTCTTTTAAGATCGGTATCTTACTAAGAATCAATGAAATAATATATGAGGTTGTAAAAGATATCGTGAATACAAGTAGAATAGTAATTGGTGCAAAGTTGGAATTAAATTTATCGATAACTATATATAATATTGTGACGATCAATGCATGGATTGCGTATATACCTAAACTATATTTAGAAATGGAATTGATAAATGTATTCTTTTGTTTATTAATGAATTTTGTTTTTACAATTGTGAAAACGGCCACTGATTGAAATAATACATTTATGTTTAAATTTGCATACAATAGGATTATAGTTCCAGTGATAACTGAAAGTAAGTATGTTCCAAATAATGATATAAAAAGGCCTAAAATACCTAATGCATATATTATTTTATTATTTTTAAAATCATAGTTATGGATATACCATCCAAGAATAAAGTAAGCTGCAAAACCTCCTACATATTTTAACTGTAATTTCGTTTCAATTATTTCATTGAACGTTATAAACAAATTGCTAAAATTGCTACCAATGTTAATTATTTGAGGAATCAAATATGTAAAAATAACTGATAATATAATAAAGTATTCTACATATTTTTTATTCTCATCTTTTACCCATATTCTTAATAATGGAACGATTAAATACAATCCAATAATTAGGTAAACAAACCATAAATGGGTTTGACCTTTAATAAAAGAACTTATAACTTTGGTAATTATAACAGGTTCGTGTTTAACTAAAGTTTGTATGAATATATCAAAAAATATACTATAAAATGCAGACCAAAAACTAAAAAAACAAACATTCGAGTAATGTGTTTCATTAACTTTTCTATTGAAAATTGATAATTTTTATCAAGCATTAATGCCCCTGATATCATAACGAATAATGGAACGCCTATTCTGGTTATACTATTAAAAATATTACCTATCAAAAAATTGAATGACCCAATATTTTTAACAACATATGGTGCACTAGAATGAACCATAATTACAGATAAACAAGCGATAACTCTTAAAACATCCAAATAGTATATTCGATTATTTTTATTGGGTACGGTTGACATTTTACTCTCCTTTATTATAGATAAATTTGTAATACACTATTACATAAACACATATCAATTGAAAACCTTGTGTTTCTTTACAAAAAAATCAATCATTACCGATTGATTCTTAAACACCATTGGTGCGGATAACAGGACTTGAACCTGCATGAGTTCTCACTCACTAGAACCTGAATCTAGCGTGTCTACCAATTCCACCATATCCGCAGAAACTATTTTTAGTTTAGCACAAGACTATATATTTGTCATGTGTTGATTGATATCAACCATGACAATTTATCGAATTTGTATTATGATAAATCTAGAAAAAGGGTGACATAGATGAAAGAAGTTGTAGTGCGTAATGTTCGTATTAAAGAAGGGAAACCAAAGATTTGTGCTCCGTTGGTGGGAAAAGATCAATTGGAATTATTGGAAGAAGTACAATTAGCAAAATCAAAACCGGTAGATTTGGTAGAATGGCGGATGGATCATTTTGTTATGGTTGATCATACAGACAAGGTTTTAGAAATAGTAAAACAATTAAGAAATCAGTTACGACAGATGCCATTATTAGCAACTTTTCGTACACAGAATGAGGGAGGAAATCACGAATTAACCAAGGAACAATATGTTCATTTATATCAACAAGTGATCACTTCTCAATGTGTGGATTTGATTGATTTAGAATGGCAGATGGGTGTAGAAGTATTACAACCGTTAATTTCACTTGCACATAAACAACAAATACCTGTGATTTTATCCCATCATAACTTTAAACAAACGCCTTCTTTTGAAGAAATGCAACAGATTTTTCAACAGATGAATCAGTATGATCCTGATATTTTAAAATTAGCTGTAATGCCACAAACAAAGGAAGATGTGACTTGTCTAATGGATTGTGCCAAACACATATCACAAATGGTAGATGTTCCAATTGTTGCATTATCGATGTCAGAATTAGGCAAGGTGACTAGAATCCAAGCAGAAACATTTGGTTCTGCCATTACCTTTGGAACGTTAAAGAATGCTAGTGCACCAGGACAAATTCCAGTGGAGGAATTATACCATCTGTTGTAAGTAGATTGAACAGATCCCTTGGAATACCAGAAACAAAAAAATCTGCATAAGTAGCTAAGCCGTATGTTCTTAACTAACTTACACAGATTAACAGCAAGTATTAGTAATATAATTACTGTCTAAAGTGTTATGCGTTATTCTTCTTAAATAAACTATCTTGTTTTGCTAATCTAAATATCTTTTTTATTTCAAACTTTCAATCCACTCTCTTACATTGTCACCTGTAGCATCGCCTAATCTTCTTCCTGAAACAATGTTCAATTTAGAATAAGCTGATTGTAAATCTTTCCAACATAGACATCATAGCCTCTGTGTAATAATTCAAGGCAGCCATGTTTTCATATACTCTGCCATAATCCATATTTCTCATGCCAAGAAGGGCATAGCGTATGCCAATATCGCAATTCGCTTAGGCGTTGCAATACCAAAGTATCTGTCAAGGAATACTTTTGTACAAGATCTCTTGTGACAATTGTTTCATATACTTCTTTTATATAATCTTTTCTGTCTTTTTCAGTATTACAGGCATAAGAACCAGCTAAGCCACCTTTAATGGTATGGTCTTCTCAAAAAGCTGCCCTATATCATTCGTATTTTCATAGTATTGGCAATACTCTTTGAAACTGAATGGATAGACATGAATCTCGATATATCTACCAGTAAATAGCGTAGCTAAAGCCGCACTTAACAAAAAAGCGTTGGAACCAGTGATATAGATATCATATTTTCTTTTTGAATATAGGCTATTTACAGCTAGTTCAAAATTTGGACACATCTGTACTTCATCAATGAAAAGATAATTCGCTTTGCCTTCTTCATATCGTTTTCAACATAGGCATGAAGGGCATGATACTTCTTCAGATGTTCAAATGAAAGATCCATGAAGTCAATAAAAATAATATTTATATTACCAAAGTTATCTTTAAGATGCTG